>JAJRTX010000266.1 GCA_021545665.1 Zetaproteobacteria bacterium
CCATGCTTATATTGTCGGGCAGACCGGTACGGGGAAGTCTTCATTGCTGCTGAATATGATTATGCAGGATATCCGTAACGGTGAGGGTGTGGGTGTTCTGGATCCGCATGGTGAGTTGATCGATCAGATTCTGCCGCGCATTCCACGGGACCGCATTGAGGATGTGGTTTACATCAATCCGGAAAAGCAGGATTTTATCACTGGCTTGAATGTCCTGGAGTACCGGGACGATCTCGATAAGGACAGTGCAGTGAACCACCTGCTTGAAATCTTTGACAAGCTCTACAACATGCGTGAGGCAGGCGGGCCGATATTCGAAATGTACCTTAGGAACAGTGCGTTGCTTGCGATGGCTGACCCCACCGAAACGGCCACACTGGCCGATATCATGCGGGTCTTTCTTGATAAGGATTATCGGGAACAGAAGCTCTCACGTTGTTCTGATGTATTGGTATGCGAATTTTGGCGAAATATCGCAGAACAGATGCACGGCAATGATTGGTCACTGCCGAACATGGCGGCATACGTTAACTCCAAGTTTGCCAGGCTGATCTACAATAGCCTGGTTCGTAACATTGTATTGCAAGAACACTCCACTATTGATTTTCCAGATCTGATGAACCGCCGAAAGATTCTGCTGGTTGATCTATGCAAGGGGAAGCTGGGTGAGACGAATTCAGCCTTTCTGGGAATGATCCTGATCAGTCTGTTGCAGCGCGCTGCTTTCTCCCGTTCGGGGAATACTGATCTTGCGGATTTCTACCTCTACGTGGACGAGTTCCAGAACCTGGCAACCGAGAGCTTCATCACCCTGTTATCGGAGGCCAGGAAGTACCATCTGAATCTGGTTCTAACGAACCAGTACCTGCATCAGATTCCAGAGGAGATCCGTGACGCTGTGCTTGGCAATGTCGGCACGCTGGTCAGTTTCCGTGTCGGAATGAAGGATGCTAAAGAACTGGAGCAGGAGTACCGGCCGGCAGCCATGCAATCCGATCTGATGAACCTGCCAAACTACCATGCCTATGTCACGACCCTGATTCAGGGGGAGGTGACCAAGCCGTTCAATATCCGCACGCGTCTGGATGAGACGCCAGTGGACGGTAGTGCCACGCAAAGTGTTATGGAGTGCAGAGTTGAGTACGCCAGACCAAAAGACGAAGTGGTGGCGAGTATCATGGAGCGCTGGAGCCGGAGGATGGATACGAAATGAACTACTCAGTGAGCTGAGCAAAAAGGATTTGGGGCAATTCTTCACGGGATATCCCACACATCGGGCATTGTGCGGAAGGGTAGTTGCAAGCACCAGGATGGCAAGAAGAATCATAATATTTCATTTCCACAGGCTTTTTTCAGCTAGATGATGAAAAAACCACTATTTCCTGCCGTTGGGGATAAAGAAGGGTAGTACCTGCAATAAGGCTTTTCAGTAGCGTGAAAGAGCGATAAACGGGTGGCAAGGCAGTGGTTTTTGCTTGCGGGCAGAGTTGTCTGGCTGCTAACAAAATCGGCTGCCATGGCAAAAATGAGAGGGGATACATGAAAGGGTTGCGCAACATTGCACGGGTTTTCTTCATCGCATGGATTGTTGTGTTCTATTCTGGATGGGCAGCAGCGGAAAATTCTGCAAAAGTCCAGCTGCGCCTTGGGGCCGATGAATCTGGCTCGTACTATCAATTCGCGCAGGATCTGATCGACCTTCAGCAGCAACACCTTATTTCCGGTGTTGAGATTGCATACACGGTAACTCAGGGCAGCGTTGATAATTTGCAACGGATTAAAGCAAGGTCATTGGATGTGGCTGTCGTGCAGAATGATATTGCCTACTACACCTATAATGGGAAACATGGCTACGAGACCTTTCAGGGTTTTGCTACCGCCGTGCCTCTGTTTCCGGAATATGTTCAGGTCATTGTTCGCAAGGATAGCGACATCCGTATTCTTGGGGATCTCAGAAACAGGGTGATTGCACTTGGCCCCCCTAAGTCCGGCAGTATGCGTAACGGACTTGATCTGTTGCGGGAGATTGGGTTGCGACCAGATGTGGATTATAGGGCGCGGCATATGCCGACTACGGACTCAGTACGTGACCTGCTTGCCGGAAAAATCGACGTGATGATTTATACTGGCGCCGCACTGCCGATGGTTAGCTCTAATGCGTGGAAACTGATACGTGTTCTTCCGATACCGTCAGAAATCATCGGAGAGCTTAGATCCCGCTTTACCTACTATAGAAAGGGGGAGTTCACCAGCCCCGCAAATTCTGATATGAAGAGCATCCCCACCTTGACTGTTACTGCCTATTTGGTGATGGGAAGCCATGTATCAGAAGCGAGTGCGCGTGCGGTAACAGAGGCATTATTGCTGGCATGGCCCGATCTTTCTGCCAGGCGAGACCATTACCAGTTAGTCCCGTTGAGTGATGCCCTGCGTCGGCAGCCGGTTCCTTTGCATCCTGGTGCCGAAGCAGCATTTCATGATGCTGGGCTGATTGAGACAAGTTTAACGGAATACGTTGTTAGCCTTGTCGCAGGGTTGCTGGTTTTCCTGGTGTTGTGGGCAAGGGGCCAGTGCAGGCGATATGATCGGCTTGGGAATGTGCGGGCAGTGGACTCATGGTATTACCGCAGCGTTCTGTGGGTCAACCGTAGCGGAGTGTTTTTTCTCATCATTGCAGGACTCTTCATCGCCGTGATTGGAATCGTGGAGACGATACAATATTTCGAGGCTGAGTATGCACGGGAGATGAATGTTGACAATGAGTTTGCAGCTATCGATTTCTGGGATGCCATGCTGTGGATGTTTATGTTCATGGGTTCTGGTCATTCGGGTAATATTTTCCCACTCAGCACGGTCGGCAAAGCCCTTGCTGCACTCGTGCCTTTTTTGGGCATCTCGACTTTGTTTGGCTTCTTTTGGGCTGGGGTCGACAAATATAGTGAGGCCAGTGCTGCCCGCAAGCGCGGCACCCTGATCAAAGACGTCAAGGATCATATCCTGGTTTGTGGCTGGAATGAGAAAGTGCCGGGTCTGATCTTCGCCCTGACCAGCGCGGATGCGCCGGAGAAAATACCTGTGGTCGTGGTGGCGGATATCGAGGGTGGTATGCCACTGGAACAATACAAGTTCAACTCAAAATATGTGTCGTATCTCCGTGGTGACAGTGCGGATCATAAAGCGCTTGAAAATGCGCATATAAAGAATGCTTCGGCAGCGGTTGTGGTAGCGGGTATCCGCAAGCGCAAGGGACGGAATATTCGAAGCGTATTAAGTGTGATGGCCTTGAAGGAGGCCCACAGAGCGAAGAG
>JAJRTX010000267.1 GCA_021545665.1 Zetaproteobacteria bacterium
GGCCAATTTTGTGGCTTATGATTTTCTGTGTAGTTTCCAACATGAGGGTTATCTCCTTTTGATGTGTTTTCGCACTTCCATCAAAGCGGATAACCCTCAACTTTTCAAGTAAGGTGTCAGATCAAGTCGGAACTAATACAACTTATGCATGCTCATAATTTGGGGGAGTGGACAATACATTGGCTGCCTCCGGCATGGAGTATCAATACATAGCTAAACAGACCGGACAATGTGATATTGAGTAATTATTTCCTTCGCAGTACAGTTTATGCATGTATTGGAATAAGCTCGGCTATAAAATGAGGAAAAAAACCTATTTGCTGATGGCGGTTTTTTTTATTGAGTGCGTTGACGGCCTGCATCTCTCATACTGATCAGCCTCTGAAGACCAACGTTGAGAAGCCTGCCTTGCTGGCTGCGGGAAAATCGATTTCAGAGGTCAGGATGATGTTTGGCCAGGCCAAAAAAGATAATGCCAAAACCAGAGCATTTGAACTGGCCGGCAAACCCATCAGCAAAGAAACGCAGCAGCGGCTGCGTAAAATAAATCGCTGGAACGAAAAAGACGGGTTGGTGCTGCATGTTGAAATTGAAAAAGTCCGTTTACGCAAAACCCTGATTGTGCTGATGCTGTGGCAGGTTGTTAAAGGCGATGAAATCAAAGTAAAAACCTGGATAACGAAAAATGGAACCGTTATAGCGTCCGAAAGCCTGTCTACTTTTTTGGGCGCCGGTGGTGTTTATTTCACCGCATCACCCCGACGGCAGATAGAAATTTTGTCGGATCAAATCGCCAGAAAAATAGTCACACGATTGTGATTATCCATGCCATCTCAAATGCAGGCGCTTAGGGTCAAACGATGAATACTGAATCGCTGGAGTCTTTTTTGCTGACTAAAAAGGGCGCCAGCAAAGATTATCCTTTTGGCAAGGACATTGCCGTTTTCAAGGTGATGGGGAAAATGTTTGCCCTGTTCGCCGAGCAGAAGTCGCCATTGTGGCTTAATCTGAAATGTAATCCTGATGAGGCCAGCCTGTTCAGGGGCATGTTTGAATCAATCAAACCCGGTTATCATATGAACAAGGATCACTGGAACACCGTGATACTGGACGGCACAGTGCCTGAAGATCTATTGCAGGATATGATCGACAAATCCTATGCGCTGGTCGTCAAAGGACTGCGCAAGGCAGATCGGGAAAAACTGAACAGCAGCCTGTAACCTCAGGTGGCCGGGAAACCCGACACTTTATATGGAGGAGATTAAAAGCTATTCTGCTTTGTTGGTATGCACATCCATTTGCGGATATGGAATGGAAATACCTTCTTCATCAAAAGTAAGTTTTACTTTCTCGGTGACATCAAAGTATACGCCCCAGTAATCACCTGCATTCACCCAGGGGCGCACATTGAAATTAACGCTTGAATCAGCTAACTCAGCAACCGCGATTAACGGGGCCGGATCTTTCAATATGCGCTCATCCGCATCCAGAATGGATTTCAGGAGCTCTTTGGCCTTGCGAAGATCGTCGTCATAACCAATGCCGAACACCATATCAATACGGCGCGTATCACGAGCTGAATTGTTGGTGATGGTACCGCTGTAAATTGAACCATTGGGAATAATAATTTCACGGTTATCGCCTGTTCTCAGTGTGGTACTGAATATACCAATCTCTTCAACCACACCAGAAGCTCCGGCAGCCTCAATAAAGTTACCTACCTTGAATGGGCGGAAAACAATCAGCAATACCCCGGCGGCAAAGTTCTGCAAAGATCCCTGTAAAGCAAGGCCGATAGCCAAACCAGCGGCACCAATCAGGGCAATAAAGGATGTGGTATCGACGCCTAGTTGATCAAGCGACGCGATAATAATGAATAGCAGGAAAACGGTACTGAGAATTGAATGTACAAAGCTGATCAGCATTTCATCGACACCGGATTTTTTCATAACCCGGTCAAGTACATTAAGCAGCACATTGGCCAACCAGCGACCAATAACAAAAATAGCCAGAGCCATAGCTATATTAATACACCATGGAATAATATACAGGCTGAGAAAATCTGAAATATTGGGTGATTCCGGCATGGTTGTCCCCTTCTTTTAAAGTCCTTCCTTAACAGGGGACAATCTTACCATCAAAAGTGACAAATAAACCAGCCGGGTAACCACAAGCGAGGTTGATTACATCAGCCATAGCACTTACCGATATATGTACATCAACAGGAATAAATTCATATGTGAAGCTCCACAGGTGATATGGATCAAGGCAAGGAGAATAGATGAATAGCCATATCCTTGCCAAGCTCCATAACGTAGAGCCGGGACCTGTAGGGTTCCCTTCGGGCGAACCGTTAGACGACCATTTGTTACGTTACGTCGCTTTGCCTTAGCTGCGTGCTATGCCTGCGCCGACTCACCTTGCAGACTGATCGTCCAGCAGCTCGCTACATATGGATTTATTCCTATTGGTGTTAGTATGTCGCGCATGGTGACTCTAGCTGCTGACCTGCCTTCTCGCCAAAACGTGCGGAATGCATTGAAAGGAACTTGGACGGATCGAATGCTGCTGTTGGCTTCCCTGCTCTGTATTATACTCTCATGGTTCGTTATCCAGGCCAGAATCACTGCCGGTCCGGCAGTAGCAGAGATTTATTATGGCGATACTCTCATGGCGACATATCCCCTGCCGCAAAAAGGTCAGGAGCCCATTCATTTCCAGCTTGAAGGAAAGCTAGGGTTATCTGAAGTGATTATAGACGAACAGGGCGCTCGCATAAGCTCCTCCCCATGCAGCAGCCAGCGTTGCGTACTCTCCGGATCCCACAGACATGCCGGGGATGTGATCGCATGTGTACCCAATCGAATTCTAATTACGCTGCGTGGCAGCTCTGAATCCCGTTATGATGCCATTGTTGAATAGATTAAGCCTCCTGCAAAACTCATGGGCAGCGATTGGCTTCCCCACTCCGGCCCATTTCCAAGCTGAAATTTCGATGAATGGAATTACCATTCGTCTCATTCCATCTCGAAAATGGCCTCGATGTGGGATTTCCTCTTATCCGCCCAGAACATTACAAGAGGCTCATTCATGAATACAAGTGTTCTTCCGCGCCCTCCCCTGCATGAGCTGGAGTCCACAGCACGTTGGCTGGCCCTGCTCATGCTGGCTATTGGACTGCATGTTTTCGAGGCTGCTTTACCCAGTCTGGGACCATGGTTCAAACCCGGACTGGCCAATCTGATCACCCTGTTGGCATTGATACTGATGGGCCCGAAACAGGCCCTGAGCCTGGCACTGGGAAGAATCATTATTGGCAGCTTTTTTATTGGCACATTGTTTACCCCAACCTTCATAATCAGTCTGGCAGGAGGTTTGACCGCAGCGCTTGTCATGATTGCGGCATGGCACCGGATTCCCGGTATCAGTCTGATTGGAGTCAGTCTACTGGGAGCACTTGCGCATATGCTGGCACAATTCATTACAGTGGAATCACTGTTCATACAGCAACCCGCACTTTATTACGCATTACCACCTCTCTTACTGCTCTCCTGCATTAGCGGCTGGATCAATGGTGTATTAGCAGGGTATATTGCCGCCAGACTTACTCATGAATTATAAAACAAATACTGAACAGCGCCGCTTTGGCGTATCATTCATAGCCTCTGTTTCTGCGCATATTCTGCTGGCAGTATTCCTCTCTGTAGCATCGGCTGACAAACCCCCAGCCAAAAAAAACCTGCCGAAAATTATGGATGTTGTATTACTTGATGATAAGAAAAAAGTATCAGAAAAAGCTTCCAAAGATGCCAAAACGATAGCCAATATTAATGCAAAGGGTGGTGATCGGAAAGCGCAAGATCGAAGAACCCGCATAGCACGAGCCCCGATGACAGGCCGACAACCCAAACCAAGGCCCTCTCCACCCCGTCAGCCTAAAACGCCACCAACGCCTGCGCAGCAGCAGAAAACACGCATGCTGGCTAAGCGTGGTACTATGCCGAATGGACAAAAGTCACGAAAGATAAACAAACCAGTAAAAGAAAAGAAGCCTGCACCACCAAAAAAACGGCAGATTCCTCTGACAGATCTGATGCCATCAACAATGGCTCTGTCCCAACCGTCACGGAACATTAAACGCGAACGGCACATGAAGCAAAAAATGACCCGCGAGGCTGATATTCCGATTAATACGCGGGAAGCCAAATACGCACCCTATGCTCAGTCGCTGGTGCGCGCACTGGAAGAGCAGTGGCAACCCGGCCAGGCCAATTATAAACAATTTCCCGAAGAGGCTCGGCGCTCTTTGATTCGTCTGACTATTGAACACAACGGCGACCTTGGCGGCGTGGAAATTTTGAGACCAAGTCCGATCCTGGAGATCAATGAAAGTGCTGTAAAAGCTATTCAGGCTGCTGCACCATTTAAGGTTCTACCTTCATCATGGGGTCTGGATCGGGTCAGTTTCTACCTGACTTTCGAAATAATTGAGAACAGATTTGTCTTCCGTCCGATGTAAATCCCTGCTGCGCTGGTATGCAAAATATGGGCGCGCCCTGCCCTGGCGGCAAACTATAGACCCGTATCACATCTGGATTTCAGAAATCATGCTGCAACAGACACAAGTTAAAACCGTTCTGCCACGATATACCGCATGGTTTAAATATTTCCCAACTATTCAGACGCTGGCGGCAGCTTCGCTGGATGAGGTGCTTAAAGCATGGGAAGGCCTAGGTTACTATAGACGCGCCGGATTCATTCACCAGTCAGCACAATTGATTAATGATGATATGGGCGGTTCTTTCCCGACTACATTCGATGACATTTTAAGCTTGCCCGGCATTGGCCGCTCAACA
>JAJRTX010000268.1 GCA_021545665.1 Zetaproteobacteria bacterium
CCCCCCGACTCCGCGGCCCTGAAAGTTATTGCCCAGTGCCCGGTGTCTGCCAAGTGAATACAAGAAACGTCGACCCCCGTGTTGTATCCGTCGAGGACATCGTGACAGAGCGCGTCCCACCAACGCATTCATGTCTTCGTCACTCAGTGACAAAGTTACTTCGTCACTGAGTTTCATTTCACTTCAACCCAGTCGTTTGCCAGCATATCGGTCTGGCTGCAGAGCCAAGGTACGATCGTACCATCTGCGGTGTGCATGTCGATATGTGCGCGGTACTTGATCTTGGTGCCGGGGGGGTACATCGTGTTCAGCGGCGGACGATTGACTTCGAACTCGCTGCCTGGGACGAGGAAGATGAACATGTTCTCCCCATTCCAGTTGATGCGTGCGAGGCGGGCGCCGGCTTTGATCTTGACGAGTGCTTCTGAGAAATTCATTCGTGTACTCCTGCTAGGTTATTGTGTCGCGCGATCACTAGTTTATCATGTTGGAAACTCCGCACCAAACGCGGATATTCATACATGTTACCTCCGCACATTTTTCTCTCCTGTAAGTTGAATATACGCTGCGGCGTATAACCCCCTGATATACGCTGTAGCGCATAAACAGCTCCCGAATCTACACAGGCATAGTACACCCGGGTAGGCTGTTTTACAAGGCCTGAGGCGGTAAAATATATAATTTTTGGGAAATATATGCCGACATAGATCAACATTCGCTGGTATTTTTTTTTCAAAAAAATAGTGACAGGCAGGGGGCTAGGGGGGTACTGGGTGACTCCGTCACTCAGTGACGCAGTGACAAAATCCGAAGTTACTCTGTTACTTTGGCGAACTGTCACAAGTCCAAGGAACCTTCCCAGTCTGACAGATCTATGGTACGTGCGTTTTATCACTGAGTACTAAGTCACTCAGTTACGTAGTGATTCAGTGTCCTAGTTACTTAGTTCCTTAGTAAGCCCAATAAAAATCACGAGGTTCTGATTTTCCGCATTCATATCAACAGCGGCTCACGCCGCTGGTGCCCTGCCAAAATGTCATTTACTAAGTGGGGGAGAGTAGCATGAGCATCTACATTGTATTCATTTCAGCGGGCGTCGGAGCCAATGGTGAACTCGTTGGCGTTCAAGAAACCAGCAAGCACGGTACGTTCGATGAAGCCACGGACGCTTGCGTTGACTCCTGGGATACCAACGACGCTATCCATCCTGACATCTTCTCTTGGGTCAAGTCCACTAAAGACGACACCAAGTACTGGCCTGAAGACTACTGCAAGACACATGGCCAATGCGCCCGAGACCTCGCTGACTTCCGGCACATGTCTTATGGTACGTCTGCATAACCGTTGGGGGCCTCGTGCCCCTTTCGCGGTGGACAATCGCAGGAGTGCAACTCATGTTCATCATTTACTTTAATATGGTCGCTATTCACGCAGTCTTCTCACGTGACGTAGCCGAAGACTACATCCGGGACAACATAATTGCTCTTGAGGCGTTCGAGGAAGAGTTCATCGTCGAATACGTGGATCTAGCTGCAGCACAAGGGGTAAAAGCCTCTACCAATCCATAGTTTTACGGGCTTAACCACCCTGGGTATCACTGGCTTACGCCAGTGGTGCCCTTTGTGAGTGGACAATCACTAATAAAGGATATTGACATGGACATGATACTTCAAGGCTTCTTTGCAGCGGCCACTGTGCTGTACTTGTGCAGCTACATCGGCTTCCGTCGCATCTTCGCATACGCGTTCGTCCTGGACCTCGCCGTTACTGGTGGGTTCATCTGGATGTTCGCTGGTTCATACGCAGGTATGATGACCGGTGTTATCGCCGGACTCATATTCTCCGCGTTCATGCGCATTGGCCGACGTCTGTTCGGCATCGAGCGCCTGCAACTCGTCCGCGGCTATGGTCATATACTCCCCAGTGTAATCTGGGTAAGAAGCAAGTAATGACCATTACTGTAGTAAATAAGCGCGGTGGTATCGCCGCTTTGGCTAAACAAGGAGACCTTAACCTCGTATGCTAGTGTGCACCTAAAGCTTGCCACGGTGACATCATCAAAGCATATATCGAGCGGCTTAACCATCCCACCAGCAAACAATAAGGAGAACACAATGAATAGGCTCTATGCCGGTATTGGCGCGCGTAATACGCCAAGCAATATACTCGAAGTCATGACACAGCTTGCTGCTGCACTTGAGCACGATACTTGGATCTTGCGCAGTGGTGGCGCTCGTGGTGCTGACTCTGCTTTCGAACGTGGTGTTGTAGACCCAACTAATAAGGAGATATTTCTGCCTTGGCGCGGCTTTAATTCCAGTGATTCACCTCTGTGCGAAATTACTAATGAAGCCTATGCATTGGCACATAGCTTCCACCCTGCTTGGGAGAGATGCAGTACTGCAGCTCGCAAGTTCCACGCCCGTAACTGTTACCAGATACTGGGTGCTACACTGCAGTCGCCAGTTAAAATGGTGGTGTGTTGGACGCCCAACGCATTAATAACTGGTGGTACCGGGCAAGCGTTGCGTATCGCACAACACTACAACATCCACATAAGAAATCTCGCGGATGATTCTGTGCTTGATGACATTCTTGAATACATTAGGAGTAAGTAATGATTGAAACAATCGGATTCATTCTGTATCTCGCCCTCTGCTACGTAGCCGGCTATATGTTCGGGTTGTGTATCGCAGAGCTAATTAACCGACATGAATGGACACACGAGGTATTTACTCATGTCTAAGTTATACAACGAACTTACCGGGCTCGTCACTGATTACGATCTGGAGGCTAATGTCGATGAGTGGATTGTATGCAGCGCGCCCACACCAGGCCACCCTATGGTGGGCCGCTCTTGCCATAATGACATCCGTTTGGCAAAGATCGCCCAGATCAACCTCTTTCTTGAGGAAGATATTGATGCATGGATTGAATACATTCCTGCATTCGACGGGCCGAATATTGAGACACAACTTACGGCCGAAAGGAGAATGTCATGATAGACAACGAATCAAAACTCACCAAGTGGACGATAGCAATATGCTTCGTCCTCATTGCTATGTATTTCGCTACTCCTACTCGTGCAGACGACTTGGACTGGAGTGACTTCGGTAATTACACCACCGGAGAGCTACTGAACAAATTCCTTCAGCGGAATGACATGGATCAAACCAACAAAGTTATTGATCTGTGGATCGATGGTTGGTTTGATAGTATGTATTCCTTCTACTCGTATGACGGCGTCTTAGACTCAGAGAGCCTAAGCGCCCTCTACGCTTGTACACGCAAGCGATGGCCTACTCCTGGCGATGCACGCCGTACGCTATTAGAGTGGGGAGCCAGCCAAGAGCTGAAAGATGTGTCAGTCTCGATGTCTCTGTATTTCGGAATGCGCCTCGCCTGCACATCTGTCTTGGGTGAGGTCGTCACGTCCGAAGAGAAAGAGAGGACAAGCAGTTAACCGAGAAAGCAAGAAATCCAGGGTTTACACCCTGGGTGCCTTGTGTTTTGTGAGTCATTACCAGAGGAGACAGATATGGCTCTAAGAACAGTGTCAGTTGATTCAGGCACACCCGCGCAAATATACGCTCGGAGGATAGATATGGAAAGGCATTGGCGTTCTTTCGCTGACCCACTACATATCCTTATCCGGTACGAAGAGCGTGCGTTTGTACAATTCAACCTCGCGAACTACGACGATCCAATTGTGGATCGAGAGTTCATTAGTCGATACATCAACGAAAGAATAGGAGATAAACATGAGCAACGAACATGCACGCATATCAGTCGGTATGGAAGCAAACCAGCCGCCGTCCCCCGAGTTACCTGCCGCTCCAGTTCAACCGTTAGCGACAGAGCAGCCGAGCGCGCCAAGTGTAAGTGGGTCAACGGCGCTCGCGTGGTGGCACGCGATGAAGTACGAGTGGAAGCGATCGGCCCGGGGCAATCAGTACTTGGCGCCGCAGGAATCATATGTCGCTGATGTACTCGACCGGGCAGACGTATACACAACGCGCATCACAGCTCGTCTTACCAAGGACGACTTCGCTGAATTCGACGCCGCCGTCGTGTCCGTTCAGGAATCCATCCAGAACGAAGATGCATACGATATGACCGGCACTGAAGGTCATGGCCTTCGCCGCTACTACCTCGGTCGTTTAGTCTTGGCTCGCAAGATCTGCGGTACCACAGCAGTATCTGCTGAGCACCGTACGATAAACGAGATGAGTCGGCGTGATGGTGATGTTGTGAAGATGCAGGCCGACTCCGAAGGCTATTACGCTGCTGATATTGAGAAGCGTGAGAGCTGGGGACAGAAGGCAGTTCGCCTCGAGTATATCGTGAAAGCGATTGCTGACGGTGAAGTCATTCCGACCGACACCACAGCGCTCAACGAGTTGATCTCCAAGCGAATCACGAATGGCAAGAACATCGGTCTTGGTGATGAAGCCTTCGAGCTTGGCAAGACGCTGCAACGCCCGCCGCAAGCCGTAGTTGCTAACATAGCAGCTCCCTCTCGCGAAGAGTTGCTGGCAATGACCGCATAGGTCTTCTGGTGGCGACGACGCGGATCAACTGTACGCGAAAGTCGCTTGTTGAAGGGCTAGGCACTTCGGTGCCTGGTCCTTCATTTTAGAATCACCCACAAGCCGTGGGCATAACTGGAGAGCATCATGGAATTACAATCACTGGTAAAGTACAAGATACATGGGATTAACAGTGTTGGTGGTGTTACTCGATCATCTAACAACAACATATTCTATGATTCGTATAAACAAGCACATGAACAATGCATGGAATACATGCGTAGGCCTGGTTCCGTCGGTTTCGTTATAATGAAAACCTGCGCCATCATTCGAGCAGCTACTCCCCCACTCGAAGTACACGTTGTCCAAGGTAGCGGACGTATTGTTCCATTGCAAAACACTCTAGCCGATGAATAATCTATTTATTGACTACGAAACCTTTTGGGACGTGGGCTATAGCCTTCGTTCCCCAAAGATATCAACCACTGATTATATTCACGATAGCCGTTTCGCTATACACGGTGCGAGTGTAGCGTTCGACGGCGATACACCTAAGTGGTTGAACTACGCAGACCTCAAGAATATGTTTCACCAACTAAAACACACAGGTGAAAAAGTACGTTTGGTCTGTCACCATATGCTGTTCGACGGATATATTACAACGCATATCTTTGGTTACGAGGCCACTGATTATTTCTGCACAATGGGAATGATAGAAGCACTATTCCAAGGAGGTGTGGGCCGAGGTCTTGATGAAGCCATGACCACACTGTTGGAGTGGGAAACCGGTAAAACAGACATACTCAAGCGCACTAAGGGTAAGTACTGGAAACAGATGACACACTCCGAACAAACCGAAATGATTACCTATGCCAACAAAGATCTACGTGGAACACAGTCACTCTTTCGCAGGTACGCGGCTCTCTTACCGGACGACGAGTGGAAAATCATGAGTACTATACTCAAAATGTTTTGCCATCCGCGCCTAGTATTTAATGAAGCCCTATTGGCTTCTGCGTTACAGCGCGCACATGACGATCGCGATTCGCGAGTAGAGAACGCAATTACCTATTTCAACTGCACAGAGGACGACCTACGCAAGGCCCCATTCCTGGATCTCATCAAATCATGCGGTATCGCAGTACCGATGAAAAAATCACCCTCTGTCGAAGGAAAAATGATCCCAGCACTTGCAAAGACCGATCAGGGATTTCAAGATCTATTAGAACACGAAGACCCAAGAGTAGCTGCACTTGCCGAGGGACGGCTCGCAGTAAAATCAACTCAGGGCATTACACGGGCTCGACGCTTCTTGGATCTGCAGCACAAAGTCGGTATTTTACCAGTCGCGTACAACTACTACCGGGCACACACCGGAAGACTCTCCGGCGCCAACAAAATCAACTTGGCAAACCTGAAACAAAACTCCGATCTACGGAGAGCCATCGAAGCGCCCCCGGGCTTCGTCCTCGCTGTTGCTGACTCTAGTCAAATTGAGTGCCGTGATAATGGATACCTCGCCGGTCAAGAAAGCCTCATGAAGCTCTTTCGCGAAAAGAAAGACCCATACAACGACATGGCTTCTACCATCTTCGGGCGGGAAATCGACAGGAAAGAAAGGGACGAAGCCGGCGGATACCCGAATTTCATAGAGGGATTCATAGGCAAAACAGCAGTACTTGGACTCGGCTTCCAGATGGCCGGACCGAAATTCAAATGGACTTGTGAAATGGGTGCTAAGACTCGCCTTGGTATTGATTACGAAATAGATTTGGATGAATCTTACCGTATTGTAGATATCTACCGGCGAAAGAACTACATGATCGAGAAAAGCTGGAAACGTTACGAAGAGTGGCTACATCGTATGGTACTCAACGATGCCCCTTTCCATTTTGATTACGGCGATGGGTGCTTTCAGATTGAACCAAAAGAAAACAAAATATATTTCCCCAACGGTACCTATCTCTACTTCCCATGTCTCTCATACGATGCCGGTTCATTTACATACGTCAAAAAGCTCGGCAAGAAATATGTCAACAGATATATTTATGGAGGCAAGTTATGTGAAAATATCGTGCAAAAGCATAGCCGTGACATCGTTGCCTGGCAAATGCTTAACATCGCAGAGCGATATCGTGTTGTCTTGCATACGTATGATGAAAACGTAGCATTGATCCCCGAGACAGAAGCAGAAGAGGGAACACAATGGCTTATTAACGAAATGAAAAGGTGCCCGTCGTGGGCAGCTTCACTGCCGCTCGACGCTGAGGGTGGCTACGCAAAGGAGTATTCGAAATGAAAGAAGGCACACAGATTGTTGGCGGCTGCTTTGTCGCTATGATACCGGTTGTCGCATGGCTGAACCACATATTCACCTGCTTCGAAGAGGAAATGTAGGGGTTCTTACTCGCTGGTGCTGTGTTCTTCCCCATCGGGGTAATACACGGCGCTTGGTTATGGTTCCAGTAGGGAGAACGCACATGAACACTTTATTAAAGATAGCAATCGGTTGGGTCGTGTGGAACGCCGGAGTACAGATATTTGCTCACCTTACGACCAACGCTATACCTTCCGTATCAGGGGCAACTAGCGCAGTTGAGTTTGCGAATGGTGC
This sequence comes from Zetaproteobacteria bacterium, assembly GCA_021545665.1. The sequence continues at coordinate 7,144 of JAJRTX010000268.1, forward strand.
GATGATGGCTGCATACCTGTTCGGTGTCCCAATTCTAACCACGCTCTGGATACTAGGAGAAAGCGATGAGTAACTTCGATTTCAGTCGGGTAAGCGCAAGCGATCAACCCCGAAACAACTGCGAAGTGATGATTGATATTGAAACCTTCGGCACCGAGGTCGGGGCGCCGGTGATAACAATCGGCGCAGTCCTGTTCGACCCCTACGCCAACGATAGCAGCAAAGAGCTATTACGCAGATCGTTCATGCGTAGGATCGACATCAGTAACACTCTGCAAATCGGAAAAAATATCAGCGGTGGGACAATGCGTTGGTGGTTTGAGCAGAGCGATTCGGCAATCAAGGCATTGGTAGGTAATGATGCCGTTACTGCCGAAGCAGCATTCAAAGATCTGGAGGGATACTGTAATGAGCGAGGTTCGTTCACGAACAAAAAGTTTTTCAGCAATATCACTGACTTTCCCAAGTGCTCCCGGTTCTGGGCCAAGGATCCAGACTTTGACATGCGCCTCATGCAGTACTACTACGAACACCCCGACATTTCGGCCAAAATGCCATGGAACTTCTGGTCCTGCCGTTCAGTGCGGACACTGCAAGATTTGGCATGGCCTATGGGCGGGTTGGAACGACCGAGCTTCGAAGTCCCCGGTGTTGCGCACGATGCAGCTTGGGACGCCATTACACAAGCAATGACTGTACAGGCAGCAATGCACCGACTCGGCCTCTCAAGAGACCAAGACGTCCAGTTCGATAGTTGGGACGGTAATGATTAGACGAAGGTGGTCAAAGCGAGTCAGGAGATACACATACCAGCTGACACACAGAGGGAAATACCGCGGAACATTTTCAACCCAAGAAGAAGCCGAAGCTACGATAACGGCAATTGACCGAGATGGCGAAATCACTCCCCGGGAGAACCAACTATCGGCTACTGCGACAGGACACAAGTATATATCTTTTGATGGAGGAGAGCTACATCGCAAAAAGAGATACCGGGTGCGGCTGTGCCAGAAATGTGTTGGGTGGTTCCATACTCTAGACGAAGCAATATCTGCCAGAGACATCGCACATAGTGTCTTCGTCAGGACGGGCCTAGTAGTGAAGATACGCTCAACGGGAAATGTGGGTGGTCCGAAAACTACGAGCCCAGCAAAACAGCATACCTAAGCCATTCTGAAAAACAAGAACCGCATAGGTAAGCCAAAGCCCTAGCCGGTCCACGTTCTGAATAATTAGTTCGCGTCAGAAAAGACATTAGCCGCGAAAGAGAACTCTCTTTTCTATATTTTTAATTGTAAAAAAGAGAACCCACCCTATTATCAATGACTTACACTGGGACTTAGTCACTAAGTAACTGATATCGTTGGTGTTTAGGTGGTCCATCAAAAAGCGACCCAGGTCCATCTATTCCGCGGCTTTTTCCCAGATTATGTTAATTTAACACAATCCAGGTCACTCAGTGACTTGGTTACTACCGAGGGCAGATGTATGTTCGTAATAAACATGAGGCTGGCTTTTCCGAGAATAAATCGATTCGTAGCAGAGGATTTCATGTGTAACGCGTGGCCATCGTGGTACATAACTGCGGCACCATACATATGCGCCGGGACAACAGTCCGGCTCTTCAAACTCAAACCCGGCATCCAGCAAGTACAGGTTGTGTTTACGAAAACCAAGCCAAAGAATCGTATAAATTACAAGCTCTCGAAAAATCCGAATCAGCGGCTTATTGGGTTCGGGGGCGGACTATTCTGGGGGGCGGGCGCCACGATCTGCCTGATGATGGATAGCGGATACAAATACGTGTACGTGAGGGCGACGAAACAACCACAACCAGAACCTACAGAAGGGCGGATACAGTAATGAAAATTGTGACGAAATTGAATAGTAGGGCTAGCACACCCGACGACACTAATATCGGCGATGTGCTGGAATTTAAACGCCCTGGCAAACGTGAGATTGAACATGTCGACTCCTCTATGATTGTGGAGCGGCTGGAGTTCACTCCGGTACTGAAAGCAGAGTTTGAAGCACAGGGGTATACCTTCGATGATGGCGACAACTGATTATTACCTGCGGGCGTTTGCGCATGTGCACGTAACAGACCCCCGCGAGGGAGCGAGCGATGCATGCTTGGCATGCGGCATTGACTTGCGGGACCTGATTCACAGCAATGAATGGATAGCAAAAAGGAGAAAATACGATGATTATCTTCGAAAACAAGGGCGAGCTCGATATAAGGGCCATCAAGACCTTTGGAGTGAACTCGAAAAGTGATAAGGGCTCAGCCATTGGGTATTTTGGTACTGGTCTGAAATATGCGATCGCAATTTTACTCCGCGAAGAGCATAAAGTCAGCATAAAGACCAATGGTGTTACTTACAACTTTGGTGTTCAAAATTCCAAAATACGGAATGACGTGTTTGACATCGTCACAATGAACGGAGAGGAGCTTGGCTTCACCACGCAACTCGGTAGAGACTGGAAGTTGTGGCAAGCGTTTCGAGAATTGTACAGTAACATGCTGGACGAGGGAGGGAGCGCGTATGAGTTGCCGATCTTCACAAACCCGGATAAAGAGTCTACGTATGTGATCGTGGACGGAGCAGGAATGACAGAGTGCTTTCATGACCGCGATCGGTACTTCATGAGTCCTAACCGCGGAAAGGCACTACACTCCGACGGAGATGTAAGTTTGTATGCGCGGGTCGGGACCCGAACCGCAGGCGACGTTTATTACAAGAACGTACGTGTTATGGGAACTCGGGCGCCAGCACTATTCGACTACAACCACCATAGGGGATTGACGCTCACAGAGGATCGAACCATCGTCGATACTTGGTCGACGCTGTATCACGTGGCCAGACTTGTTATGCAGAGTCAAGATAAACGCTTTATAAAACAAATGGTTATGTGCAATTCAATGATGTATGAAGCAGGCATCTCGTACCGCAAAATGTTCGGTACTAACATCGATACATTTCTCGATGTCGTCGGCGAGCTGCGAAAAAGATACAAGGACGTTGGAATCAATGCCTCTGCTATCACACTGCACAAAGAGTTGCGAAATACACAGCATTTTTTGCCAAGTGTGTCGTGCCACTTGAATTCTGTGGAAACCCAACAACTTGAACGGGCAATATCTTTCTGTAAAGATACACTCGAGCTCGACATAGATGATTACAGGCTGATCATCGCCAAGGACCTTGGTAGTGACGGGCATCTTGGTCGGGCAAATATTGAAGATGGTATAATGTACATCAGCAAGCAATGTTTCCGGGAAGGGACAAAGCGCGTAGCCACTGCGCTACTCGAGGAGTACACACACTGCAAGTACGAAGTTATTGACGAGACTGTAGAGCAAAAGTGGGTATACCTCAACCAGATTCTCTCCCTCGGCGAACGTCTCCTCGGGGAACCACTATGATTTTACGAAAAAGGGCAGACATCATGCGCTTGATTCGCTTCGCATTACCGGCTTTGGTTTTTGTCGTAGCTGGGTCTTGTTCTTTGGAACGATACCACCAGGAATACATCCCACAGCCGTTTCATTCAACGACACAGAAAAGTATGACCCTACCGCAGAAATGCCGGCCACTGCTAAACGATCCGAGTGATGCCTGGATCGACTGCATGGGAGTGGGAAAAAAATGAACAGATTTTCAGAGTGGCTAAAGGCCGGGGCGGAAACACCAGATTTTATGCCCGCAGCCGATCGGCAGATGTATAGCGATGCGGGAAATGAAATCGAACGGCTCGCCGACCGCATTGAAGTGCTTGAGCGGGTGCTTGAGCGGGTGCTTGAGGCAGCAGACGAGTTCATTAAAGCTGATGGGTCAATTAGCGATATGCGACTCTATTTAGCAATAGCCGCAGCACAAGAGGTGAAGAAATGAGTTACAGAGAAACATCTATCCACAGCTTAGATTACCCGACGAACGCGATCAGAAAGACCTGGCGGCTGTGGATGATCTACTAGACAAGGTTAAGGCCGCGATTAAGGAATCGAAATGACACCAGACGACTACATACGTAAGGGCGTGGAACTGGCTAATGGGTTTCGGTGGCTGCACCGTGATCAAGTTGAGTTACCGGGACTTAATAATCCTGCATTACGCCCTTTCGAGCAGCAATGGTTTCTAGCCGCCCTTGTCGCCCAACTCGTAGAGCAGGTGGATGCG
>JAJRTX010000269.1 GCA_021545665.1 Zetaproteobacteria bacterium
CCTCTCCGTGATCTTCTTCGGCGGCTATTCCGTGGTCTTTGCACTGGCTGACATCTATATGATCACCTTCGGTGTCGCGCTGATTCTCTTCACGCTCGTCTATCTCTATTACCACAAGATATGTGAACAGGAAAACGCATAAGCCGTTACAAAATCAATCGAGTCTAACCCTGTTGATTCTTTTTATTGACGGCATCCGAGATCAGATGGGCCAGGCGGTCTACCTTGTATTTGCGCAGATACCGCCATAAGCGCGAGTCCTTGAAGCGCAGATAATTCCTGGAAATTTTGATATAGAAGATATTGGGGTCATCGTCATCAACCTGAATGCGTCCGATGATATAGCGGTGTGGCCGGCGCTTGGTCGGACATTTGGTCAGGAACGCTTCGATGCCTGCCTCCTTCAGTGCTGCCATCACCGTTTTACCGGGAATGCCCTCGCGTACGGAGACGTAGCGCAGATGCCTTTTCAGCAAATCAGGAAAGGCTGTGGAAGCATCCCGAATGGCTGTGATAAGCTCTTCTTCCCTATCAGGGTGATAGATACGCCCGGAAAGCAAATAGACGCCGATATCAAAGCCTGCCTCTGCGATTTCCCTGATCTCCTCCCAGCCCATACAGGCAACAGTCTCACCATGAACCTTAAGTGACTTGCCAACATCCGGAAGGGAGATGAGAAAGGTGGCCGGGAAGCCATGTTTTCTGAGGACTGGAAAAACATGTTCATAGGCATCGGCAAAGCCGCCATCAATGCTGAGCGAAAGCAGCTTGTCGGGGATGGGCTTGCCGCTTTCGGCCAGTTCCAGTGCTTTAGCCAGCGGCACAACCTCGTAGCCGTTACTGGCAAGAAAGCCCATATCCCTTGCAAAGGCATCAGCCGAAATAGCATCCTCCATAGCGGCTTCGGGATAGCTGCCGACATTGTTGTACATGATGATCCTGACCTTCTTCATGGATACAACTCTGCTGCATCTCCTGCCGGGATCAACGTTTGTTTGGGGAATAGGTAAACTGTCCCCGAATTCCCCTTTTCCCATAAGAAATAATCACCACTACTTCAAAGAACGAAAGCTTACAAATAAACTTAATGTTTTTGAATTCATTTTCTTGTTCTGAAAATAATAGAAGTAACCATAAAGATGGAGATTACACCTTAAAGTTCGGGTTAAAATTAATAGTCCGGCTAGAAGCATATTGCACCTCACAATGAATTGGTGCGGGTATAGTGCTATGAATCGTTTGTCCTAATAGGATACGTGTTTTATGAGATAATGTTCCCTATCGTCGATGATACTCAAGATCAATCAGGTCAGAACCCAGTGTTGCAACAGGATCACCGCATAGAACTCTCCAACCACCGGAAATCATAGGTGAAACTGATTTTATTGCCGTCGCCACTTGTTTTTTGTCTTCATCTAATGCTGGTTCATTATCTAATGCTTGTGAGTCACCTGTTCGCCAAAGCGGGGCTAATTCTTTAGCTATTCGATAGGAAGTATACTCCCTTTGAACTTTGAGGTCCCAACAGGCCAATCCACGAGCCCACTGTAAAATGGTTTGGCGAGCCAATCGTTTTCTATGAAAACTTCCACCAAAACTTTCTTGTTGTTCGGATATAATCTTATCAATTTCCTTGAGTAAATCTTTTTTTGGCATACAAATATTGATTGCCAGCTCAATGGTTCTTCCACCTAAAGCTCTCCGAACTTTGTCATAAGCATCAAATGCATCTTGATTAGGAAAAACATAATGGCCATTAATACCATCCTTTGAAGCTGTAGTGATTATGGTACCTTTTTTAAACTGATTGTTTTTTTGTCTTAATTGACACTCATCTAATGAAATAAACTCAGCATCTTTTGCATACCAGTCTTCTCTATCTTGCAACTCAGAATGAACTCCGTGGCCTTTCATTCCAGAAAAACAAACGCCATCTCTCCAATTCAGTCGTGGAATTTTTTTCAGAACATCATCTGTATTGATTCTTCGATGATAGCCAATCTCGTTGAGTGCAATATCTGACTCTTTGTCACGAATAGCAAAAAGGTAAGCCCATGCTGCTCTATCAGTTAACTCAATTAACTGTTCATATTGCGGCCAATCAAAATTATCTGGAAGCATTTGAAGAAAAAGGGGACGTTACCCTTTTCCTAACTGTCATCTTTCTGGTCAGAAAGCGACACTGATTCAGTCAGATGTTTTGGAAGCTCTTTTTTGGTCTTGCCTGCAAGATTCCCCAATGTCGCGATCTGGCTGATTACATTGCCACGTCCATCTTTAATCCGATCCAGTGCAGTGCCGTAGGCATTCTGCGCCTGATCCAGTCGCTGGCCAATCTCTTCAAATGATTTCACAAAATCCACAAACTTATCGTGCAGCTTCCCTGCCCTGTCGATCAGCTTGACCACATTCTCGCTTTGACGCTCATAACGCCAGAGCTGCTCGATCAGTTTCAATGTCGCGTAGAGGGTTGACGGGGTCACCACAGCCACCCGCTGCTCAAAGGCGGACTCGAATACGGTTGAATCTTCCTCAATGGCCATCAGGTATGCACCCTCAATCGGCACAAACATCAATACATAGTCCGGGGAGTTCACATTGGGCAGATGATCGTATCGTTTGCCCGATAGCCCCTGAATATGGCTTTTCAGGCTTCTCAGGTGGGCCGTAAGCGCTTTTTTACGTTCTGAATCACTACCAGCCGACACAACACGCTCATAATCGGTCAGCGAGACCTTGGAATCGATAATCACCTGCTTATCACCCGGCATGTAGATCACCACGTCAGGCCGTAATCTCTTACCCTCTTCATTGGTAAAGGACTGCTCGCGGGCAAACTCTTTGCCCTCGCGCAGACCGGAGGTCTCTAGAATCCGTTCGAGAATCATCTCGCCCCAGTTACCCTGCGCCTTGCTCTCCCCTTTCAATGCCTGGGTCAGGCCAACGGCATCCTCACTCATCTGGCGGTTCAGCTTCTCCAGTTGTTCAAGGTGTTTGGCCAGAGAAGCACGGCCCTCTGCATCTTTGACATGCACTTCATCGACCCGCGTTCGGAAAGCAGTGAGCTGCTCTTTCATCGGCTTTAGCACTTCATCGAGACTGGACCTGTTCTGCTCGGAGAAGGCTTTGCCGCGCTCCTCGAAGATCTGATTGGCAAGCAGCTTGAATTCAGCTCCCAGCTTCTCTTTCGCATCCTCCAGCAGTGCCAGTTTCTCTTCTGCTGCCTGCCGCTCCTTCTCAAGAGTGACATTCAGTGTTGCTTCATGAACCTTGCAGGCGCTGTTCTCTTCCCTCAGTGCATCCAG
>JAJRTX010000004.1 GCA_021545665.1 Zetaproteobacteria bacterium
GCTAAGCATTTCCGGATGCTGTTTGAAAGGTCGGCGAATGCCGGCCTTTTGTATTTTAAGGGGTCGCTCTTGTGTGGATTTAGTGACAATCGACTGCCGTGACTTAATCAGGCGAGTATGATGCATTATCAAATTAGCGCGCACAATCCAGCTGCGCATGTTTTCAGGGTTAAATGTTTTGTCGATGTTTCTACAGGGGATGGGCTGAGGATCTCTCTCCCAGCGTGGATTCCTGGTAGTTACATGATTCGTGACTTTGCAAAGAACATCGTTTGGATTAAGGCTATGTCTAATGGCGCTCCTGTCAAACTCGAAAAATTAGATAAATCATCTTGGAAGATTGCGGCTTGTGTTGGCTCTGTGGAAATTGAGTATGAGGTTTATGCCTGGGATTTATCTGTACGATCCGCGCATCTTGATCAAAATCATGGCTATTTTAATGGCACCAGTGTCTTTATCAGAGTTCATGGCAATGAGAACATACCCTGCACCATCGATATTTGCCCGCCAGATGATTCTGTCATTGGGGATTGGCGTGTTGCAACGACACTGAAACTGGCAGGTGCTAATGAATATGGTTTTGGCAGGTATGCAGCCGTTGATTATGATGATCTGATTGACCATCCGGTAGAGATGGCTGACTTTAAAATAACAAGATTTGAGGTTGCCGGTGTAAGGCATGAAGTTGTTTTTACAGGGCGACATAAGGCTGATTTGGATAGGATAAGTGTTGATCTTAAAAAAATCTGTCAGACACATGTGGCTTTTTTTGGTGAACTGCCACAAATGGAGAAGTATTTATTTCAGGTAATGGTTGTCGGTGATGGCTATGGTGGGCTAGAACATAGATCATCAACCAGCTTGCTTGTCAGTCGTAAGGATTTACCGTTAATCGGAGAAGACAAGGTAAGTGCTGATTATCAGCAGTTTCTTGGCTTATGTAGCCATGAATATTTTCATATCTGGAATGTTAAACGAATTAAACCTGATGCATTTGTACCGTATAAACTCCAACAAGAAAGTTATACAAAACAATTGTGGGCGTTTGAAGGTATTACATCTTATTACGATGATTTAGGTTTGTTGCGTAGTGGTTGCATTGAAACGCGAGATTATCTGGCCACCCTGGCGCAAACAATGACTCGTGTCTGGCGCGCCAAAGGACGTTTTAAGCAATCTGTAGCTGATTCAAGTTTTGATGCCTGGACAAAGTTTTATCGTCAAGATGAAAATGCACCGAATGCAATTGTCAGTTATTACACGAAAGGTAGCTTGATTGCCTTGGCACTTGATTTAACAATACGTAAAGCGACAGCAAATAAAAAATCACTTGATGATCTTATGATATTGCTATGGCTACAATATGGAAAAACAGGGTGCGGACTGCCGGAAGGGAAAATAGAAAAACATGCGGAAGAGGTTTCCGGTATTGATCTGTCAGACTTTTTTCAAAACTGTCTCTACGGAACTGATGACCCGCCATTAGCCGCTCTTTTTGCGGATATAGGAATCGAATTTGTATTGAGAGCCTCAGAGTCAAAGGATGATAAAGGCGGTGTGCCCAGTCATAAGCCATACCATGCCTTGTTACAAAGAGCTGAGCTTGGTGTTCGTACTGTGGTTGAAAAAGGATTATTAAAAATTGCTAATGTTTTCGACGATGGATCTGCCATAAAGGTTGGTTTGGCGGCGGGAGATATCCTCGTTGCAATTGATGGATTAAAGGTCTTCGCAGATAATCTTGAAACTTTGTTGCGACAGTATAACCCTGGTGAGATAGTCGATATTCACTTGTTCAGACGTGATGAGTTGATGTTGTTTAGGCTTGAATTGCAGTCACCGGCGCTGGATACAGTTGAACTGCGTTTGCTTGATGATGCTGATGAGGGAGTTATTGCAAGCAGAAATGCCTGGCTGCATTTACAAAAATAAGCTGGGTGTTTGTTGGTTTTTTTCAGAGATCATCAAGGGTTGCCAGTTTTGGATTGCCCACTGCCAGAAGCTATCTAATTCACACTCAATAATCTCACTGGCCGGGTTTTGGTTGAGTAAATTTAACACGTCAAATAAAACTGTTTGCGGTCTAAGCCCTTCGATTTTTTGGGCGCCAGTCTGTTTGCTCAGTTTTTGTCTGTCACAGTTTAGTGCTAAGGGCAGGTGCATATAGTCAGGTGTGGGGAAGTCGAGTAGTTTTTGTAAGTGGATCTGCCTTGGTGTGTTGTCGAGCAGGTCAGCGCCACGTACTACCTCGGTTATGTTTTGTGCGGCGTCATCTACAATCACCGCAAACTGGTATGCAAACAATTTGTCGGCTCGCCGGATAATAAAATCCCCAATTTCTGATTCGATCTTCTGCTCGAATCGACCGCGTATTTTATCAATGAAAATGATTGGCGAATCATTTGTGAGTACACGCAGTGCGCTAGATCGATTGTCATTGATAAGTCCTCGGCGGCAACTGCCTTTGTAGATTGGCCCGAAATGGCCAATGACAGCGCTGTCTTGAATCTGTTTTCGGGAGCAGCTGCATGGGTAGGCATATCCTTGCTTGATCAGCTGTTCTATGGCATCTAGATAGATGTTGTTGCGCTGGCTTTGGTATACAACATGATCATCCCAGTGGAGGCCAAAGCTTTCTAGAGTATGCAGTATATTGTCAGCTGCACCCGGAACCTCCCTTGGAGGGTCAAGGTCTTCTATGCGAAGATGCCAGGCTCCCTGATTTTTTCGTGCTTGGAGGTAGCTGCCTACAGCTGCGACCAATGAGCCAAAGTGAAGCGGCCCTGTTGGCGAAGGCGCAAAACGGCCGTGGTATTGGGGATCGGTTAGCATGATATACAATTATATCTGCTATTTATGATGGCTGTTTAAATTGGGATGCAATGTTCGGTTCTTGAGCGTTTTTGTCGGATTGATTTTTAGGTTGTAAAAGTGTAGAGTGTGGCTTATTCTGTATTAGAATGATTCTTATAGTTTGTATAACCCCGTTATTTAAGGAGAGAAAAAAATGAGTGTACTTGTAGGGCGTCCAGCCCCTGATTTTACTGCTGCTGCTGTTATGGGCGATGGAAGCATCAATGACAACTTTAAGTTGTCTGATCTTAAAGGCAAACATGTCGTTTTGTTTTTCTGGCCTCTGGACTTCACATTTGTTTGTCCTTCAGAGATTATTGCCCACGATCATCGCGTAGAAGAATTCAAAAAGCGCGGAGTTGAGCTGGTTGGTGTTTCTATCGATTCTCAGTTCACTCACTTCGCATGGCGTGATACCCCAGTCAACAAAGGTGGCATCGGCCCGGTCAAGTTCCCAATGATTGCTGACGTTAAGCACGAAATCCAGGAAGCCTACGATGTTGTTCATCCAGAGGCCGGTGTTGCCTTACGTGGTTCATTTTTGATCGATAAAGACGGTATTGTTCAAAGCCAGATGATTAACAACCTGCCACTAGGCCGTAATGTTGATGAAATGCTGCGCTTAGTTGATGCGCTGCAATTTACTGAAGAGCACGGTGAAGTTTGTCCGGCGGGTTGGAATAAGGGTGATGATGGTATGACTCCTGATGCGGGTGGTGTTGCCTCGTACCTGGAAAAACACGCTGAAGAACTCTAAGTTATTTAATGTAGCGTATAAAAAGCCGGTGACTGTAAAGTCACCGGCTTTTTTATTGGTCGCTATAGTTGCCATTTGGCAAAAGGTTTTCCGGTGCTGTGCAGCCATAAACGCGGTATGAGCGTAGCTTGCAGCGCGACTGCTTTTCACCGTTACAATAATTGCTGATCCATATTTTTTTACTGCTGGTTTTAAATCGGTTCCAAAGGTGGCAGCGTTTAAGATAAACGCAGGGATATGTTTTGTGTCTAATTAGCATTGCTTAGCTTTGGCTTTTAAGTCTGACATGAAAGAGTTGCATGTAACTAATTAATAGTTATGGTGTTATGTCTGTTGCGTGCATATTTACACCAATTGCCAACTTTATGTTTATTTTATAAGTGCAGGGTAAAATGTGGTGATGAGTACAAAGCTAAAGCTTCTAAATATCCTTGCTGATGGTCACTTTCACTCAGGCGAAAAACTGGGGGCAGAGCTGGGAGTAACTCGAACAGCCATTTGGAAACAGGTGCAAACCTTGCGACAACTTGGCCTGGATTGTCATTCTGTCAGCGGCAAGGGTTACCGTCTGCCTGCCCCTCTGGAGTTGCTTGATCGAGATGCTGTGCTTGAGGCGATGTCAGCAGCTGGTAAATCGTTGCTCTCTGAGATTGAACTACATCCTGAAATTGATTCCAGTAATCGTTATTTGATGGATAAGCTTGGTCAAGGTATGAGGCATGGGCATGCCTGTATGGTTGAGCGACAAACGGCTGGCCGAGGCCGGCGTGGTCGTCCATGGGTTTCACCCTTTGCCAGAAATATTTATTTGTCGTTCTACTGGCGTTTTGAAATGACGCCTGAGTTGTTGTCGGGTTTGGCATTGGCGATAGGTGTTGGTGTTATCAGGGCACTTAAACAATTGGCTATAGAGGACGTTAGCCTTAAGTGGCCAAATGATATTTTGTGGCAGGGGCGGAAACTGGCCGGTATTTTGCTGGAAATGCGTGGTGAGAGCGCCGGCCCTTATCATGTGGTGATTGGTGTAGGTTTAAATGTCGATATGAGCAGTGAGGCCAGTTCGATTGAAATCGATCAACCATGGGTCGATTTGCAGCATATTGTTCCACAACCTATGTCTCGTAACCGGATTGCAGGGGTGCTACTGGGCGAGTTGTTGTTGGTGGCTGAGCAATTCCAGCATTATGGCCTGGCAACCTTTCTGGATGAATGGCAGGCCGCAGATACGTATGCTGGTAAGTCAGTTGTTATTCAGCAGGGAACTGAAGAAATGACCGGCTATGCAAGAGGCGTGGATGCGAATGGGGCAATCTTGCTGGAAACAGACAGCGGGTTGTATCGATTTCATTCTGGTGAAGTGAGCTTGAGGTTGCAGAACCAATGAAGGTGTTGTTGGTTGATGTTGGAAACAGTCGTATCAAGTGGGCTATCAGTCAGGCGGGAAGACTGTCTGCTCATGGTAAGGCAGTGCATGACGGGTGCATGCCAGCCGAGGTGTGCCAGGCATGGCTAACGGGTGAGCCACCGGCACGGGTTATTATTGCGAATGTGGCCAGTGAGGAATACGCTCAATTGCTTGAGGCGTGGGTGCAAGGGCAGTGGTCACTTAATGTGGAATACATTGTCGTTGATCCCGGTTATAGCAATTTAAAGCTGGCATATTCTGACGCCACTAAATTTGGCGTGGATCGATGGCTTGCGTTGATCGCCGCGAGGAGCATGTCATCAACGGCTGTCGCAGTGATTGATGTTGGTACAGCGGTGACGGTGGATGTGCTGTCAGCACAAGGTTCGCACCTTGGTGGAGTCATTATTCCCGGTCTAGGCTTGATGCGGCAGAGCTTACAGCAGAAAACGTCCGCCATTCAGCCGGGAAAGGCCTGTCAGAAAAATGCAACGTGGATGTTACTTGGTCAAGATACCGAGACATGTATTGCCTGCGGTAGTCTTTATGCGCTGGCTGGTGCGGTGGAGCATATGCTGGCCAGGGTCGAGGCGCAAACAGGGGCGCGGCTATCGGTTATAATCTGCGGCGGTGATGCGGAAGTTGTGCAGGCGGAGCTGAAAATAGAGAGTCGGCATATTTCTGACCTGGTCTTGCAGGGGATGCAAATACTAAAAGGCGTTTGTGAATGAAGTGGGTGGTAATTTCGCTGTTATTGCTAAATGCTGTATTTTTAGCCGTGCAGTTGAATAAGAAGGAACAAGTCGAGCAAACGGAAACGAAAGAGGGGTTTCCGAAAAACGGCGAAAAATTGGTTTTATTGGCGGAAATGGATATGCAGAATAATGCCAGGTCGCTGGTTGAAAGCAAACGCCCTATCCCTGTTGCTAAGAGTTTGCCTAAACCCGCCAAAAAAGTGACTGTTGTGACAAAGACAGAGATAAAAGCTAAGTCTCCTGCCATTAATGCGGTGTCCACAATCAAACCACCAGCAAAACCAGAACCGATTATTACTTCACTGCCCAAACCTGTGCCTACGCCGGTCACCAAGTCTATGTCAGCCGCCATGGCATGTTACAGCGTTGGCCCGTTTTTATTGATCAGTGACGTTAAGGCGGTGGGCCAATTGTTTGAGCGTTCAGCCATTAATACTCAGGAACGTTCTAAAGCACAGCGTAAACAGGTTGGCTATTGGGTTTATATTCCCCCGGCAGCTTCCAGTCAGCTGGCTCAAGGAGTGTTACGCCAGCTGATAAATAATGATGTTGGGGATGCTGTGGTAATTACCGAGGGAACCAAGGCCAATGCCATTTCGGCGGGCGTGTACAAAACGGAGCAGCAGGGTAGGCAGAAACTGACAGCTCTGGCACAACTAGGTTATAAGGCCAAAATTGAACCCCTGTTTCGCACTCAGCCCCAATACTGGCTTGATTTGGAATTGATGCAGCTCACTCAATTGCCAGATAAGTTGTGGCGAGAAGTTATCTCAGGCTATCCAAAAATAAAACAGATGCGTCGGAAGTGTGAGTAGGTTCAGGCTCATTTCATATTGGACAAGGCTAGTAGTAGTATTTATATTTAAGTTTCGTTATACTATGCCCCGTGCTGCTGACGTAGCTCAGCTGGTAGAGCAGCTGATTTGTAATCAGCCGGTCGTCTGTTCGAATCAGATCGTCAGCTCCACTCTATTCAAGGATCTAGCCCTTCGGGCTAGGTCCTTTTTAGTTTCAGCCTCCCTTCAAAACCCTGTATCGAGTATAATCACTTTCTTATATATAGTTGGCGATGGTATATGAAGAAACCGAGCATAAGAACCATAACCGTTAGAAATCTGATCAACGTCTTGTTGGGCACTGCCATCGTGGTTTTGTTGATTATCGGTTACAACTTCCGGGCGCTATCAAAAGCCGCAATTGAAAACCAGGCACTGGCAAGTGCAGAGCTGGTCAAGGCTGGGCTAACGTCACATATGAAGGCCGGTATCATGGACTTGCGGGATTATTTTCTCAAAGAGATAGAGCAGCTTCATCATATCAATGAGTTGAAAATTATCCGTGGTGATAATGTTTCTGCTCAGTTCGGGCCGGGTAATCCGGTCTGGGAAAGAACCGAATTAGATGCTTCTGCCAGGCAGGCATTTAGCTCCACCAAGCCAATATTCATTATGAATGAATTCAGTCTCAACCCAACCATTCGGGTGATTATTCCCTATATTGCTTCATCCGAAGGGGCCCTTAACTGTCTTGCCTGTCACAGTGTTGATGAAGGTGCCGTGCTTGGGGCTGTGGATATTGTGATGGATGTGTCTGAATACCGAAATCATGCGGCGGCTGTGATGGCCGGTATTTTTGTGTTGTCATCTTGTGCCTTGCTGTTGGTGTTGCTGAATACATCAAGAACCATTCGTCACTATGTTCAGCAGCCACTTGAAGAGTTAATGGATGATGCTGCACTGGCATATAAAAACCATCAGCCGGTTCCGGTGGAGCAATTTACTACGCGTGAATTCACCAATGTGGCCAATGAATTTAATTTGCTCAACACTGAGATTGTAGCCCACCAAAAACAATTGACGGATAAAAACCGGCAATTACTGGCCTTGAATGATGAGATAGAGAGCACCCTGCGTGAGACGGTTTATACCATGGGTGTGATTGAAGAGCAGCGTTCCAAAGAAACAGCCAACCATACTAAACGTGTGTCGTTGTATAGCCAGTTACTGGCACAGAAACTGGGACTGAATGACGAGCAGGTGGATTTGATTACGGCAGCTTCACCTTTGCATGACATCGGTAAGCTGGGCGTGCCAGATGCGATTTTGCTAAAGCCGGGTTTACTGGATGATGATGAGCGAAAAGTGATGGAAAACCACCCTCAGATAGGCCACGAAATGCTCAGGCATTCTAAGCGCGCTATATTGATCGCAGCGGGAACCATTGCCTATGAGCATCATGAAAAATGGGATGGAACAGGTTATCCTTGTGGCCTTAAGGGAGAAGAAATTCATATCTTTGGTCGTATTATTGCAGTGGCGGATGTGTTTGACGCGCTTTTTTCAGAACGGGTATATAAAGAAGCCTGGCCGATTGAAAAAATTATTGATTTGATGAAGGAAGAAAGTGGCCAACATTTTGACCCGGTGTTGGTGAATATCTTTCTTGCTAATGTAGATTTATTCGTTGCGATATATAATCAATATCCGGCCGACAAATAGACGGATTTAAATTTAATTGGAGAACCATTGTGGCAAAAGCAACAGCAAGACATTTACTGGTGGAAACTGAAGAACAGTGCAACGAAATCAAGGCGCAGATTGAAGGCGGCGCTGATTTCGCCGAGCAGGCCAAGCAACACTCAAAGTGTCCCTCCGGGCAGCAGGGCGGTGACCTGGGTGAATTTGGCCCAGGCATGATGGTGCCCGAATTTGATAAAGTGGTTTTTTCTGCGCCGTTGAATGAGGTGCAGGGCCCTGTGCAGACACAGTTTGGTTATCACCTGCTGGAAGTTACCGGCCGGACTGAATAAACACGTCAGTTTGAGCGAGATGGCCGACCTGAAAAGGTTGGCCTTTTTTTTATGGTTTGATAATTGCCTCGATGTAATCAATCAGTCGCTGTTGCTGTTTCGGCCGAGAAAAAATAGCAATGTGTCTGCCATTTTTAACTTGCCAGAACTGTTTGGGCTGCCTGGCGGCATCATACAGTTGCTGGCCATGATAAGTATGGATGATTTTATCCTCATCGCTGTAAATCAGTAACAATGGAATGGGGGCGATTTTATTAATTGCAGCAAGCGGCTTGTAACGATCAGATATTGTCCATGATAAAGGGTATTGCAGTGGCCAGGTCAGCCAGTACTCCGCTAATTTTTCCCGGGCGATATCACGGTAACTGCTAAAGCTGCTTTCAATAATAAGAGACTTTATTCTGTCATGCTGCAGGCTGTGGGCGACGGTATAGATGGCGATTGCAGCGCCTATGCTTTGGCCGTAAACAATAATTGGACTGTTATTGGCAAGGTCAACAGTCTTGCTCAGTGCTGCTTTAGCATCATCCATAATGTCATCGATATCTGCCTTGCCTTCCGACTTTCCATAACCTCGATAATCAAACAGGAAGACGTTATACCCCGCCGCAGGCAACCAATATACGCTGCCGATATGAGTGCTGATGTTTTCTGCATTACCATGTAAAAAAAGAATAGTTGCCTTGGGTTTTCCATTGGCAGGCAGCCACCAACCATGTAAAGACGTGCCATCACTGGATTCAAATTTGATGTTGTTATAAGTCAGGCTAATATCGGCGGGTGTACGGACAAGTTGCTGCATGGGAATAAAAAACTGATTGGTGCAGCCAGCAACAAGCAGTAATAGCAATGAGATAAAAGGCAGGCGAAAGTGTATGCCGCGTGCGTTAAAAATGATATTGATAGGAAATGCTGGCATCGGTTAATAATTCTGACGTATTTTTTTGCCTGCGGACATTAATTTTAAAGGCATGGTTTCGTGCCAGCGGGATGCTATAAATATAATGAAGCTGCGTACGTTCTGTGCCATTAGCAAATTTCTTCCCGCTTATCTCCAGTCGTGCGATGGAGTTGTCAAAGTGCCATAAAATGCCAGATTCGATTCCGATGGCTGGTTCAATAAGTTGGCTTGACAGTCGTTTGTTATTTTCAAGCCGCATGATGCCAAGGGTATAAAAAAGACCGCCATTGAATAATGGATAAGTGACGCCGCCGCCGCCGGTTACATGTGTCGATAGACTCTCTTTACCTTTGTAGGTTTGCTGCTCAAGCCCAGTGTAAACCCGCCACGATAGAGGCTTGAAAAATTGTGTGCGTGCTGTGAGAGAAAAAATATCAATCACATCCAAACGTTCCAGTTTTATCTTGTTTGTTGTACGGTTAGCACGAACCTGGATATTGGCCATGTTGATTTGTGCGCCACGTAAAAAACCATTTTGGTTATCTTCCAGGCTATGAAATGCCATTCTAAAGCCTAACTCAGCATAGTTCTGTTTATGATCCTGGCCGAGGCTGAGAGATAAGCGTCTTGAATCATGACCTTTTTCTGGTCGTTGTGGTGGGGTAATGGGGGGGATGTTTTTGCTCGGGGGGTAGCTGTTAATTAAAGTTAGTAGCTCATGACTGATTTTAGCCGCCTTTTTGTCTCTGGACTTTGCCGCTTGTAAATATCGCTGGTAGCGATAGGCCGTATCAATGATGAGTGTTTGTTTGTTTTGTTCCAGCGCCTTGAAGCTTGGTTTTGATGCGGTAGCAGGATTGGCCGCTAGTTATTTTACAAGCCTGAGTTCACCTTCAGTTAGCTGGGATAACAGGGCGCGTAATTCTGTTTCCTGTGATGGGCGATAGTTTGATGTAGTGATCATGCCAGCGGCTTCGATGGCCTTTACGGTGTCGACAGGAATGGCTGTCACCCCAAATTTATCCGTTAGTCTTAGGCCTGGGCGTGCAACCTCAAGTAGTTCGAGTAAACGATACGAGCAGTTCTCATCAAAAAAATAATAATCAAAGTTGATCTCTTTCAATTCCCATAAATGGGTCACCATGCGTTGTACTTCAGCGGGGGTTAAATTTAGTTTGTATTCCCAGATGTCACGTTTCTCAATCTTGTTGTATTCCTGTATTTTTTTAAAATAAGGCGTGACGATAAAGATGCCAGGATAACCGCCAGACAGGCCCTTGAAGGCATAAGATAATGAATCGTCACCTGTGGCTGTATCGGCACCAAAATTAACGGCAAATGAAAGCCATTTTGACTTTGATGTGTTGCTATCTTGCTTGGGGTCCAGTCTTAATAGTGTATGGCCAAACATTGAAGAAGGGCTGTTCAAATGATAAGTGGGAAAGATAAGGCTGGCGCTGTCTGGCTTTATCATCGAATGCCATTCAACATAGTTTTTGCAAACAACATTGGGTAATGATGTGGTCTCAAGTGGAAGTTTTTGTTTAAGCCAGTTGAAGCGGGCAACAAAGCGACAGAGTGGGTGTGAATCCCCCTTGCTGTCTGTTTTATAATAAGCCGCCAGGGTCGCCAATATTTCAGCCTTTGGGTTTTCTGCCCCATCATAGGCGTTAAAAAAGCGTTGATCGTCTACATGACTAATATAGCCGTGCTGTGAAGCGTTGTTTTTATAGTAGTGAAGTAGTCGTAGCCATTCGGGTTGATCCCACAGCTGTTGTTGAATGGCCTGCTCTTGAAGTGACGTAACAGTGTCTGCGGATGAAACAAGAGGAATTGTGGCGATAAGAGTTAAAAAGCTGATCCAGAGATATTTTATAAGCACACGGGTTTTATTGATGTTATTTGGTTAATAAAAAATCTCTGTGCCAAACGGCACAGAGATTTGCTGTTTGAATAACTGTACTTGGATTATGAAGCGTATTTAGCCAAGCGTGAATCAGCTTTCATTAGGCTGTTAAGTGAGGTCATTACATCTTTCGCTGTGACATTCTCACCAGGGAAAATAGTATTGAAATTTTCATGTGTCAATTTGGCGAAAACATCACGATCAGATTTTTCAATACCTATGACAACAGCAACGGCGTCCAGTGCTTCGCCGTGACCACGAGCCACATCTTCAGAAAACTCATCCATAACACTTGAAATCATGGACTGGCCACCATAGCTCAACGTGCCGTTAACAGAACAGCCATTGGTGCCTGAGGTCATGCCAAACGTCGCGTTACCTGAGGTGCCGTTTGTGATTGAGGCGGCAAAATGTGGACCAATACCAGACTGGCCATCAAACAACAGGTTGCCCCAGCCACAATCCGGGCCACCCGGTGCTTCAGCCATTACCGATGATGAGGCCACCAGTAAAATTGCAGCAGTTAGAGTCTTTTTCATGCGTATCTCCTTGTCTTATTTATAAATAATACGGAACTACCTGTACGATGCTAAAACAAATGTATACAGAATACAATATAGGTTACGAGCAATTAGTTGCAGGGATATGCGGCAGGAGTGAATTGCATTTTTAATTTATGGGATTTGTTGGTATGGGTGATATTGTTCAGTTCAAAAGGCCAAAATTAAGTGAAAAGCACAGCGGTAAAACCTTGTGCAGAAGTGGTTTTCACAAGTGGGAAATCGTGCAGGAGAAACAGTTTGATGTCAGGCAAGGCAGGCTTGTGACGCTGTACCTGTGCAAACGCTGTGGTGAGCGAAAGACGGAAGCCCGGTAAATAGGTTTTAGGGCATCTTTAATAATCGAGACCTTTGCACGACACAATCACGAGTAAAAATGGCTAATATTCTGCTGCTTTTCGTTAGAAAAATTGTCAATAGCTCGCTATTAACTGCATTTTCTGCCTCAATCAGAAAAATATTAGCTCATTTTTCTTTCGCGCCTGTATCGTGCAAAGGTCTCTAATTGTTTGTGCAGAGGTGTCAATCAACTTTTAGAGATACCCTTTATCTATTCACAGTGGCGCAAACAACAGATTTAAATCAGCAGTGCTCAGGTTGTTTTCTTCGCCCTGTTTACCCTTGTTATAAACAGAATCTGCCAGAGCCTGCTTTTTAGCCTGCATAGCGATGATTTTTTCCTCGACGCTGTTTTCTGTGACCAGCTTATAAACAAACACGGCTTTGTTCTGGCCGATGCGGTGGGCGCGATCCGTGGCCTGGTTTTCTGCTGCCGGATTCCACCAGGGGTCATAGTGAATCACGGTGTCGGCCTCGGTCAGGTTGAGCCCTACCCCTCCGGCTTTTAGGCTGATGAGAAATACATCGGCGTCACCTGACTTGAATTTTTCGATTGCGGCATCACGGTTACGGGTTTGCCCCGTGAGCTTGCTGTAGCTGATGTCATGTTTCTTGAGCGCCGCTTCGATGTGACCAAGCATTTTTGTAAAGGCTGAAAACAGCAGGATACGACGACCTTCCTCAACCATTTCAGGCAGCATTTGCATTAACAAATCCAGTTTGGCGGATTCTTTTACCGTACGTGCCTGAACGAGTGGCAGCAGGCGCGGGTCGCAACATACCTGCCGCAGTTTGAGCAGGGCATCGAGGATGGTGATGTGGCTGCCTGACAAACCCTTGTTGGCGATGGCCTGGCGAACCTTGTGTTCCATCGACATGCGTATGCTTTCGTATAAGGCTGCCTGGCCTTTTTCCAGGGTGACGGTGCGGATGATTTCAGTTTTTTCAGGCAGCTCTTGTACTACTTCGCTTTTGGTTCGGCGCAGCATAAACGGTGTGATACGTTGCGCCAGTTGCTGACGGCGCAGGTCATCACCCTGTTTTTCAATCGGGATGCGAAACAGACTGTTAAATTGTCGTGCTTCACCGAGAAAACCGGGCATCAGAAAATCAAACAGCGCCCATAATTCACCGAGATGGTTTTCCATTGGTGTGCCGGTCAGACAGAGACGTTGATCGGCCTTGATACGGCGTATCATCTGTGCGGCTTTGGCCTTTGGGTTTTTGATGACCTGGGCCTCATCCAGAATAAGTGTGTGATAGTGGTGCGACAATAGTGTTTCTTCATCGCGAGCCAGCAGAGGGTAGGTGCTGAGTATCAGATCATTATTTTTAATCTGATCAAACTTTTTATGACGTTCTGGTCCTGGCAACACAAGCACCTTGAGTGCGGGGGTAAACTGTTCTGTTTCGCGTCGCCAGTTGCTCATCAAGCTGGTAGGGGCCACAATCAAACACGGTTTATCCATGCGGCCCTGTTCCTTCTCCAGTAACAAATAGGCAAGGGTTTGGACCGTTTTTCCTAAGCCCATATCATCGGCGAGGATGCCTGAAAAACCATATTCACGCAGAAACTGTAACCAGTTCAATCCATGCCTCTGGTAGTCACGTAGATTTACATTAAGCCCCTTTGGTGGCTCGACGGGGCTTATGCCCTGAAAGTCTTTAAGCTGTTGCCCCAGTTTGCGCAGGGCATCACCACCATTCCATTGCAGATAACTACGGCCTTTCTCTTCGAGATCATTTAAACGGGCGACATCAAAACGAGACATGCGCAATGTACCGTTGGCTTGCAGGCCTTTTTTATCAAACAGTTCGTAAAGGGTGTTGAGCACAGGTTTTAACTGTTCACTGGCAATGCTTAGATACTGGTTATCGCCCAGATCTAAAGTTAACGAGTCGGGCAGTTGATTCGGTTCATATTGATTGATTACCTGGGCAATTAACGGCAGCAGATCCAGTTGCTGGCCATTGATTTCGATTTTGAATTGCAGTTCAAACCAGTCATTGCCATCTTCTTCTATTTCAACATTCCATTGCTCAGCCTCATGAAAAGTCATAGTGAAGCTGTTGTCGATTTCAACCTTCCAACCTTGTTGCTCAAGCTGTGGCAGGGTCTCCGTCAAAAAATGATGCCAGCGACCAATATCTTCACTGGGGTTATTTGTGCTTAGGCTGTGAAAAAGAAGCTCCCCTTCATCAGTGTTAAAGCGGCCGTTAAACCCATAGGATTCAATTTTTTCAATTGCAGTGTCTTCTGCTTCCAGGTTTCGCCAGATTCGTACAATCGTATTGTCTTTTTTGAAGCTGCTAATTTCTTTTGCATTGGCATAGGTGAGTTCATATTCATCGTATGTAAAACGGATGCTCATGTAATTGAGGTAATGACCATTAAATTCTTTTGCTGCAAGAAATAGCTGCGGGCGGGGCAGTAGGTCTTTAATCTCTTTTACTGGCACCTGTTTTGGCGTTGGTAAAACGGTGCTTGGGATCTTTTGTGCCAGCCGCTGACTGAATTCGTCAAGCAGGTCGACGGGCACTTTGGGAGCCTTGAGTAGTTGTTCAAACTGGGCCGTGGTGTAGAGGGCGTTATTCAATTGGCCGATGCAATTTGAATCAATGGAAAGATAGAGTGGTGGTGTCGTTAACAGCAACATGCCATCGGGGGTGATCTGCATATCCAGTTTGGCGCTGCCGTCTGTATCTGTTTGCCATTGTAATTTTAAGTCACGTGCCGGTTTTAATTGCAGCGGTGCACGGTTTGTATCCAGCCAATAGCAACGACCCGTGGGCAGCAGCTTGCTCAAGGTCAGAAAACCCAGGTCACCATAAAGCAGAACCCCGCGCCAGTGAAGTTGGTTGTTGGCTTCTATAAGCTCGCAAATTTCTTTATCAATCGATTGAGCGTAGCTTCTGGGTGAGTAGCTATTGCTGATGTTGTTGAGGTTGGTGTTGCGTAATTTGCCCAGCGCACCATTTTTCAGATAACGGCTAACACGAAACTCCACTTCCAGCTTGCCTGTCTGTGCTGAAGGACTGAGCAGATAGATTAAAAACTCAGTGTTAGTGGTTGGTGTGGAGCTTTTATCACCAGCATTGTTGAATTCATCAATCCAGGTGATACATTCCGCATCGGCATGTGATATTGATGCGCCTTCAGCTGCATATTGAATGCAGGCTGCAGCGATGTGTTTGCAATTGTAGTTAACGGGGCAGCTGCAATCACCTTCGATATCAATATGTCTTGAGCTTTTGTCGATGCTGATGTTTTGTGTATACAGCTGATTGCCACTGCCTTTTACTGTGCTTTTCAGCTCGATAGCATCATCGTTTTCGGTGTCAACCACAATTGAATTTACATAGCCCCTTTGGTAATAATCATTACCGCGAGCATAGTAAGTGTTGCCGATATTTATGAGGATATCTTTATTAGTAAGTGTTTTCATTCAATAAGGTTTGGTCATCATTATTTGTTTAGTTTTTGACAACAACAGAATCGTTGTCGAAAATGCTCATGACTGCGGCGATAACAGTCGAAGCAATCATTTTATACTCAAGTTTGTTTCAATTTGTTAGTGAGTTGATTGTGCTCTGAAATCCATTGCCGGACTGTCTGGTCGCCCAGTGTTGCAGTGTATGCCTGATCAAGTCTGGCGAGTATGTTTTCGACTTCCGGTTGCGCCTGTGTGTGTTCTAGAATGTCACGCCTGGCGTGGCGGGTGATGCTGATCAGTTGCTTTAGTGTGATGGTGTCAAGATCTTTGGCCGGGATGTAGGTGGTATCTTTTTCGATGATCTCAATGATCAGCCCGTTGCTTGTTAGCTGGTCAAGAGTGTTGCTCAGCAGGTCAGAGGGCACGCCCAATTGGCTGTTTAGGCTGCGCAGTGTCCAGGGCTTGAGCCCTAGGTAATAGTGTTTACCTATCCAGTACATGGCCAGTAATACCAGTTTTTCTTTTTGCCGGCTGCATAGCTCAATGTTGCCGCGAACCGGGCGCACATATTCCGGGTGTTGGCGATAAAAGGCGATTTGAGAGCCCAGCAAAAAAATCAACCAGCTTAGATAAAGCCAGATCATAAACGTGATCAGAATGGCGAAGCTGGAATAGATAGCATCGTAGTTGGTTGAACCGGCGGCAAACGAGGCAAACAGCATGCCGCCTGTTTTCCAGAGAATACCCGAAACGGTCGCCCCGGTCAGGGCCGGGCCGAGCTTGACGCTGGTGTTCGGGATGAACATGTACATGAAAGTGAAGGCGATGATGATCAGGATGTACGGAATTGTCAGCGTGAGGTAATAGAACATGGTGCCAAACGGCTCTATGGAAATAATGTATTGCACGAATGTTGAACTGACCATGGAGGCGGTCATGGCCAGTGCGCTGACAACCATCACCGGGCCGATCATCAGCACACTCAGATAATCGGTAACACGTCTTAAAAAGCTCCTGGGGTTTTTAATATGCCAGATGTGGTTAAAGGTCTGTTCTATTTTTTGAACCAGCGAGATGACGGTATAAAAAAGCATGCCCAGCCCGACGGCGCCAAGCACACCGACATTCATATTGTCGATAAAACCAATAATGTTAGCGCCTATCTCTTCGCCCTTTGCGCCCAGTGGCGAGAGAAACTCAAGCAGGAAGGGTTCGATTTGCCCTTGCACACCAAAGGCTTTGAGCACAGAAAAACTGACGGCCAACAGCGGCACCAGCGAAATAAGGGTGGTGTAGATCAGACTCATGGCACGCAGCGTGAGTTGACCGGCGACCAGTTCATGCAGCACCACATACAACAGACGTAGTGTCTGGGTTAACCAGCGTCGGCCGAGACTGGCATTGCTGAGATCTGTCTCCCAAAGCTGATGTTGCAGCGTGTCTTTATATTTGGTCAGGGTGTCGTGCATCTGTGTTCCAGTATTGTGTTTGCTTGGGCAAGGTTTGGAATCGCTTTATACTAAGCGGATAATCATGATTATCAGTTGAAAAGTTTTAACAAATCAATGCCCGTTTCATACGGCACCAGATTGGCGGCTTCATTCTTCTTGCCGATCAATTCCAGGTAGTGGCTCATTTTGTGATGT
This sequence comes from Zetaproteobacteria bacterium, assembly GCA_021545665.1. Next base: position 17,366 of record JAJRTX010000004.1, read on the forward strand.
TCGAGGTTTTCCTGGCTAAGTGTGGTATTGATGATTCTGGTGGCGCGCATCATGCTTTTTACTCCTTCCAGTGTGGCGTAGTCATTGCCATCCAGCAAAACAATCTCCTTGCCCAGGTGCCAGTAGATATCAAGATTGCGAATGTCCATCATATCCAGTGGTGGTATCAGTGGCACGATGTCTTGTGCCGTGACCACGCGGTGAATATCCAGGTGTCGAAATGCCACTGCGCCACGGACATTAGTGACCTTTGGCTGGCCAAAGGTAATGACAGGGCCAAGGGTGTAATTATCCATATCCAGATACATGGCCAGAATCACTGCCACCGCACCGCCAAGGCTATGCCCTGTTATGCTGATTTCATAATATTTGTTGAGCCTGGGTAATATAGCCTCGTAGACTCCTTCAGCCGCCTGCGCGAAGCCCTGGTGCAAGGCAATTTTGGTGTGTTTATTTGGCTGCAGTTTCAGGGATATGTCGACGATGGCATTTTCTACATTGGCCGTTCCGCGTATGGCAATAACATGGCGTTTAAGCATGCTGTTGCTGGCGATAAAATAGCTGATCTCCACTCCGGGCACACGGCTGAACTGGTCGAGTTGATAGGCTTGAGACTCAATAATGGTTTGTGCTTCCTGTTCGGACAGATAAGCTGCATTGGCTAAATCGGCGTAGGCCTTGAGCTGGTTAAATAACCCGTTTGGCTGACTGGCAAAACTGGCAGGGGCAATAAAGCAGATGCAGAGAAGCAGAAATAATGAGAGAGGCAGGCGCCATGTAGTCATGTTGAAAAAACAGTTGTTGGTTGAAAGTGACAATTGTACTTAAAATACGGCAGCAATAGTGGTTTTAAGGCTAATGGATCAGCCTCAAGAAGGTTGGCCAATAGCGGTCTGGTGTGAGCAATATTTTTTGTCAGCCAGTGGCATCGGATATAGAATCTACGATTGGCCAGAAATATAGAATATACGCTTTATTTTTTATGGTTGAATGCAGTGTAAAAACTATTCCCGGAAAACAGTCATAATAAAAACGGAGACACACCATGACAGCCTCGGCAGAAAAACAATCAGTGGCGCATGAAACAGGTTTGTCGGCACGACTGTTTGGCCCGCGCTTGCGTAGCAGCAAACGTTTTTGGGGACTGATATTTCTAGCGCTTTATACCGTGTTTGGTTTTTTTGTCTTGCCGTACATCATCAAGTCCCAGCTGTCTTCACTGGTGCCTGAGCTGACGGCACGAGAGTTCGAGGTTGAAGAGGTGCGCTTCAATCCGTATGCCTTGTCATTAACCCTGTCCGGGGTGTCGCTGGCGGATAAGGATGGAATTGAACTGGCTGGTTTTGATGAGTTTTATGTCAATTTTCAGACCAGTTCATTAATCAACTGGGCCTGGACCTTTGGCGACATCAGTATTAACGGCCCGCGTGGCAACATTAGAATAGGTGAAGATGGCAAGCCGAGCTTTGAAGATCTGCTGGCAAGTGACCCGGCAGTGGCTGAGCCAGCCCCCGTGGCGGAAGAAGAGGCGGCACTGTCGCGATTGGTGGTTCATCGTTTTGCCGTAAACAACGGCCGGTTTTTGTTTAGCGACCATTCAATTCCAACGCCATACAAACAGGAAATTTATCCGCTGTCATTTGAATTAACCGGTTTTTCTACCTTACCGGAGCGAGACGGGCCTTATCAAATCAAGGTGGCCTTTCCTGATGGTGGCCAGCTGGCATGGCAGGGTGAGGTGTCGGTCAACCCCTTGCGCGCCAGCGGACGGGTTGACGTCAGTGCACTGCAGGTTCGGGAAATGTGGCGTTATGCCCAGGATCAACTGCGCTTTAGCGTTGACTCGGGCCAGCTGGGCATCAGTGCCAACTATCAGTTTGTGATGACCGCGCAAGGGCCGGAGCTTACGGTGGATCAAATGGCGCTCAAACTGAGTGAGCTGGCCATTAGTGATAAAAACAGAACAGAACCTGATTTGAAGATCGCTGATATTTCATTGACGAATGGTCAACTGTCACTGCATGAACAGCGTGTTCAGCTGGATGAAATTTCAATCAGCAATATTGACCTGAAAACGTTTATGACAAAAGACGGTGAGCTGGATCTGTCGCGGCTGTTTTCTCCCATTGATGCAGACACAGAAAACACAACAGCGCCAGCAGACGAACCGGCAGACGATGCGAAACCATGGTCAATCAGTCTCAATCGTTTTGTTATCAGCAATAGTCAGGTAGCTCTGGGTGATCGGAGCACCGTGCCAACTGCAGAGATCATGATTAACGATTTTGAGCTTGCGCTGAGCGATATCAACAATCAAACCGATGCCCGTTTTGGTTTGCAGATGAGCATGCTCATCAATCAAAAAGGCACGCTTGGTATGAATGGTGAGGTCGGGGCAACACCTGTCTTTGCCGACCTGACACTGGCATTGGATTCGCTGGCGTTAAAAGACTTTCAGCCCTATCTCAACGCCACTACCTTTATTGGCATAGAAGATGGCGCGCTTATGTTTGATGGCAAGCTGCAATATGTTGAATCGGCAAACCCGCAACTGATTCACGTTAGCGGCAACAGCAGCGTACAGCAACTGGCGACAGTCAATAGTCAAACAGGAGACAAGGTGGTTGCCTGGAATGAATTAAAAATCAATGAACTTGATTTAACGCTGCAACCGGATTCGGTTTCCATCTCAAATATCACCTTTGATCGGTTAGACAGTCATGTGGTGATTAACGCGGATGGAGTGATGAATGTTGCCAGCCTGATGAAGGACGATGAGACTGAGACAGAGACAACGCAAACGCAGGAAGGCCAGCCAGCGGACGCGGATGTCTTCCCGGTTAAGATCGATACGGTTTCATTCAAAGAGGGTGCCATCACATTTATCGACAACACCATGATACCTCGTTTTACCACCAAACTGTCTCGTTTCAAGGGGGCGATAAAAGGTTTGTCATCGGAAGAGCTGACACGGGCCGATGTTGATCTGAACAGTCGTGTTGACGATGTCGCCAAGCTGGCCATAACGGGAAAAATAAACCCGCTCAAGGGCGATCTTTACAGCGATATCAAGATACGCTTTGAAGGTTATGACATGACCGCCGTCACACCTTATACCGGAAGTTTTATTGGTCAGGCGGTAGACAAAGGCAGGCTTGATCTGGATTTGGCTTATCGTGTTTCTGAACGGGAATTGATCGGCGAAAATGAAATTGCTCTGGATCAGTTCACCCTTGGCCGGGAGATAGAATCAGAAGACGCAGTGGATTTGCCGGTGGGTCTGGCAATTGCCCTGCTTAAGGATGCAAATGGCCGTATCGATTTATCCGTGCCGGTGCGAGGCAATCTTGATGAACCTGAATTCAAAGTCGGCAAGCTTGTTTTCAAGGCCTTGTTTAATGTGATTACCGGCATTGTCACATCGCCCTTTAAACTGCTGTCAAAGTTGGCCGGGGGCGGCGACCAGGAGCTGGACAAGGTTGCATTTGTTCCGGGTGAATTAAACATGATTGCGGAGCATCAAAGTCGACTTGATTCATTGGCCAAGGCGCTGACACAGCGGCCACAATTAAGTATGGAAATTCGTGGCTTGTATGACCCGGACAGGGACACCCGGGCAATACAGGAACAAAAACTGGCAAGCTTTTTTGAGTTGGCAGAAGGTGTTGCATATGCAGATTTAAAACTGTCATCCATCGAGTCCAGACTTGGCCAACAACTGGGCCAGGAAGCTGTTGAGGTAATGAAGAAAGCAAGCATGCGATTGCCAGAGGGCGCAGAAGAGACCGCCAAACCCGAGCTTGATGTAGATGCTTATCGTTATGCACTGTATGAGTCTGCACTCAAGGCACAGCCCGTCTCGGATGATGAATTGCGTGATCTGGCCCGCTCTCGTGCCAGCCAGATTCGAAACTATCTGGTTGAAACCGAAGGCCTCAGTTCCGAGCGTGTTTTTATTATGGAAGCCGAGGCGGATGATTCGGCAACCGATGCCGGTGTGCTGACCTTGTTCCAACTTTCGGTCGATTAGCCTGCATAACAAATCAGCCCCGGCTTTGCCGGAGGCTGGTTTGGCGTTGGCAAAGCCAACAAGGGTGTCTCCAGTACTCGTTAAAGAGTTGCCCCGTCCATGGGCCAACTCCACTCCGTTCTTCGACAGCTCATTTAGGCCTCGGCCGTCCTCGTCACCTCGCTATCGCGTCGGCTCTCAAGTGACTGACGGGGCTA
>JAJRTX010000270.1 GCA_021545665.1 Zetaproteobacteria bacterium
AGGCAGATAAAATATGAAAAACTATCAGATCCTAACCAAAATTAAGTTCCCTCAGACAATATCTCAACTTAACGTATCAAAAATGATTTTCCGACAGACCCATCATTGGCGGCAACAAGGTGAATCTTTATCGTCCAGCCAGCTCGCGATTCTCCTATGGAGCGGGCCGTTCTTTTAGAACGCCTGTACCATCAGGGCGAACTTTGACGGCTGTACTATCAGGAGAAAGACCTCCAACCTTAAGCTGAATAGCCTGTTCCTTTTGTAACTCATTAAACACCCGTTCCAGAGCGCCTTTCCTGGCCCAGTGGTTCATACGGGTATAGATCGTATGTCAGTTGCCATACTTCTTTGGTAAACCGCGTCACTTACACCCATGCTCAGCCACAAAATGACATTAAGAGCTTGTAGGTTTTTGATGGTTACATTATCCCGTGGACGAGGCATGACATGGGAGATATGTTTGAATTGACTATGTGTTAACTGCATGAATTAACTATATTATTTAGTTAGTGTTAACAGGTCCTAAAAACTTATTTCAGATCAGCTTCAGCCAGCCATCCGCTTGTGGCATCGGGGTGAGCATCGGCAAATGGAATATAGGGTTTGATATCCAGAACAGGCGTGGCATCCAGCATGTCGTGATCTTCAATATACAGGGATCGACCCACAATTGCTTTCAGGCGAACTGCGGATAGGCCAATGCTGTTGGGCCTGTGCGGGGCTCGGGTGGCAAACAGGCCTCGCCGAATTTTGGGGCTTCGGGGAGGAATGACGGTGGGATTCCAGCCTTGATTCAGATGCATCCAGTAAATGACCCATATATATGAAAAACCTTCAAGATCAGCCAGAGCCTGATCGAAGTTCATACCATTGTTCAGCTGAATCCGGGCCGTTGTCATTTCGCCAAGGCCGGGTTGGCGCGGTGCTGAAAATCGTTCTTTATAGAGACTGTGTACCACTCCGATAGATTGCATTTCCATGTGCAGGCCTGAGCTGTCTGTATGAGAGAAATTATCAGTATATGTTTTGGGCGGTTTATGGCCCACCGGTTTTTTCGTCATGCAGTTTCAGTTTCGGGAAAGCGGATCACAATCCCTTTATTGTCGCATTCAACTAAAGCAAGACCGCCTTTTTGCAGATCGCCAAAAAGAATGGCATCAGCCAGAACCTTTTTAATATGCTCCTGAATCAACCGGGCCATTGGGCGCGCACCCATTAGTGGGTCGTGGCCATTTCTTGCCAGCCAATCTTTGGCTTCCTGAGTGACATCCAGTTCAACCTTCTTTTCCTGCAATTGAGTTTCAAGTTCGATCAACTGTTTATCAACGACATGCAGAATGATCTCTTCGGACAGTGGAGCAAAGGCAATGATGTTATCCAGACGGTTGCGGAATTCAGGTGCAAACATGCGTTTGATAGCCTCTTCATCCTCGCCTTGCCGCGGCTGGGGATTAAAGCCCACTGTATTCTGTTGCATTTCAAATGCGCCAGCATTGCTGGTCATGATCAGTACGATATGGCGGAAATCGGCAATGCGACCGTTATTGTCGGTAAGTTGACCATGATCCATGATCTGCAATAACAGATTAAATAGATCCGGATGTGCTTTTTCAACCTCATCAAGCAGCAATATTGCATGTGGATTCTTGCTGATTGCTTCTGTGAGCAGGCCACCCTGATCAAAGCCGACATAACCCGGAGGTGCGCCGATTAGTCGTGAAACGGTATGTGATTCCATGTATTCGGACATATCAAAACGAAGCAGTTCGACACCCATAATTCGTGCCAGTTGGCGAGCAACTTCAGTTTTACCTACGCCAGTCGGGCCGGTGAACAGGAAGCTGCCAATTGGTTTTTCAGGATGTGAAAGACCGGCGCGTGATAATTTGATACTTGAGGCAAGTTGATCTATAGCCTTATTCTGACCGAATACAGACAATTTTAGATCACGGTCGATATGGGCCAGACGTTTTTTATCAGAAGCGCTGACCTGCTGTGGTGGAATACGTGCCATGGAGGCGATCATGGCTTCAATATCATGCACATTGATTTGTTTGCGGCGTTTCTCTTCCGGTTTGATACGCATGGCGGCACCGCTTTCATCCAGTACATCAATAGCTGAATCAGGCAGGTAACGTTCACTCAGGTGACGTTTAGCCAGTTTGGCAGCATTTTCAATTGCTGGCTGGCTATAGCGAACATGATGATGCTCCTCCATACGTGATTTCAGCCCTTTGAGGATCTCAACGGTTTCTTCAACACTGGGCTCAGGAATCTCCACCTTCTGGAAACGGCGAGCCAGCGCCCGGTCTTTTTCAAACAGATTGCGGAATTCCTGATAAGTGGTGGCACCAATACAGCGCAGTTCCCCATTGGCCAGCGCCGGCTTCAGTAAATTGGAAGCATCCATGGTGCCGCCACTGGCAGCACCGGCACCGATTATGGTGTGGATTTCATCAATAAACAGAACGGCATGATCTTCTTTTTCCAGCGCATGCAACACTGCTTTCAGCCGTTCTTCGAAATCACCTCTGTATTTTGTACCGGCCAGCAGAGAGCCCATGTCCAGCGAGTAAATACAGGCATGTTGAATCACCTCAGGTGATTCACCTGCTTCGATTCTAAGAGCCAGTCCTTCGGCAATGGCTGTTTTTCCGACGCCTGCTTCACCGACCAGTAACGGGTTGTTCTTTCTTCTACGGCAAAGAATCTGAACGCAACGTTTTAACTCTTCAGAGCGTCCAATGAGGGGGTCAATTTTTCCTTCTCTGGCACGCTGGCTAAGATTGATACAGTAGCGCTGTAATGGTGATGCATGCGTTTCCGGTTTGTCTGTCTCGATAGCAGGTCTTTCAGTGCTCGTATCATAACCGGTTTTTTCGCTGCTCAGTGCACCATGAGCAATAAAACTAACTACATCAAGCCGGGTAATACCCATGTTATTGAGTATGTATACGGCATGAGAATTCTTTTCTGAAAAAATGGCAACTAGCGCATGTGCTCCGGTAACTTCACGTTTGCCTGAGGCCTGTACATGCATGACTGCACGCTGAATCACCCGTTGCAGCCCGACACTGGCTGTTGTTTCACCGGCATCTTCCGGCAGAATGGAAATGTGCTCATGGATGAAGTCGGTGAGTTCATGACGTAATATTTCAATATCAGCCTGACAACCAAGTAAAACACCCAGAGCATTGGGATTATCAAGCAATCCGAGCAGCAAGTGTTCGACGGTAACAAACTCATTGCGGCGGATGTGCGCAGTGCGAAATGTATCGTTTAATGTTTCTTCAAGCTCTTCACTTAATATTCCCATGATGGCATCCTGTTGTTCATATAATTAATGACTCATTAGCGTGGTCGAAATATTGAAGTCAATTTTTACAAATGATTCCGAAATAATTAATCATCAGCATCCGGTTCCATCAGACAGCGTAACGGGTGACCTTCATTTTCGCTGATAGTTTGAACCCGGGACATTTTACTGTCTGCAATGTCATACGGATACACACCACAGACTGCGCTACCATGATGATGAACCTGTAACATCAGCTGATTGGCTGTTTCCGGCGATTTATGGAAAAAGCGTATCAGCATATCAATAACAAATTCCATCGGTGTGTAATCATCATTGAGCATGATCACACGAAACATTGGTGGACGCTGGAGTTGAGGTTCGCCTGTTTCTGCCTCAGGCTTACGCACAATGTCCGGTGTTAATATCTCAGTCATGCGGATATGATAGCAAAGCGGAAAAATCTTCCAAGGGGTGGAAATGTGGCCGAGTTAAAATGTCTGTTGTGGGATGTAGATGGAACGCTGGCTGATACCGAACGGGATGGCCATCGCGTTGCATTTAATATGGCTTTTGCTGAAGCAGGCATGGACAGACAATGGGATGTTGCCACCTATGGCGAATTGCTGAAAGTAACTGGTGGCAAGGAGCGCATACGTTTTGATATCCAGCGTGGCGGCATGGCGGAAATTTCCGATGATAAGATTGCGTTCCTGCATGGGCGTAAAACTTTGATGTATCAAGAGCTAATAGCGGAGGGGCGCATTCCTTTGCGTCCGGGTGTTCGCCGTTTACTGGAGGCAGCTTATACAGATGGGATACTACTTGGTGTAGCCACGACAACAACACCGGCAGCACTCAATGCCCTGATCGAACACTCCCTGGGTTCAGAGTGGTTTGAGCGCTTTGCTGTATTGGCGGCGGGAGACATTGTGCCCGCCAAAAAACCGGCACCCGATATTTATGCATATGCCATGCAGCAATTGAGTGTTCATCCGGTGCAAACACTGGCTCTGGAGGACTCAGGCAACGGCTGGCTGTCTGCGCAGGCTGCCGGATTGAAATGCGTGGTTACAATAAATGATTATACCCGTGATCAGGATTTTTCGGGGGCAGACCTGGTGGTATCTGAATTTGGTGAACCGGGAACCGATGTGATTAAAGTAATGCAAAACCCGCACCAGCTTGAATTGTTGGCTTATGTGACTCTTGAGCACTTGAAAGCTGTGATGTCTGTTTAGGATCTGATGATGAAACCGATCTCTCTTTTTGATACCCACTGCCATATCGATTTCAGCCACTTTGATGCGGATCGTGATGAGGTGTTTGCTCGCATGCGGCAGGCAGGCGTAGAGCGCATTATAGCGGTGTCTGTCGAATTGAATCAGGCTGCTTCTCTTTCCGCGTTGGCTGAATCAAGAAACAATGTCTGGTTTTCTGTTGGTTCGCATCCCAACCATGAAGAAGCAGATGAACTCACGGTTGAGCGGATTTGTGCGCTGGCCAATCACCCCCGATGCGTAGCTATCGGTGAAACAGGCATGGATTTCTTTCGCCGACATGTGGAACCGGAAATTCAGGAGCTTCGTTTTCGCAGCCATATTCGCGCCGCAAAGGAAACGGGCAAGCCGGTGATTGTGCATATGCGCGATGCCGATGAGGCCACGGTCGAAGTCATGCGGGAAGAAGGCATTGAGGATTGCGGTGGTATCATGCATTGCTTTTCCTCCACTTGGGATATCGCCAGTCAGGCGTTGGATATGGGCATGTCCATCGCTTTTTCAGGAAATGTCACATTTAAACGCAATGAAGAACTCAGAGATGTGGCCAGACAAGTCCCGGATGACAGCCTGTTGATCGAAACAGACTCGCCATATCTGGCTCCGGTGCCACACCGGGGTAAACGTAATGAACCGACCTATGTGCGGCATGTAGCTGAATGTATAGCCGAAGTGCGGGGCGTAAGCCTTGAAAAGCTGGCTGCTATGACTACAGCCAATGCCTGCATCCGGTTTGGATTGGAATGAACATAGTTGTTAGAGTCCGATGCCTACTCCGTGCTGGCACTTTAAACTCTGAAGCGGGGTTCTTATGTTTGCTCCACCAGATGACATTGATGAAATCAGCATAGATGCAATGGAATTTATGCTTGAGGATGCTGTTTTTGAACAGGCAAATGGTGCGGATGTGATTGCCCAGGCAGGCTGGTCATTGGCAATATCAATCTGGAATGCAATGCCGTTGCCGTGCAATAATTACCTCCCCAGCCCTAGGCGTAATGAGCAATGCCGTGCTGTCTGGGTGGATACATCTGGCGTATTGGGCTGGCTGAAAGCTCATATTTGAGCGGCAGTAGATGTGATAAAAAATTCGGCTGTTTTCTCGCCAATGATCAGGGTAAGAAGTAAAGAGGAGTGATATGAGCTTAAATACCAATCATAATCAATTAATACAAACTGCAGTGCAGGGTGCTGTGGCGCCGGCTAACCAGTGGGCGCCATTTGAAGTGGGCGCGGCAGGCGAAGTGTTTGCCTGGCCTTCAACGGGCGGCATCACCTATAACGTCAAAATCGGCGATTCGGTATTTGGCTGGGCCGGCGAGCATATTGAACCGGGTGTGTCTTCGACCATGACACATAAAAACCGTAAGGCTGAGGCCGGTTATCAGTTTCTGGCCTGCTGTGGTAATGAAGTCCGCATTATTTCTGGCGAAGCCAAGGGGGAAACAGGCACTGTTTTGGGGCACCATGGTGGTGTTGAACATTTGATGCTCGATTTTCCGGATGAAATACTGAATAAGTTGACTTGTGATGACAAATTTCTGGTGCGTGGATATGGCCAGGGCCTGAAATTGATTGATCATCCGGATATCTATATCTACAGCCTTGATCCTGATGTGTTGGAGGCATGGGGACTGAAAGAACGTGAAGATGGAAAAATTGAAGTGCCGGTGCATGTGATTGTACCGGGTCATGCCATGGGATCGGGCATAGGCGCGCTTTCAGTGACCACGCGCGATTACGATATTCTCTGCCATGATCAGGAAACGGTGCAGCAATATGGTCTGGATAAGTTACGCTTTGGTGATTTTGTCGCCGTGCTCGATCATGATAACCGTTATGGTCGCACCTACCGCAAGGGAGCGCTGACCATCGGTGTGGTCATCCACTCCGATTCACCACTGGCAGGTCATGGGCCGGGCATGATGACCTTGATGAGTGCCTGTGATGAAAAGCTGGTTCCTGTACTCAATAATGGGGCGAACCTGGGGGTACTCAAAGGAATCGGGCGCTTTGCCTGATTTAACTATACTGATCCTGGAAGATATAGCTAAGCTGATATGAAAGTTACCTGTATTCAAATGAGTTCGGGAGTTGAGCCGAGTGCCAATCTGAAAAATGCAGAGTACTGGTTGACCGAGGCTGCAAAGCAGGGAGTCGAACTGGCCGTATTGCCCGAAAACTTTTCTTTTATGGGCGGTAGTGAAAAAGAAAGAGTAGATTTCGCTGAGCCACAGGAATCATCTTCTCTGTTGGATTTCCTGTCAAAACAGGCGGCCATGCATCAAATGGCAATTGTCGGCGGCAGTGTTCTTCTGCAAGCAGATCATGGTAAAGTCCGTAATGTATGCGCTGCGTATAGGGCAGATGGTTCTCTGCTTAATATCTATGATAAACTACATTTGTTTGATGGTGATGTAGGGGAAGATAGCTATTGTGAGTCATCCATTGTACAGCCCGGGAAGCTACCCTGTAGTTTTCAGTTGGATGACTATTCTATTGGTCTGAGTATTTGTTATGATCTTCGTTTTCCAGAGTTGTACCGTCACTATTCACTGCATGGGTGTAACATCCTATGTGTTGTTGCAGCGTTTACCGATGTTACCGGTCGGGCGCATTGGGAAATATTATTGAAAGCACGCGCTATTGAAAATCAGACTTATGTTTTGGCATCGGCCCAATGGGGAAAACATCCTGATGGTCGCAAGACATGGGGTCATAGCATGATTATTGACCCCTGGGGTAAAATCCTCGCCGAGCTTCCCGCAGGTGATGGTTTGATTTCCGCAGAGCTGGATAGCGAACGGATTCGGAATGTTCGTCATTTATTACCTGTTTTACAGCATAGGGTGTTATAAACTTTTTGCTGAATGTGGCGAACCATATTGGTAAAAGATAGTCAGTTTCAGAATGATATATCGATGAAAAGCTTGTGTCTAAAGGGGTTCTAGCGTCTATCCACAGCAGCTGTGGATAAGTCAGTGGATAAAATATCATATGACTATATAACATTAGGGTCTATCCGAATTGTTATAGACGCGCCTAAATATTAGGCATTTTAATTAAGCTATATTAATCAAATAGATATATAGGATATCTTGCTATGAACATAAGTATAAGCGGCTAATTCTTAAAAAAAATTAATCAGGGACTGCAGGCGGTGGATAGTTTTGCATTATGTTAATGTTTTCAGCTGTCGAAGTGCTTCAAACATAGTGATAGCACAGGCTGAGGAGAGGTTTAATGATCGCACCGGTGCATCTTTGCGCATGAGACTGTAAATCCAACTGTGTAAATATTTCAAACAGCTATAATGCTGACAGGAGTATTTATGAAGAAGAAAGGAAGGCATGATCCAAAGTTAGTTGCGTTGGCCAGTGAGCTGGCCAAACATATGAAGACGGAATCTG
>JAJRTX010000271.1 GCA_021545665.1 Zetaproteobacteria bacterium
AATTCTTATTTCCGACAAACTGGCAGAAGCAGGCATTAATTACCTAAATGAACAGGACAATATTCAAGTCCATATTGAAACCGGACTCAATGAGGATCAACTTTGTGAAATCATTGGAGATTACGATGCGCTTTTAATCAGAAGTGGCAGCAAGGTGACCCAAAAGGTTCTGGAATCGGCAAAAAAACTCAAGGTTGTCGGCAGAGCTGGGATTGGCGTTGATAATGTCGATGTTCCGGCCGCTACGGAACAAGGGGTTATTGTAATGAATACTCCGGATGCCAATGCCACCACGACTGCAGAATTGGCAGTTGCCCACATGTTATCGCTGAGTCGGCATTTGCCGATTGCAGATCGCTCAATCCGGGCTGGAAAATGGGAGCGCTCCAAATTGATGGGTTCTGAATTGTCCCATAAAACCTTGGCAATTCTGGGATTTGGTACGATTGGGAGAATTGTTGCAAAAAGAGGTTTGGGTCTTAATATGCGGGTTATTGCCTACGATCCATTTGTGACCACGGAAATATTTGAAGAGGTGGGTGCTGAACCTGTGGAGCTTGAGGAATTGGTCGAACAGGCAGATTATTTGACTTTACATTGTCCGTTAATCGAAAAAACCCGCGGTATTATCGGTCGCGATCAATTGGCGAGCATGAAGAAAACTGCCATGATTATTAATTGTGCCAGGGGTGGCTTGATTGATGAAGCGGCTCTCTTCGATGCGCTTAAAGATCAGGAAATAGCAGGCGCTGCTTTGGATGTATATGAAAATGAGCCGCCTGAAAACTCGCCATTGCTGGAATTGGATAATATTGTTTTTACGCCACATTTGGGCGCTTCCACGAAAGAAGCGCAAGTCGCCGTCAGCGTTGAAATCGCCAGGCAGGTTGTCACTTTTTTGAAAACCGGCGAAGCCGTTAATGCGTTGAATTTACCGCGTCAGTCGGCAGAAGATTTGAAAAAATCCCAGCCTTTTCTTAAATTGGCAAAAATTTTAGGCAAAATGCTTGCCGGTTTGGCTACGCATCCTTTAGAGCGAATTGAAATAGCCGCATTCGGCAGGGCAGCCGAAGTGGATGTGCATCCGCTTTCTGTTGAAACTTTGGTGGGTGTGCTGGATGGTCAGTTATCAGTCTCTGTCAATCAGGTTAATGCCTTGAACCTGGCTAAAAGGCAAGGAATTTCAATTACCGAATCGCGAACCGAAGAATCTCAGGATTATATCTCCCTGCTTAGGGTGACAGGCCATTTTAATGGAGAATCAGTTTCCCTTGCGGGTACCTTGCTGGGAGGATGTCATCCCAGACTTGTTTATATTGATGATTTTGAAATCGAAGTTGTCCCCGAAGGTGCATTACTGGTCACTCGTCATGATGATAAGCCGGGTGTGATTGCGGCATTGGGAACGATTCTTGGTCATGCAGGGGTTAATATTTCAAGAATGCAGGTAGGAACTGATGAAAAAGGCGAGCAAGCGATGGCAGTAATCAGTGTCTCAGATCCACTGGAAGATGAGGTAATCGAAAAAATATGTGCTGTTCCTGCTATTCATAGCGTTAATCAAATTGTTTTATGATTTTCGATATTATTTGTTTTGATTGTGATAGCACATTAAGCAAGATTGAAGGTATTGATGAGTTAGCGGGACGTGTTGGTCTAGGTGAGCAAATGGCCGCCTTGACCAATGCCGCGATGAATGGTGAAGTGGCTCTGGAAGACGTTTATGAGCGCCGCTTATCGCTGATTAAGCCTGATAAAAAAGCCATTGATTGGCTGGCTGACTTATATATCGAAACTATGGTGGACGGTGTTGCGGAAGTGTTTAAAACACTTCTCGATCAGCAACGGCAACTGCATATTATCAGTGGCGGGATTCGACAAGCAATTTTACCGTTGGCAAACCGACTGGGTTTGTCGGATGACCATGTACATGCTGTTGATGTTATATTTAATGATCAGGGCGATTATCAAGGGTTTGACACTCACTCACCTTTAGCCAGGACAGGGGGCAAGGCTGAGATTTGTAAAAAGCTGAACAATAGTGCATCAAAACTGGCAATGATTGGAGACGGTCAAACTGATTTGGAAAGTAAACAAGCCGGAGCTTTTTTTGTCGGATTTGGCGGGGTTGTTGAGCGTGATGCTGTGCGTCAGAAAGCAGATGGGTATGTGAATGATAAATCATTGACAGGCATACTGAAATTTATTCGTTAAGATGGTTGAAATTCGTAATAGTGATACTGGAATGTTAGAATTCCAGCGTATATGAAACAAGAGAGGAACAATGGCTGGACATAGCAAATGGGCTAATATTAAACACCGAAAAGGTGCACAAGACGCCAAGCGTGGCAAGATTTTTACCAAGCTGATTCGTGAAATCAGTGTGGCTGCAAAATCGGGAGGCGGACCTGACCCGGCAAATAATCCCAGTTTGCGAACGGCAATCGATAAGGCATTAAGCGCTAACATGAAGCGCGATACCATTGATAATACCATTAAAAAAGCCAGTGGCGCGATGGAAGGGGCAAACTATGAAGAAGTCGTTTATGAAGGTTATGGGCCTGGTGGAACGGCTGTCATGGTGAAATGTTTGACTGATAATCGCAATCGGACGGTTGCTGAAGTCAGACACGCTTTCAGCAAGGCCGGAGGAAATTTGGGAACAGATGGCTCGGTGGCATATTTGTTTACAAAGCTTGGAATTATCAGTTTTTCTGAAGACTTGGATGAAGATGCGATCATGGAAGCTGCTTTGGAGGCAGGTGCGGATGATATTATCACCCATGATGATGGGACCATTGATGTAACAACAACTCCTGAAGCTTATTTAACGGTAAAAGAAGCCATGATTGCGGCAGGTTTTGAACCTATTCATGCTGAAATCACCATGCAAGCGAGTACTACAGCCGAATTAGACAAGCAGGAGGCTGAAAAGTTGTTGCGTTTACAGGATCGTTTGGAGGATCTGGATGATGTTCAGGATGTTTTCTCAAATGCTCAAATTAGTGATGAGATCATGGAAGAACTTTCTGAAGGACAATAGATATTAAGCGTAATCAAGCTGTGACCCGTATTTTGGGTATTGACCCAGGTTCCAGAATTACTGGTTA
>JAJRTX010000272.1 GCA_021545665.1 Zetaproteobacteria bacterium
CTTTATCGGGATGACCTTCGGATACGGATTCAGATGTAAAAACGAAATTTTTGCTCATTATTTCTCCACTTTATGTCGTATGTTTTTTGTTGAAAGCTAAGCTGTCAACACATTCATCCATGGCGTTATTTATCATTATTCATTCAACAGGCGGCGCACACTAACGAATTTTGCACCATTGACCAAGTCAGCTGCGCGACAGGCTAAGCACAAATCCCAGACTCATCACCAGCACACTGCTTACCAGTTGCCAGCTTGCAGCGCCCTGCACAAGCGATAGCGCCAGCCATGCCGCACCCCCGGCAGTCATCATCGAACCAACAATAGCTGGCAGGCGTGCTGATTCCGAGGCAAATACCACCTCACCCGATTCCACCTGCGCCAGTACAGCATCCAGTTGTTCAGGTAAGTGCATCCAGCTATGTAACTGGCCTCGAATCTCATCCGCCATCGCTTCAGCGCGGCCAACCGGCCCCATATGCCGGGTTACCCATTCGGTAATCAGAGGGCGCGCCAGCTCCCAGATATTGGCATGATCAGCCAGCTCACGCGCCACGCCTTCGATCACCACCATGGTTTTCTGTAACAACAGTAATTCCGGCTGCGTTTCCATCTTGAAACGCTCGGTGACGGCAAACATGGCCAGCAACAGCTCGGCAATAGAAATATCACCCAACGGGCGATTAAAGATGGGGATGGCGATTTCACGCAGCGCATCTTCAAAAGCCGAAACATTGGTATCGGCCGGTACATAACCGGCTTCCACATGCACTTCGGCCGCACGACGGTAATCTGCTTGCAGAAAAGCCATCATCATATCGGCCAGATAACGGCGGGATTTAATATCCAGTCGCCCGACTATGCCAAAATCGACCAGAATCATGTCACCATTTTCGGCCACAAAGATATTGCCCGGATGCATATCAGCATGGAAATAACCATCAACGAATACACTATGGAAAAACACTGTTGCCATGCGTTCGCATAATTTCAGACAATCATGGCCGGCTGCCTGCAAAGCCTCTTTCTCATCAATCGGAATGCCCGAAATGCGCTCCGTGGTCAGCACTTCCGTGTGGGTGTAATCCCACAGCACCTCAGGCACGCCCACGCCTTCAATATCGGCAAAGTTTTCAGTGAAACGGCTGGCATGCGCTGCCTCGGCACGCAAATTCAACTCACCTCGAATGGTGGTGGCAAACTCATCAATCACCTGCGGCGCTTTTAAACGCCGGTATTCGGGGAAATAGCGGTTAAATAATGAGGCCAGCAGGTAGAGTATGGCCAGATCGGATTCAATGGTGCGCCCGATATGATCACGCCGCACCTTCACCGCCACCTTGCGCCCGTCTTTGAGGATGGCAAAATGAACCTGTGCAATGGATGCAGCAGCAATCGATTTTTCATCAAATGACTCAAACAAACCGTCTTTTCCGGTCAGTGGACGTTTAAAGCTGCTTTCGATCACCCGCTGTACCCGCGCAAACGGTTCCGGTGGCACATCATCCTGTAAACGTTTCAATTCCAGCGCCACATCCATGGGCAGCAGATCCACACGCGTGGACAGCATCTGGCCGAATTTGATGAAAGTAGGGCCAAGCTTTTCCAGCACCAGTCGAATCTGGGCACCAAGATCGGTAGGTAACTCATCGCCGCGAACCAGTTGCACCAGCCAGACATAAGGATAACCGAACAGGCGCAGGCGCACGGCCAGTGCTGCCATGCCGTGGGTGGCCAGAATATGGGCAATGCGCATCAAACGCAGATTGCGACGGAAACTGGCGGGTAATCTCATCGCCCATCTCCACTTTCAATCAAAATCTGCATTTTATGCTCTGACTTTGTGACCCGCCCTTTCAGCCGGGATATTTGATGTAATATACCCTCTACGCCTCCCTGCCAGTCCTGCAGACGCTTATCATCTGGCATATCCATGTTGCGCAGTCTGTTTGTAACCACCTGCCTTGAGCTCTCGGCCAATTTTTTTTCGGCTGTTAGCAGGGTATGTGCCGCTCTCGCCACCCGGGAGCCGAAAAAATCTCCAAAGACAGCGCGCAATTCGTGCTCCCAGTCGAGATTAGCTGCGGTAAACAGCTTTTTAAATCTTAGCATAGCCTCGGAATCTCCCGACAGTGTTAACACCTGCTGGAAGATCAGGTCATCAAGGTCTTCACGGGCAAAACACAAACGGGCGAAACCAGCGGTTGTTGCCTTAATGCGCACATCAATATCACCCTCATAAACAGGACGAACCCAGGGCTTTGTTGCGGAAAATCCGAGAAAAATAATTACGCCCGTATCTGATGTGTGAATGCGGAAGACCTTACCTTCCAAATCGTCGAGTAAAGGCTTAAGGCTGTGATCGCGGGCAAAGAACAGTTCCAGCACAGTAGCTAAAACCACACATTGCACTGGCACTGGAATCAGCCTGAGCGGCAAAAACATGACACTCATGAGGCGTTCGCCTCATTCATTGATTGTATGGCCCTACGGCATTCATGCCTCGAGCTTAAACGCGAATCGAAAAGTGCGGTTCTCGATTCGCTCACGGGCGTGCATTCGCTTACCCGCTGCACCTCCATGTGTGGGACGTTGGCTTGGTTCATATCTTATATCCCCGGTGCAAGGCCACAATGCCACCGGTCATGTTGTCGTGTTTGATCAGGTCGAAGCCGGCAGTTGCAATCAATTTGCTAAAGCGCTGTTGATCCGGGAAGCGGCGAATGGATTCAACCAGATACTGATAAGATTCCCGGTCACCGGTCACTTTTTCACCGATCAACGGAATAACATTAAAGGAATAAGTGTCATAAGCCACCTCCAGCAGTGGCAGCACAGGGCGCGAAAACTCCAGGCAGATAAACTGACCCCCCGGTTTGAGTACACGGTAAAATTCAGCCAAACCGGCCCCGATATCGACAAAATTACGAATGCCAAATGCAATAGTCACACAATCAAAGCTGTTTTCGGCAAAGGCAAGTTTTGTGCCGTCGGATTGAATACAATCGGCCCGGCCCGGCAATAGTCCGGCATCAATAATCCGGCGCGCACCTTCTGCCAGCATCGGGCCGTTCAAATCAGTCAAAATCACCCGTCCTGACGAGCCCATCTTTTTCGCCAGACCGATAGAAAGATCTCCGGATCCGGCCGCCACATCCAGCACCCGATTGCCAGCACCGACAGCAGCAATATTGAATAGCTGTCGTTTCCACAATCTGTGCAGGCCACAGCTCATCAAATCATTCATAACATCATACTGACTGGCGACAGAGGAGAATACGCCCATTACTTTCTGTACTTTTTCCGGTGCGGTGACGGTCTCGAACCCGAAATGGGTTGAATCAGTTGTGTCGGAAGTGCCGGAGGATTTTTGCTCGTGGGTTTGTTTAGTCATGGGCTGCGCATCGTATCAGGCACATCAGAGCCTGTTAACCCGCATTGTTCATGAATCTTACGGCATTCTTGTTGGGGCATTTCCCTGTGGCTGTCTGTTTCAGAATTTCCTTGGCCCGGATTTGACATGAAAATCTGCAAAACCCCTTCCTGTTTGTGTATAAACTGTGAATTAATAGTTAATCATTTGTGTATTACAAAACACCACAAATAGTGGCTAACAACATCTTGACACCCAAGATATAGTACCCATACTGGCAGCCTGCCCTTTTGTTTTCAGGGGAAAGAATTGTTGAGGAGGATACATGAGCGCAGAAACGCATGTCTTGCACATCGCATCAATTGACCGAAGTGAATCGGACGAGAGTACTGAAATTAGATTCCAGTCGGCATCACTGGATATCTGGGATAAAAAATATCGCCTGCAGGATAAATTTGGCCATGCGGTAGATGCCGATATTCAGGCTACTTATCAACGCGTCGCCAAAGCGCTGGCGGCAGTTGAGGATGAGGGTAAGCGTGAATACTGGTTCCAGCGCTTTACCTGGGCGCTGGCCAATGGCGCCATCCCGGCCGGGCGCATTATGTCCAATGCCGGAGCTGAAGCACACAAACCGGCCACCTCCACCATTAACTGTACTGTATCCGGTATGGTTCCTGATTCGATGGATGGCATTCTGTCCATGGTGCATGAAGCAGGCCTGACGCTGAAAGCCGGTTGTGGTATCGGTTATGAATTTTCTACGCTGCGTCCAAAGGGCGCTTATGTATCCGGTGCCGGCGCTTATACTTCCGGGCCTCTCTCATTCATGGATATTTATGACAAAATGTGTTTCACCGTTTCCTCAGCCGGAGGGCGTCGCGGGGCGCAAATGGGCACCTTTGATATTTCTCATCCGGACATTATTGATTTCATCCGTGCCAAGCGCGAAGACGGACGTCTGCGCCAGTTTAATCTTTCCTGCCTGATCACCCGCGATTTCATGGAAGCGGTAAAGAACGATGATGACTGGGATCTGGTTTTCCCGGCCAGTAAAACAGAACTTGATGACAAGGAAACCCGTATCGTATTTAAACATGTGGCCAATCCACCTTCGAGTTCGGTCAGGGATGATCGTGGCCTTGTTGCTTGCCGGGTCTATAAAACCATGAAGGCGCAGCGCCTGTGGGATGTGATTATGGCTTCCACTTACGATTATGCCGAGCCCGGTTTCATCCTTATTGATGAAGTGAATGAGCTGAATAATAACTGGTTCTGTGAAGATGTTCGCGCTACCAATCCATGTGGCGAACAGCCGCTGCCACCTTATGGCGCCTGTCTGCTGGGCAGCGTTAATCTAACCAAGTTTGTGCGCCAGCCATTCACTGAACAGGCATATTTTGACTGGGATGCTTATCGTGAAGTGGTGATGATTTTCACCCGCATGCTGGATAATGTCGTGGATATCAATGGCTTGCCGCTGCAAAAGCAGCGTGATGAGATTGTTTCCAAGCGCCGCCATGGCATGGGTTTCCTGGGCCTGGGTTCAGCCCTGACCATGCTGCGCACACCGTACGGTTCAGCCGAATCGCTGGAATTTACTGAAAAAATCGCCTATGAAATGGCGCGCACCGGTTTTGCCGCCGGACTGGAGCTGGCTGAAGAAAAGGGTGTGGCTCCGGCACTGGAACAAGTGTTTGAAGTGACCGCGGAAATGTTGGCCAAACGTCCTGAAATGGTGGCTGACGGCATCCAAATCGGTGAGCGGGTTGCAGGCCGCGTGCTGTGGGGCAGGTATTCACGTTATATGCAGAAGTTCCTTGCCACCGGCTCTGAAGAAGATAAAGCCATGATCGAAGCACTGATCGAAAAGGGTTGCCGCTTTACCCATCACTCATCGATTGCGCCGACCGGTACGATTTCACTTTCACTGGCCAATAATGCCTCCAATGGCATCGAACCCAGCTTCGCCCATCATTATGCCCGCAATATCATTCGTGAAGGCAGGAAAGCCAAGGAGAAAGTGGATGTATTCTCCTTTGAGTTGCTGGCTTATCGTGAACTGATTAACAGCGATGCGATGCCGTATACCGATGAAGAGGCCAACAAATTACCGGATTATTTCATCTCTGCCGATGAAGTAACGCCGAAACAGCATGTTGATATTCAGGCTGCAGCCCAACGCTGGGTGGATTCGTCCATTTCCAAGACCGCCAATGTGCCGACTGATTTCCCCTACGAGGATTTCAAGGATATTTATATGTATGCCTATGAGCAGGGACTGAAGGGTTGCACGACTTTTCGCTTTAATCCGGAGGCATTCCAGGGCGTGCTGGTCAAGGAAGAGGATCTGGCTAATACCACCTATAAATTTACCCTCGCTGACGGCACAGTGATTGAAGCCAGAGGCAATGATGAGGTTGAATACGACGGCGAAACGCACAGCGCGGCCAACCTCTTCGATGCCCTGAAAGAAGGTTATTACGGGAAGTTTTGATTGTTCACCACGAACTTCGTGGTGAAAGAGTTTTAAAAAAACCTGTGGGTATTGACTGGTTCCCCCCGTGTCACCACATGGATGTGAAGACGCCCACAATTACCGGTCGCAGCGTCCGGGCATGAGTGATAACATGAAAATACGCTGCACTAATTGGATATGCTCAGATATAACAGATTCTGAGTATGTCTGGAGGTCATATGAGCATTAAAATTGAGCAGAAGATTACCGACTTTGAAGTAAAGAAAGCAGGCGATGAAGCAAAAGAGAGTGCAACGGTACTCCAGATCGCGCCGCTGCTGGAGCGTGATGATATTCTTGAAGGCAGTACCTACAAGATTAAAACGCCTAATTCCGATCATGCCATGTATATCACCATCAATGATGTGGTGATCAATGCCGGGGAACCGGAAGAGCATCGGCGTCCGTTTGAGGTGTTCATCAACTCCAAGAATATGGAGCATTTCATGTGGATTGTTGCACTGACCCGCGTGATTTCAGCCATTTTCCGCAAGGGCGGCGACATCACCTTCCTGGTTGAAGAGATGAAAGCCGTATTCGATCCTCGTGGTGGTTATTACAAACGCGGCGGCAAATACATGCCCTCACTGGTTGCCGAAATCGGCGAAGTGATCCAGCAGCATCTAGTTTCCATCGGCATGATGGACGGCCAAATTGGTGGCCCCGAACTGGAACTGAAAAAGAAGCAAATTGAGGAAAAGCTGGGACCTGACGCTATGTCCAATGCCAACCAGTGCCCCAAATGCGCCGCCATGGCTCTGGTAAGAATGGACAACTGCGACACCTGTTTAGAATGCGGCCACAGCAAATGCGGCTGATTTAAAACTATCCGCCTTATATAAAAAGGGATGTTCTTGGAGGCCACTTCAGTTTTTCCAACGGATAAGTCGGCTATGAAGGTCGTATCCTTGGCCATTGAATCAGCATCCAGGAAATGGACGATGCCAATTCATAACTGGAAAGCCGCTCTTAACCGATTTGTGATTGAGTTCCCAAATCGGATACCTGAGAAGTTTTAGGTAATGAATTTACACAGATGGATTTACAGGCTCAGGTCTTGATCAATAGGGATCGGACAGACGAAAGCTTCGGGCTTCAAAGCCAGCAGTGAACAGTTTAGTCGGGAAATAATATTCTCAGCTGTATTGCCGATAAGGAAGCCCGTTATACCTGTTCGCGCCACTGTGCCCATCACAAGCAAATCAATATTTTTCTCCCTTGTAAGCTGAGGAATTACATCTGCTGCTGCCCCCTGAATCAGGTGAATATCAAGTTCGTTGCTATAATGCTGAGAGGACACAAAGTTATCGATCAGTTTGGTTAGCCATGATTTGTGTGATAGATGCACATCTTCTACCCAGTTTTCCATATTATAAGTGATGGAAACATGATCATTGAAAGATATCAAATTGGAATATGGTGCGGTCCAGGCATGTGCTATATGCAGTTTGCCTGCTTCTTTCCGCGCCAACGATGAAGCCAACTCCAGAATCTGCTGGTTTAGGGGTTCTTTTCTGTCATCAGATGGGTCCATATCAACAGCGGCCATAATGTTTTGAAACGTCTCGTCACTACCCGGTTTAACGATCCATACCGGACAAGGACATTTACGTAGCAAATGCATATCTGTACTACCAAAGATCATGCTGCCAAAGTGGTGCTTTTCAGTCGACAGCACAACCAGATCATGTCCATGGCGCAGTACTTCCATAATCGTTTCAATAAAGGTCACGCCAAAATAGATATCAGTGCTGATATTAGTATATTTTTTATATGGCTCTGCCAATTGCTCGAGATGTAATTGCCGTTGTGCTTTGGTGGCATTGATCAAGGTGGAGTGGGAAAGATTTTGATTATCCATCTCCGGCCCGGGGGTCACCGTAGCATGAACCTCAATGATTTTGAGTTCGGCCCCGTTTTCCTCCGCAAGTCTGATGGCTCGGCCAAAGGCGTGGCTATCGTCGAGGCCGGGACGATTGAGAAAAAGAATTTTACGAAAGCGGCGCATACAGGTTCCTTCGGAAACATAGCCAGTCATCTAATACAATTATGGACTGCTCAGCCTGAATTTTCAAGGCATTGCACTGTCGGGCACATATTTCACTTGCTATCAGGCCATAATATATAAGCTTGAGCCTAGGATCTGTTAACACTAATTCTGGTCGAAGCGCTGCTGCCCCAAATGAGGCTAGTCAAGGCGCGAGGAGAGAAGTTTGGTGAATCCAAATGAACAACGAGCAACGCCAATTGGCCTCATTTGGGGTGCAGCTCTGCGGGAACTGCCATTTTTGCACGCTGCTACGTTATTTATCGCTGATGTGCAACAAGCACACGGCACTCAAAATGCCTTGCAGCGCAACAAAAATGGTTATTTCGCTACGGCCAGGATTGGTGTTAGCAGGCCCTAATGCAGATGGTGATGGATTATATTCATGAGTATGCAGTCTGGATTCTTGTTATTTCGCTGCTCAGCTTTGTCATAGGGCTTATTTCGCTGCCCATGCTTGTGACGCGTATACCGGCAGACTATTTCAGCCATCATAAACGCCATCGCATGGCCAACAGTTCAAGCCATCCATTAATCCGGCTTGTCATTGCCAGCCTGAAAAACCTGCTCGGAGCTATGCTGTTGATCGCCGGATTCATCATGCTGTTCACCCCCGGACAGGGCTTGTTAAGCATCTTTTTCGGCCTGATGATCATGAACTATCCCGGCAAATACCGTCTCGAATACTGGATCATCAACCGCCCGCTGATCCTCAGCACGGTAAACAGCATGCGAGAAAAAAAAGGCCAGCCGCCACTATTCCTACCAGGAGCAGATTAACCATCACTCAATGACCGAATCGCCGAAATCGGTCGTTGGCGTCGGTTAGATCAGGCCTCCGATACCGGTTAGGGACAGGCGGACGGTCAGGGCAATAATCAGGGCGACGCCGATGGACAGGGCGATGGAGAACAGCGCCTCTTTGCGGCCTATGACGCGTAGCATTACGGCAAAGGTGGAAACGCAGGGGATATAGAAGAGCAGAAAGACGAGGAAGGTGCTGATCTGAATTGTATCCAGCATCTGGCCGATTTCGAAGGTGCCGAGCGCCTGATAGATCATCACCAGTGACAACTCTTTTCTCAGTACGCCGAACAGGATTGGTACACCGAGCACTACTGGCAGACCGAGCGCCCACACCGTAATCGGGGACAGGGCCGCATTGATGACCTGATCCGCACCCCAGAACTGAAGCAGGGCGAGAACCACGCTGCCGCCAACCAGCAGCGGGGTGACGATGGTGAGGATGTCGCGGGTGCGATTCCAGGTGGAGACCAGCAGCGGTTTTGCTTTCGGCCAGGCGTAAGCTGGAATCTCCTGAATCAGGCCGGGGCTGATTTCCGGATAGCGGTGCGAGAGTAATCGTCCCAGTACGGCAATGACCAGCAGGCTCAGCATGAACAGCAGGAACACACCCATGGCCCCGAGATATTTAGAGTCCCCGATAGGGGATCCGTAAACCCCTCGCCTTTAGGCGACGGATAGGTAGTTTTCCATGTTATGCAAGACTATAAGCGTGGCAGCCACACAGTATGGGATTGTAAATATCATGTAGTGTGGACGACGAAATA
>JAJRTX010000273.1 GCA_021545665.1 Zetaproteobacteria bacterium
GTGGCCATTGGCGCGGCCATTCAGGGCGCTGTTCTGACAGGTGATGTGACCGATGTATTGCTGCTTGATGTCACACCCTTGAGCCTCGGCATTGAGGTCGAAGGTGGTTTGTTCAACAAAATCATCGATAAGAATACCACCATCCCAACCAAGAAGAGCCAGACTTATACCACGGCTGCCGATAATCAAACTGCGGTGACCATCAAGGTTGCGCAGGGTGAGCGTGATATTTTCTCTGCCAACAAGCAGCTGGGCCTGTTTAATCTGGAAGGTGTGGCTCCGGCACCTCGCGGCATGCCGCAGATTGAAGTGACCTTTGATATCGATTCAAACGGTATTATTCATGTGCATGCCAAGGACAAGGGCACGGGCAAGGAAACTTCGATTCGTATCGAATCCGGCTCCGGCCTGTCTGAAGATGAGATTGAGCGCATGAAGAAAGATGCCGAAGCGCATGCTGAAGAAGACAAGGCGAAGAAAGAGCAGATCGAAACAAAAAACCGTGCCGATGCGCTGGTTTACTCAACCGAGAAGTCACTGAAAGAACATGGTGACAAGGTCGATGAGGAAACACGCACCAGTATTGGGGGCGCACTTGAAGACCTGAAGAAAGCCATTGAAGGCGGCGATAACGACGCCATTGCAGCAGCTGAAACGACGCTGGCTGAAAAATCACAGAAGCTGGGTGAGGCGATTTACCAACAGATGCAGCAGGAACAGGCGCAGGCTGAAGGGGCTGCTGGTGGCGAGTCTACTGGTGCTGGCCCTGCCGATAATGGCAATGCGGCAAAAGATGCGGATATTGTTGATGCCGAAGTTGTCGATGAAGGTAATAAGAAGTAACTGAAAACTCAGCGGCTTGGTCCGCTGATTTGGGCATCCGTCCGTGGGTGCCGAGGTGGCATTGTTTGAGGCCATCAGATGAAAAAAATGTATTGAAAGGAGTCGGGTGTCAAAGCCCGCTCCTTTTCGTGTTTTAATAAAACCGTCGTTTTGAACGACAGGGAGTAAGAGTGTCCAAGCGCGATTATTATGAAGTACTGGGCGTAGCCAAAGATGCGGGTGAAAATGATATCAAGCGGGCTTATCGCAAACTGGCCATGAAATATCATCCGGATCGTAACCCCGATGACAAGGCCGCCTCGGAAAATTTCCGTGAAGTTACCGAAGCCTATGAAGTGTTGTCCGATGATAATAAACGGGCGCGTTATAATCAATACGGCCATGCCGGTGTCGATGAGCAGATGCAGGATTTCTGGGGTCGTGGTGGTGCTCAGGATTCGCATGCCTTCCGTGATTTCGGTGACATGTTCGGTGATGTGTTCGGTGACATGTTCGGCTTTAGCGGTGGTGGGGCGCGCAATACACGCGGTGCTGATCTCCGCTATAAACTTAACCTCACGCTTGAAGAAGCGGCAAAAGGTCGTGAAGTCGAGTTGAAAATCCCCAAACATGAGTTATGTAAAACCTGTGATGGCTCGGGTGCCCGTCCGGGCTCAAATCCTGTGCCATGCTCAACATGTGGAGGCCATGGACAGGTACAGATGCAGCAGGGGTTTTTCGCTGTGCGCCGGACATGTCCAACCTGTCATGGAGCAGGCACACGGATTGAGTCGCCTTGTGCGGATTGTAGTGGAGATGGTCGGGTCAAAGTCAGCAAAAATCTGAAAGTAAAAGTGCCGGCAGGTGTTTATGATGGCGCACAGGTTCGTGTTGTTGGTGAAGGTGAAGCAGGGCCTAAGGGTAGCGTAGCAGGTGATTTGTATATCGTAATTGCACTCAAGGAGCACTCAATCTTTGAACGTGATGATGCTGATTTGTATTGTACGATGCCGGTTACTTTTCCACAGGCGGCACTGGGTGCGCAGGTGGATGCGCCGACCCTGGATGGAAAGGTGACGATCAAGATTCCTGCTGGTACGGAGGCCGGCCGTACATTCAGATTGCGGGGCCATGGCGTTCCCGATGTGCGGACAAACAATCAGAAGGGCGATCTGTATGTTCGTGTGCAGATTGCTGTACCAAAGAAAATGTCCAGCAAACAGGAGGACTTACTGCGCCAGTTTGCAGAAGAGACTGGTGATGAACTATATCCCGAGCGATCCTCTTTTCTGGGTAAAGTGAAGGACTTATGGGATGATCTTTCCAGTGAGGTCAAGTCATGAGTGAGTTCGGAGTCATTGTGGCCGGTGCATCAGGTCGAATGGGGCGTATGCTGGTGCGTGCTGTGACAGAAAGCAGGCATGCTGCTGTTGTGGGTGCGACCGAGCGGCCGGGGAGTGAATATATCGGCTCTGATGCAGGAGAGTTGGCCGGAGTGGGGATGCTGGATGTGGCACTGGCGGATAATATTTATGCCTGTCCCGAGGCTGACATAGTGATTGATTTCACCGCACCGGCGGCGACGCTGGTTAATGCAGTATGCGTGGCTGAGCGTAATATGCGTATGATCATTGGGACCACGGGCTTTGAGCCGCAGCAGTTGCTGCAGTTGCAGGAGACCCTGTCTGCATCGGCGGTGGTGATGGCGGCTAATTATTCGGTTGGAGTCAATCTGGCTTTGAATCTGATTCACCAAGCTGCCGCTGTGCTGGATACTGATTATGATGCTGAAATTTTTGAAGCACATCATAAGCATAAGGTGGATGCACCCAGCGGTACGGCTTTAGCTATGGGTAAGGCTCTGGCTGCTGGTCGTGGCGTTAATATGGATGAGGTTGCAGTTTATACACGCGAAGGCATAACCGGAGCGCGTCAGGCTGGTTCTATCGGTTTCTCCGTAGTGCGCGGCGGCAATATTGTCGGCGAACACAAGGCCATGTTTATTGCCGATGAAGAGCGCATTGAAATCAGTCATGTGGCATCAGACCGCATTGTGTTTGCCAAAGGTGCAGTGCGTGCAGCAAACTGGCTGATAAATCAGCCTGCCAGTTTTTATGACATGCAGGATGTTCTCGGTCTGAATTAACCGTTTGTTTTTATGCGGAGAGCTGTATTTTTATCAATTTTGAGTTACTTGCAAAACTCGTGGATGGCAATCTGCTTCCCTACTTTGGCATATTTTTAGCCTGAAACCCACTCAAAGTGGGATTGCATCTTATCCACCCAGACTTTTGCAAGTAGCTCTTCACATAACATTATTTGAACCCAGACTGTTTTCACAGGCTGTTTTTCCCCGTTTAATCTGTTAATATCTGATAGTTTTTGTTTCTTGCAACGACCAATGCAGACTTGCGATCAGGTATTTTATGAGCTATTAACTGGTTAGGGAAGATTTGAAGTCAAGGGGTTGATATGTCAGGAGTCACCGGCTCAATCAGCATGAGACTGTAATCAGTACGTGAAGTGGTAGTTGTGGCCGGTATCAGAACACCGCTCGGCAAGACTGGTGGCGTGTATGAGTATCTGAGTGCAGTTGATCTGGGCGTGCTGGCGGTTCGCGAGGTGCTGGCTCGTTCGCCAGTGCGAAAGCAGGATGTTGATAGTGTAATCATTGGCAATGTAATCCAACCGGTGGAAGCTGCCAATATTGCACGTGTCATTGCACTGATTGCAGGTATTCCGCGCCCCGTACCGGCGCATACCGTGCATCGCAATTGCGCTTCGGGTATGCAGGCGGTGACGGATGCGGCGGAGAAAATTCTTTCCGGTCGTTCCGAGGTGGTGCTTGCTGGCGGTGTAGAATCGATGACCCATGCACCATTACTGTTTGATGATGAATTTCGCCGGGCCATGTCTAAATTGCCGCGTGCTCGTTCATTCAAGCAGAAATTATCGGTCTTTTCCGAAATCGCTAAAGCACCGTGGAAGCCGCGAATTTCACTACTCGATGGGCTCACTGATCCGACAGTAAATTTGAATATGGGACAGACTGCCGAGGTGCTGGCCCGAGAGTTCGGATTGTCGCGAAAAGAGCAGGATGAATTCTCTGTGCAAAGTCACCAGCGCGCCGATGCTGCATGGAAGTCCGGCTGGTTTGATAAAGAAGCCATGCATATGTTTCCGCCCAGGAGCTACGTGCCGGTTCACCGCGATGAGGGCGTGCGTAGTGGTCAGAGCATGCAAGCCCTGGGTAAACTCCGGCCGGTATTTGAAAAGCCGCTTGGTACGGTAACGGCGGGCAATAGCTCGCAAATTACCGATGGCGCGGCCATGCTACTGTTGACCCATCGCGCCAGAGCCGAGGCCGAAGGCTGGCCGATTCTTGGTTATTTGCATGACTGGGCCTATGCCGGTTGCGATCCATCCCGCATGGGGCTGGGGCCAGTATATTCGACCAGCAAGCTGCTGGCTGAACGTGGCATGCAAACGAGCGATCTTGCGCGCATGGAAATCAACGAGGCATTTGCTGCGCAGGTGTTGGCCTGTATACATGGGATGGATTCGAAAACCTTCTGTAGCGAGAATCTTTCATGCAGCAAACCTATCGGAGCACCGGATATGGAGAAGCTCAATGTGCATGGTGGAGCTATCGCCATGGGGCATCCGGTCGGCATGACCGGAGCCCGTCTGATAGTTACGTTATTGAATCAATTAAATAGCGATACCGGAGGTGGACTGGCTGTCGGCACCTTGTGTATCGGAGGTGGCCAGGGTGGATCGGTACTGGTTGGGAGTGAATCATGGAAGTCCTAGAAAATATTGCTATATATAGCGTTCTAGCATACCGATGGGCTCATCGTAGTACGGGGGCATGTAAAGTGGGGAGTCTGTAAATCCGTCTGTGTAAATTAATTACCTAAAACTTTTCAGGCATTCTATCTGGAAACTCAATCATGAACCTGTTGAGAGCGGCTTTCCA
>JAJRTX010000274.1 GCA_021545665.1 Zetaproteobacteria bacterium
GACCATCTTTCGCAGAAAGTGGGCAGTCGCTACTAGCCCGGTCAGTCACTTGAGAGCCGACGCGATAGCGAGGTGACGAGGACGGCCGAGGCCTAAATGAGCTGTCGAAGAACGGAGTGGAGTTGGCCCATGGACGGGGCAACTCTTTAACGAGTACTGGAGACACCCTTGATTCAGGTGGTGCGATGGGGATTTATTCTTAACGGGGTGTGCAGCATGAAATTAACAATCAAAAATAAACTGTTTTTGGGTTTTGGCGCTGTGCTGGCAGCGATGACACTGGCATCCATCAATACCTTTTATCATATGGAAACAACAGTCGAGGTAGAAGATAGACTTCTACATCTGCGCCAACCGACGGTTCGAGCCGGTTTACATCTTGCTGATGGTGTGCATTTATCACTCGCAGGCCTACGGGGTTACATGATTCTTGGTAAAGACCCAGCCAAGGCCACCATCTTCAAAGCAGAGCGTGCCAGTGGCTGGCATGAGATAGACCGCTCCATGACTGAGCTGAATGAATTTTCTCAGCGCTGGACAGATCCAGCCAATATCGAACGGCTACGTGAACTGCAAGGACTGGTAGAGGCGTTCCGCACAGCCCAGAAAGAAGTTGAGGCAATCGCTCATACCAGTGCCAATATTCCTGCATTCAACATGCTACTGACCGATGCCGCACCACGAGCGGGCAAAATTGTTGCTGCCATTACCAAGATTATCAACATTGAATCCAGCATGGATGCAGACAATGAACGCCACCAACTGTTGAAAGCCATGGCCGATAACCGAGGTTCTTTTGCCCTGGGCCTGGCCAGTATCCGCGCCTACCTGCTATCCGGTGACCTCCAGTTTCGCGATAACTTTCATGCCAACTGGAAGGTGAATAAAGCCAGTTTTAAAAAGGTGGAGTCTATGAAGTCATTATTAAGCAAACAACAAATGGCGGCCTGGAATGAATATAAAACTGTTCGGGCAGAGTTTGCGCCAATGCCGGATAAAATGTTCAAACTGCGTGCAGCCAAAGACTGGAACAAGGCCAATTACTGGTTAGGCAGCAAGGCAGCGCCCAAGGCCAAGCGGATTATGCAGCTTGTTGAAGAAATGCGTATTTCACAAGATAAACTTGCCGTCGAAGATGCTGAACTGCTGGAATATGAAAGTGCCGCAGCAAAATTCTGGATGCTTGCAGGTTTGACTGTCGCACTAATCATTGGTGCGGTAATTTCCTTATTCCTCAGCAATGCCATTGTTGGACCACTGAACAAGGTTGTTAGTCGCGCTAAAGAGATTGCCGCTGGCAACCTGTCGACGCCGGATTACACCTCTACTGGTAATGATGAACTGACTGAACTCAGTGTGGCGATCAATCATATGAACGGCAGTCTCTATGATGTAATTTCATCGGTTGGGCGCTCTTCACATGAGTTGGCAGCGGCTGCAAGCCAATTGCAGGCGACATCAGACAAGACCAGCACGGGCATGGAAAACCAGCACCACGAAACGGATCAAGTGGCTGCGGCCATGAATGAGATGTCCGCCACGGTGCAGGAGGTTGCCAATACTGCCAGTGAAGCGGCCATATCTGCCGGCCAGGCAGACCAGGAAGCCGCCGATGGTCAGGTGGTGGTCAGTCAGACAGTGGGCAGCATTCAGCAACTGGCCACTCGAATCAGTGATGCCGCAGGCAACATCAACAAACTGGGTGAAAATGTAAATGGGGTGGATGATATCGTGGAAGTGATTAATGATATCGCCGAACAGACCAACCTGCTGGCATTGAATGCAGCCATTGAGGCTGCCCGTGCTGGTGAGCAGGGGCGAGGATTTGCTGTGGTTGCCGATGAAGTACGCACTCTGGCGGCGCGCACACAAGAATCCACCATTGAGATTCGCACCATGCTGGATAAATTGAAAAAGGCCTCTACTGAAGCGGTGGTGTCCATGGATGAAGGCGAAAAGCAGGCCCAGAAAAGCGTTGACCAGGCCAACTCTGCAAGTGCCTCACTTGAGGCCATCACCGCTGCTGTCGCCGCCATTAACAATATGAACACTCAGATTGCAACAGCATCTGAAGAGCAAAGCGCGGTAACTGAAGAGATGAATCGTAGCGTGATTCGTATCAGTGAAGAGGCTGAAAAAACTTTGGAAAATACCCGTGAAACAGCTGCCGCAGCGAACCAGGTGCAAGGTCTGTCATCGCAACTGCAAACCTTGGTGAGCAAGTTTAGGGTTTGATGTCAGAAAGCCGGTTTTAACGTCACTCTTGGTGGTGTTACAACCGGTTTTTTTATTGCTTTCAACAACGACTGCACTCAGCTCGCTGAGTCTATGGGTTTCAAATCAATCACCAGCCAAAATATATCCCGTCCTTATCAGGGCAGGAACATTCGTCCCTGATTTTAGACGTGTTTTCACCTAAATATTCAACTTTTCATAGGGTTTCTGCTTGATTTATAAAGCTGTATTTTTAATTTGAGACCTTTGCACGATACAGGCGCGAAAGAAAAATGAGCTAATATTTTTTTGATTGAGGCAGAAAATGCAGTTAATAGCGAGCTATTGACAAGTTTTCTAACGAAAAGCAGGAGAATATTAGCCCTTTTTACTCGTGATTGTGTCGTGCAAAGGTCTCAATCTATTATTTTAAAAATAATTAATCATGGCTCAAGGATTTAAAAAGCCTAAAGGTTTAATTCTGCCGGTCGCTTACAGCGTTGACGTAGGCAATTCCACAACTTAAATACAGTCAGGCCCATGCAGAATACCATCCACACATTAATGATTATCTAACCCGGTTTGGTTATTACGATATTTTTCTGGTGGACCCTGATACTGGCCATATTGTCTATTCGGTATTTAAAGAACTGGACTATGCCACCTCATTAAAAACCGGTCCCTATACCAATACCGGCATTGCCAAGGCCTTTAATACGGCTAACCGCTTGAGTGCCGGCCAAGTAACCTTGGAGGATTTTGAAACCTATCTGCCTTCTTATAATGGTCATGCCAGTTTTATTGCCACACCCATATTTGATCATGGTAAAAAAACAGGCGTGCTAATTTTTCAAATGCCGGTGGACAAGATTAATGCGGTGATGACCCACAATGAGAAATGGGCCGATGCCGGACTGGGCGCTTCAGGCGAAGTCTATCTGGTTGGGCCTAATCGCTTAATGCGCAGTAATAGCCGTTTTTTGATAGAAGATGCTGATGGTTATTTCGCTGCCATTGAAGCTGTTGGTGTAGATGAAAAAGCGATCAAACTGATCAAAGCTAAGGGTACCAGCATTGGTCTGCATCGCATCGACAGTGAATCTGCCAAGTTGGCGGTCGCTGGCGAGAAGGGCGTACATATCATTCCTGACTATCGTAACGTGCCGGTTGTCTCGGCCTATGCGCCATTGAATATTCCGGGACTGAAATGGGGCATCCTGGCAGAGATTGATGAAGACGAAGCCTTTGCCGCAGTCGGCCTATTGAAAGATGAAATGACATCAGCCTCCATTGTTGTTGCCTTGGTCATGCTTGTTATTGGGGCGGCAGTGGCATTTTTTGCGGCAATGGCGGTGGTTAAGCCCATTTTGAAATTGTCAGATACCGTGTCAGATATTGAACGTAATTCTGACCTGACCAAGCGTATTGATATCCATTCAAAAGATGAAATCGGAATGATGGCCAAGGCGCTGAATTCCATGCTCGACAAGTTCCACAACAGCATGGAATCTGTCAATGGGGTGACATCACAGGTGGCGGCAGCATCTGAAGAAATGTCCAATATTACGACCGAAACCAGCCAGGCGATCCAGTCGCAGATGTCAGAAACCGGCCAGGTAGCGACAGCGGTGACTGAAATGACAAGCACGGTACAAGAGGTGGCTAATAACACGGTTCATGCCGCGACTGCAGCCGATGAAGCCAATCATGCCGCTGCTGATGGTCGCAATGTGGTGAATAACACCATTGCCTCTATCGAATCTCTGGCTGCAGAAGTTGAAAAAGGTGCTGAAACCATTGCTGCGGTTGAAAAAGACAGTGAGGCAATTGGCTCGGTGCTTGATGTGATCAGCGATATTGCTGAGCAGACTAACCTGTTGGCGCTGAATGCGGCAATCGAAGCGGCTCGTGCTGGTGAACATGGCCGTGGTTTTGCGGTGGTGGCTGACGAGGTACGCACTCTGGCCAGTCGCACCCAGGCTTCAACCGAAGAGATTCAGGGCATGATTAATAAGCTTCAAAGTGGCTCGCGTGGTGCGGTTAAGGCGATGCAACAGGGGCGTATCAAGGCTCAGTCGAGTGTTGAACAGGCAGGTAAAGCGGGTGAGGCTTTAGAGGCAATCACGACGGCTGTAGCTTCTATCCATGACTTGAATACCCAAATTGCCAGTGCGGCGGAAGAGCAAACAGCAGTGTCTGAGGAAATTAGCAGGAATGTAGCTCAGATCAACCAGATGGCTGAAAATACGGCCGATGGTGCTAACCAAACCGCCACGGCAAGCGAGCAATTGGCAAACCTGGCTACTGATCTGCAAGGCATGGTTAATCAGTTTAAGATTTAGAATCCGGGCAATAAAAAATCCGCAGCTGGCATATGCTAGCTGCGGATTTTTGCATTTTCCTGATTGTATTAGCCAAAGTAATCTGGTGCGTTAGCTTCTTTCCATTTGATATTACAGCCCAGGCTGGGTTTTTGTTCGGTTGGAATGCTGTCGCCATTTAATAGTGCCTCGATGGCCGCACGCAGATCGGCACCTGTCGCTGGCTCATCGTTACGAGGACGGCTGTCATCAAACTGGCCGCGGTAGACCAGCTTCTGGTTTGCATCAAAGAGAAAAAAATCAGGTGTGCAGGCGGCCATATAGGCCTTTGCCACAGTCTGTGATTCGTCATACAGGTAAGGAAAGGTGTAACCCTGAGTGGCAACTTCTTCGGCCATTTTTTCCGGGCTGTCGGCAGGGTAGTTGCTGGCATCATTGCTGTTGATGCCAATCACGGCCAGGCCTTTGGCCTGATAATCTTTGGCCAGTTCGGCCAGAGCATCACGCAAGTGAATAACATAAGGGCAGTGATTACACATGAAGATGACCAGCATCCCCTTGGCATCTTTGAAATCAGCCAGACTGACTTGATTGCCGTTGGTGTCGGGCAGTTTGAAGTTTGGTGCCTGGGTGCCAAGCGCTAACATAGTGGATTCGGTACGGGCCATTGAAATTTCCTTGAATATAAAAATTGGACAGATTTTAGCCTTGCTCAGCAATTTTATAAACCACTAAATAACGTTGTGTTTCTTGGGGTTAAAGATGATGACAGGCCAATTGTTTAGCCATTTATTTGCTAGAATCAGGGCTTACTTTCAGGGGCGGGGAAAAAGCAGATGATGCGATCAGTTAAATGGTTTTGTGCTGTGTTGATGTTAGCTAGTGGATCAGCAGTGGCGGAGCAACAAAATTTTGAACAATGGTTGGGTGAGCTGAGGCAAGAGGCCATTGGCAAAGGTATTTCTGAGCAGATCTTTGATACGGCCTTCAAGGGGGTTAAACCCATCCCGCGCATTATTAAGCTGGATAGAAAACAGCCTGAATTTACCCTGACCCTGGAACAGTATGTCAGCCGCGTGGTGCCAAAGCGGCGTATTAATCTGGGCAAAAAACGTCTTGAAGCCAATCGTGAGCTGCTGCAACAGGTGGCTGAGAAATACGGTGTGCAGCCGCGTTTTCTGGTTGCCTTTTGGGGCATTGAAACAGACTTTGGCCGCCTTACCGGTGGTCATTCTGTTATCGCTGCTATTACCACTCTGGCGTACGATGGCCGTCGTTCAGCGTTTTTCCGACGCCAGTTATTTGATGCCCTGCATATTCTTGAAGAGGGGCACATCACGTCCGACAAGATGATCGGGTCCTGGGCCGGCGCCATGGGGCAGGCGCAGTTTATGCCGTCTACCTTCCGCGCTTATGCGGTGGATTTTGATGGCGATGACAAGATTGACCTGTGGGGTAATTTGGGCGATGTATTTGCGTCGGCCGCTAACTACTTGTCTCAAATCGGTTGGAAAGATGACCAAACCTGGGGCCGGGAAATCAAGCTACCAGACAATTTTGATAAATCCCTGCTCGGTCTGGATATCAAAAAAAGCCTGGCCGAGTGGGACAAGCTGGGGGTGCGCCGCCTGTCGGGCAAGCATCTGCCCAAACGTGACATGCAAGCCTCGCTGGTGCAGCCGGATGAGGGTAAATATGTCCGCAGCTATCTGGTTTACGATAACTATCGTGCCATCAGGCACTGGAACAAATCACATAAATTTGCCATTGCTGTGGGCACGCTTGCCGATAGCATTGCCCGTTAATTTTCAAATATATTCAGTTTTAAAAGTCGAGTGATTATGAGCAACAAACAACCCGAAACCATTTATCTTAAAGATTATCAGCCGGTTCCATTTCAGGTTGAGTCTGTCGGTCTGCATTTTAATCTGGGGGAGACACAGACGGTTGTGACTTCAACCTTGACGGTGCAGCGTAACAGTCGTGGTGTGCTGCGACTGGATGGCCAGGCGTTGGAACTGGTGAGTATCCTGCTTGATGGTGAAAAGTTGACAGAAGATCGTTATGAACTTGATGCCGAGTCGCTGACGATTGCCGATCTGCCGGATCATTTTGAACTGAAAATTCAGACTATCACTCAGCCACAGTTAAACACCTCGCTGGAAGGTTTGTATAAATCCAGTGGCAACTTTTGCACACAGTGCGAGGCCGAAGGATTTAGAAAAATTACCTATTATTACGACCGCCCGGATGTGATGAGTCTGTTTACGACTACCATTGAGGCAGATAAAGAAAAATACCCCGTCTTGCTGAGCAATGGCAATCCTGTTGATCGCGGCGAACTGGGTAATGGCCGTCACTGGGTTAAGTGGCATGACCCGTTCAAAAAACCTTGCTACCTGTTTGCCCTGGTGGCGGGGCAACTGGATTGCGTCGCCAATACATTCACCACCATGTCAGGCCGTGATGTGCAGCTGGAGATCTATGTTGAGTCACACAATATGGATAAGTGTGCTCATGCCATGGCTTCGCTGAAGCGTTCGATGAAGTGGGATGAAAAGGTGTTTGGCCGCGAATATGATCTGGATATCTACATGATTGTAGCGGTGGATGATTTCAACATGGGGGCGATGGAGAACAAGGGCTTGAACGTCTTCAACTCCAAATATGTGTTGGCGCGACCCGACACTGCGACAGATATGGACTTTATCAATATCGAGGCGGTGATTGGTCATGAATATTTTCACAACTGGTCGGGCAATCGCGTCACCTGTCGCGACTGGTTTCAACTCAGCCTTAAAGAAGGTTTTACCGTTTTTCGTGACCAGCAGTTTACTGCGGATATGTTCTCGGCCACGGTGAAGCGTATTGATGATGTTAATCGTTTGCGCAGTTACCAGTTTGTTGAAGATGCGGGACCGATGGCCCATCCGGTGCGGCCTGAATCCTATGTTGAAATCAACAATTTTTATACCCTGACGGTGTATGAGAAAGGGGCTGAGATTGTAC
The DNA here is from genome assembly GCA_021545665.1 of Zetaproteobacteria bacterium. Next base: position 7,545 of record JAJRTX010000274.1, read on the forward strand.
GCATGATCTACAACCTGTTAGGCAGGCACGCCTTCCGCAAGGGGTCGGATCTCTATTTTGATCGTCATGATGGTCAGGCCGTGACCACTGATGATTTTGTCAAGGCGATGGAAGATGCCAGTGGCATTGATCTGACTCAATTTAAGCGTTGGTATAGTCAGGCCGGTACGCCGGTGCTTGAATGTGAGTCTGACTATGATGCAGATGCAGAGACCTTTACCCTGACCGTTAAACAAAACTGCCCGCCATCCCCAGGGCAAGAGAAAAAACTGCCTTACCACATTCCGTTTGGCATTGGTTTGCTAGGTGCCGATGGTCAAGACCTGGCAATCGAAAATACCACCCTGGAATTGAAACATGCGGAAGAACGTTTTGTTTTTAATGGTGTTAAACAACGACCTGTACCTTCGTTGCTGCGTCATTTCTCGGCGCCCGTAAAACTGAAATATGATTACAGCACCGAAGAGCTGGCCTTCTTGATGGCCAATGATGCCGATGAATTTAATCGCTGGGATGCTGGCCAACGTTTAGGGTTGCAGTTGATGTTGCAGCTTATTGAGCAGCAACAGGCGGGCGACAGCTTTGACGTCACTAAGCTGTCAGGGAGTTACAAACCATTTTCTGATGGCTTTAAGGCTTTGTTGCAGGCGCAGGGCGGTGATCTCAATTTTCGGGCCGCCGCATTGATGCTGCCAGGCGAAAACTATATTGGCGAAAGCATGGCGGTGATTGATCCGGTTGCGATTCACGCGGCAAGAACAGCATTGCGCCGTTGCCTGGCCGAGGAACATGAAGCCTTGTTGTGGCAAGTGTTTGAGGCTAACGAAGCGTCAGGTGCTTACCGTGTTGATGCCGTGTCTGTTGGCAAGCGCAGTTTAAAAAATGTCTGCCTGGCCTATCTGTCTACACTGGCAAGTGATAAAGCGGTTGCAGCGTCAGTCACACAGCTTGATGCCAATAATATGACCGATGTGATGACTGGCATGCGCAACCTGATCGATATGGATTGTGATGCGCGTCAGCAGGCAATTAGTGGTTTCTATGATAAGTGGAAGAATGATGCGCTGGTGGTGGATAAATGGTTGTCGTTGCAGGCCGTTTCCAGCCTGCCGAATACGCTTGAGCATGTGAAAGCCCTGATGCAGCACGAGGCCTTTACGATCAAAAACCCCAACAAGGTGCGTGCTTTGATCAGCGCCTTTGTTGCTGGCAATGCCAGTCAGTTTCACCAAGCCACGGGGGAGGGGTATGCCTTTCTTGCCGATCAGGTAATAACCTTGAATGGCCTTAATCCACAGGTTGCGGCACGGATGGTCTCGCCTCTGATTCAATGGCGTCGCTATGACGAATCTCGTCAGAGCCTGATGCAGGCGCAGCTGCAACGGATTCTGGACACCCCAGAGTTATCGAAAGATGTTTATGAAGTTGTTTCAAAAGGATTGTCATAGACATGGCAACAATACAGGGCAATTTGCGCAAAATGATCACCCGGCATGCCAGCCCGGTGCAGTATGAAATGGTGTTGGGTGAAAACCGTGTCGCCATGAATGATTATGTTGGTAAGCATGTGCAGTTGAAATTTCTGGGCGAGATCAATTGTGTCAGTTGTGGTCGTAAGACTAAAAAAAGTTTCCAGCAGGGCTACTGCTTTCCCTGCATGCGCAGTCTGCCTGAATGTGATGGCTGCATTGTCAGGCCCGAGACCTGCCACTATGAGGCGGGCACTTGTCGCGATCCGGAATGGGGAGAGACAAACTGTTTTCAGGATCACTACGTCTATCTGGCCAATTCTTCCGGCATCAAGGTCGGCATCACTCGTGGCAGCCAAATCCCAATACGCTGGATGGATCAGGGGGCAACCCAGGCCCTGCCAATTTTCAGGGTTAATAATCGTTTATTGTCCGGTCTGGTTGAGGTGGCGATTAAACAGCACGTTTCAGATCGGACTGACTGGCGCAAGATGTTGAAGGGGGTAGCTGTCGAGGTGGATTTGCATCAGCGCCGGGATGAATTTGTTGCCAAGTGTGAAACCGAGCTTACAGAACTGACTGATAAGTATGGTGCTGATGCCATTACCCTGCTTGACGGGCAGGAGCGGGTTGATATTGACTACCCGGTGCTGAATTATCCTGAAAAGGTCAAATCCTTTAATTTTGACAAAACTGAGTTGGTTGAGGGCACCTTGGAAGGCATTAAAGGGCAATATCTGATCTTTGATTCCGGGGTGATAAATATGCGCAAGTTTGGCGGCTATCTCATTGAAATGACAGTCTAAATATATTGACTGGGAATAGATTAGTGTCTCTCTTGGTTTTTCTAAGCCACTGAAAACAAATAAGAATATTATTAACTTCGGGTGATCATAAGAAAAGTGTGATATAGTTCGCACTTCTTTTGCGCCACGTAAAGCCCTGTGGCTGAACTTCAGCAAATATGAAATTTGAATTGTGGCAGATGCCGCAAGTGGGATTCCTTTAATTTGTGCCAGGGCAGGCGATCAGGTTAAACAAAGAGATGAGGTGCCGGTATGAGCGAAAATAAACCGACAAATAATTCCTTTAAGACACTATTGCTAGGTGGTGTTGCGGTGGTGTCAACGACGATTGCGGTTGTGTTAAGCCAGCCACACTTTGCTGTTGCCAGCATTAACTCTGAAATATGCCTAACCGAAGAAGCCATATCAAACAATGCCCAGCCACTCTTTACCCCAGCAGCTTTTACCGCCGGGGTTCGCGCTTCTGCTGATGCCCAGCTATTCTGGAATTCACGGACCAAATCCTGGTTGACAGATGAGCAGCTAAATTTATTGCAGACTGCTTATACCGTTGGTTACGAAGATGGTGGTCTTGAACATGCCGAATTGCTACAGGCAATATTGTTACAAGAAACCATTGCCGGGCAATTAGGTCGAATAGGCCATATGACAGCTCCTGTTGGCAAGCGTTCTTATGGTGTGATGCAGGTTAAGGTTAGTGCCGCTCGAGATGTGTTGCGCAAACATAAAGAGTTTGGCCGTTTTCGTTCAGATGAGGCGCTCATTGTTGCTTTGATGACGGATGACGAGCTGAATATGCAGATGGCATCCAAGCTTCTGTTGTTCCTGAAACAAAAGACTAAATCCAATGAGGCGGCACTGGTCGCTTACAACATCGGGTTACGTGCCTCTCGCAAGATTGCCGCGCCAGACAGCTTTAAATATGTGGTCCGTACCCAGCGTAATCTGAAAGAGGTTGTACAGCCTTTTAATCAGAAATTCATCAATTCCGGTTTATTCGTGGCTTCGCGCTAAGTGCCGCTATTCCTGTTGTTCTAATATCTGTTTTGCCCGGTCTGTGGAAAGGGTTTTCCATGGCCGGGGAATGACGCCTCGCAAACTTTTTATGAAATATTCCAAGCCATTACAACGGGTGAAACTAATCCAGCGCTATAAGCGTTTTCTGGGGGATGTTGAATGGCCTGATGGCAGGCAGATGACCGTACATACCGCCAATACCGGTTCAATGCTGGGCTGTTCCACACCGGGTAATCATATCTGGATTCGTGATTCTGAAAATAACAAACGTAAGTATCGTTTCAGCTGGGAAATCAGTGAGACCGACGATGGCCAGTTGATTGGTGTGAATACTATTCTGGCCAACAAACTTGTGGTTGAAGCAATCGAGCTGGGCAATATTAAAGAACTGCTTGGCTATGAAAACATCCGTACCGAGGTGCCATACGGTGAAAACAGCCGTATTGATATTCTGTTGCAAAGTGATACGGATTGTTATGTGGAGGTTAAAAATGTCACCGCCCGTGATGGTTTATATGCCATTTTCCCCGATGCAGTGACTGTTCGTGGTGTCAAACATTTAAATGAACTGGTGAGCATGGTTAAGGCTGGCCATCGGGCGGTCATGCTCTTTTGCATACAGCGCAGTGATATTGAATTGTTTCGTCCCGCCGCAGAAATAGATCCACTTTATGCTCAGACCCTGGCATATGCAATTGAGAATGGTGTCGAGGTCTTGGCATATTCAGTGGCCATATCAGCGCAAGAAATTAAATTAACCACGGCCATTACTGTAAAGATTGATTGAGCTGTCGTTATAAACCTTAACCCACTTACTCGGTTTGGATGACGGTGACGAATAAGGTTTATAGACAAGGGATTGAGACACTGTTGCAGCATGTGCAAGCGGTTCTGTCTCAGCATCCTGATGGCATTCGTGAATTTGATTTGATGGCGGCCCTGGATCAACGTTGTGTCGCAGGGTTTGGTCAAACAGCCTTTGCCGATCATTTGTCTCTGTTTCAAAGTCATTTTTTGTTGTTTCACAGTTTGTATGTGCTGCGTGACCGGCTGCATCAACGGGCTGAGTCTGGTTTGGATATTCACTGCCTATCAATATGTTTGACGCCTTTTAAAAACGGAACCCGCGGAGGGCTGCAACAGCATGATCCCTTGCGTGACTATTATCTTGATTTCAGTCATGTCGAGAACACAGATGCTGCAGAGGTTGATCAATTATTGAGTGGTTTTTGGCGTCGCTTTATTGCTATGGATGAAAGGCAACAGGCATTGCAGCAATTAGGTCTGTCTGACCCTGTTGAATATGCTCAAATCAAGACGCAATACCGTCGCCTGGTTATGCAGCATCACCCTGACCGGGGAGGAGATCACGATCGATTGCTGCTGATTAATGAGGCAATGCAAACACTGGATATGATTTATGCGTAAAAAATGGCCGCTGCTGTGAATGCCAGAGCGGCCATTTTTATTGTTATTCAATCGCGTATAGATAATTGTCAAAGCTGCCAAAATAGACGGTACCATTATCAATAAATGGCGAGGAGTAGATTCGGCCATCGGTGCGGAACTTCCATTGTCGCTTGCCGGTTTCGATATCGACAACATAAAGCTGTTTGTCATAACTGGCAAAATAGACCAGCCCGTTATTCACCGCGGGCGATGAGCTGACCCAGTCATGGGTTTTGTATTTCCAGACAACCCGACCTGTGACGCTGTCAACGGCATATAGTTTGCCATCCTGGCTGCCAAAAAAGACACGGGTATCGGTGACGGCAGGGGATGTTGAGATAGCCGCCAGGGCAGAAACTTTCCATTTTTCCTGGCCGGTATTCATGTTAACCGCATACAGATTGCCATCTTCACTGCCGACATAAACATTGTCACCGTGGACGGCGGGGGATGAAAATATTGGGCCATTGGTCTTGAAACGCCATTTTTCAAGCCCGGTGCTGGCATCAACAGCATAGAGATAACCATCGTGGCTGCCAAAATAGATCATGCTGTGGTGAAAAGCAGGGGATGAATAGATGGGGCCGCCGCTCTTAAAGCGCCAGTTTTCAGCGGCGGATTCAGCATTGACGGCATAAAGATAGCCATTGGTGCTGGTGGTAAACAGAGTCCCCTGGAAATAGGTGGCAGCACTGTAGATTGAGCTGTTGGTCGCAAAACGCCAGATTTCAGCGCCGCTGTCTTTGTTCAACGCATAGAGATTGCCATCGTCACTGCCGATATAGAGTTTATCGGCAAAAACAGTCGGACTGGCGCCAACTTTACTGGCGGTTTTAAATACCCATTTTTTCTGGCCTGTGGCAGTGTCAATAGCATAGACGTTGCCATCGTTGCTGCCAACATAGATGGTGCCGTCAACAACGATAGGTGAAGAATTGACTGCTTGCTCGGTTTTGAATTTCCACTTGAGCCGGTTTAGTTTAGGCACACCCTGGGTTTGAAAAACACCACTGTGGTGATTGTCACCACGGAAGGTGATTGATTTGATTGATGCGCTGCCACCGCAGCCAAGCAGCGAAATGCTAATGCCAGTAGCAATGGATACCGCAAACATTTTTTTCAAAAGTTGGTTTGGTTTCATTGAAATATCTCCCTTGCCTCTGATTCTATTAGTATTCACTTAAAAAGCAAAAATTTTTATAGGCACAGGTATAATTCGACAAATATTTTGCCTCCGATAACTTATTCCTGATGAATACGTCACGTTTTATCCACGCCGATATCTGGCGCCTTGCCGGCCCGATGATCCTTTCCAATTTGACTGTGCCCATCTTGGGGATGGTGGATACGGCAGTGGTGGGGCATCTTGGCTCGCCTCACTATCTCGGGGCAGTGGCGATTGGCGGACTTATTTTTTCGTTTGTCTTCTGGGCCTTTGGTTTTTTAAGAATGGGCACCACCGGGCAGATAGCACAGGCGCACGGCCGTCAGGATCACGATGAAATACGTTCTGGTTTTGCCCGGGCAGGGTTGCTGGCTTTGATATTCTCTGTGTCGATCATTGCCCTGCAATTTCCCATCCAGGCCTCCGCGATGTGGTTGCTTGAGGCAAGTCATGAGGTGGAGTTTCATGCGGGTGAGTATTTTTATATTCGCATCTGGAGTGCACCGGCAACCTTGTTTACCTATGTCTTGATTGGCTGGTTTTTGGGCATGCAGAATGCCCGCGGCCCTTTATATTTGCTGCTGATTATCAATCTCTGCAATATTGCCCTTGACCTGCTGTTTGTCTGGGGGCTAGGGATGGATGTGGACGGTGTGGCTTTGGCCTCGGTGATTTCTGAATATATCGGTGTGTTTGTTGGTTTGTGGCTGGTGAAGCGTGAATTAAAACGCTATTCAGGTCGGTGGATAAAACAACTGATTTTTGATTCGGCCAAACTGCGGCAGATGTTTATTGTGAATCAAAATATATTCATACGCACCCTGTGCCTGATATTCAGCTTTGCCTTTTTTACTGCCCAGGGGGCCAAACATGGCGATATTATTCTTGCTGCCAATGCGGTGTTGATGAATTTTCAGACCTTCATGGCTTATGGGCTGGATGGTTTTGCCAATGCCGCTGAGGCATTGGTAGGCAAGGCAGTGGGGCAGAAAAACAGGGACAAATTCAAACAGGCGGTACACACTGCTGCGATTTGGTCAGCTGGTGTCGCTATCTTTTTTACCCTATTGTATGTGCTATTGGGTGTGCAGTTGATCAATCTGCTAACCGATATCGAGGCTGTTCGGCACATGGCCTACCAGTTTTTACCCTGGTTGATGATCTCACCGCTATTGTCGGTGTGGAGTTATCTGTTCGATGGTATTTTCATCGGCGCTACTCGCTCTGCTGAGATGCGCAATACCATGCTGATATCGACATTTATCTGTTTTTTACCGGCCTGGTATCTACTGCAAGGTTTTGGTAACCATGGGCTGTGGGCCGCGTTGATGGTCTTTATGCTGGCTCGGGGCATCAGTATGTGGTTGAGTTATCGTTTACTTGATAAACGCGGTATGTTTTTCGCCTAGACCGGCTATTTAAGGTAAAATAGGGGCTCTCTCCAAGTCAGCCATTCCCTATGCATACTGCGCCAAATATCTTTTCCTACCGCCAATACTGGGCCAAACGTTTTGGTACAGCAGCATATTTACCCGTGTCGCGTGATGATATGGATGCCCTTGGCTGGGATTCCTGTGATGTGATTCTAGTCACCGGGGATGCCTATGTTGACCACCCCAGCTTTGGCATGGCGCTGATTGGGCGTCTGCTGGAAGCGCAGGGCTTTCGCGTTGGTATTATCGCACAGCCAGACTGGCGCAGTGCCGAAGCCTTTAAAATTCTCGGTAAGCCAAACCTGTTCTGGGGTGTAACGGCTGGCAACATGGATTCCATGGTCAATCGTTATACCGCTGACCGCAAGATTCGTTCTGATGATGCCTATTCGCCTGATGCCACCGCTGGCAAACGCCCTGACCGTTCTGTGGTGGTGTATGCACAGCGTTGTCGTGAAGCCTTTAAGGGTGTGCCGTTAGTGGTGGGGGGCATCGAGGCCAGCCTGCGCCGTATCGCCCATTATGATTATTGGTCCGACAAGGTGCGGCATTCCATTCTGCCGGATTCCAAGGCCGATCTGCTGGTATTCGGCAATGGTGAGCGTCAGGTGGTTGAAATCGCTCATCGACTGGCGGAGGGTGAAAATATCAAACAACTCACTGATATCCGTGGCACCGCTTTTATGAGCCAGACAGTGCCCGCTGGTTGGATGGAAATTGATTCAACCACTATTGATGAGCCAGGCAAACTGATTGAACACACCGACCCCTACGCCATGGCAACGGCTGAATCATGTGAAAAAAGTGAGGCGGCTGAGACAAAAATGGCTGGCAAGGCAGGCGAAAAGATCATTGAGTTTTCCGCCAAACGGCTAAAACAACATGATCGCAGTCGCAGTATTATTCGTCTGCCAGCCTATGAACAGGTCAAACAGGATCCTTTTTTATATGCCCACGCGGCGCGAGTATTGCACCTGGAAACCAACCCGGGTAACGCGCGTGCTTTGGTGCAGCGCCATGGCAAGCGTGATGTGTGGCTTAATCCACCGCCGATTCCGCTGACCAGTAAGGAGTTTGATCGGGTGTTTGAATTGCCTTATCAGCGTCAGCCCCATCCGAGTTACCTGGGGGCCAAGGTGCCTGCCTATGAGATGATCCGCTTCTCGGTCAATATCATGCGCGGCTGTTTTGGTGGCTGCACCTTTTGCTCCATCACCGAACATGAAGGCCGCATCATCCAGAATCGTTCGGAAAAATCCATCCTCAAAGAGGTGGAGAGCATTCGCGATACCGTGCCCGGGTTTACCGGCATCATCTCTGATCTGGGGGGGCCGACAGCAAATATGTATCGTCTGGCCTGCAAATCAGAACAGATTGAGTCGGCCTGTCGGCGATTGTCTTGTGTTTTTCCCGATATTTGCGTCAACCTGAACACCGATCACCAACCGCTGATCAATCTTTATCGCAAGGCCAGGGCCTTACCCGGCATCAAAAAAATCTTTGTTGCTTCAGGCCTGCGTTATGACCTGGCGCTGCGTTCTCCCGAATACGTCAAGGAGCTGGTGACTCACCATGTGGGTGGTTATCTCAAAATCGCCCCAGAGCATACTGAAGGTGCTGTGCTCAACAAAATGATGAAACCGGGCATTGGCAGCTATGAGCGCTTTAAGGAAATGTTCGAACAATATTCCCGCGAGGCTGGCAAAGAGCAGTATTTGATTCCCTATTTCATTGCTGCTCATCCAGGTGCAACCGATGAGGATATGCTTAATCTGGCGCTGTGGTTGAAACGGAATGATTTTCGCCTTGACCAGGTACAAACCTTTTTGCCGTCACCGATGGCATTGGCGACAGCCATGTACCACAGCAACCAGAATCCCTTGCGCAAGATTCATCGTGACGGTGAAAAACTTTACACGGCCAAAGGGGCCAATCAGCGGCGTTTGCAAAAGGCCTTTATCCGCTTTCATGATGCCGAAAACTGGCCCCTCTTACGCGATGCACTGAAAAAGATGGGGCGGGCTGATTTGATCGGTAACGGTAAACGTCATTTGGTGCCGAATTGGCAGCCCGAGGGAACGGGGGGTAAAGCAAGGTCAAAGAATACGCGCCAGCAGCCACAAAACAAGGGGCCTAAAAAAGCCCGGCAGGCAAGGCCAACCGGGCGCGGTGTTAGGCGTGCTCCCCGTAGGAAATAGCTTTAGTCTTACTTGTCCGCCAAAATGATCTCGATCTTTTTCTCTTGTGCTGGCGCATCATTTTTGACAGCTTCCAGCATTCCACCCATGCGCTTGACACTGCTGTTGCCAAGTTTGATCAGATCAAAACCGGTGATCATGAATGTCTCTACCAGTTTTGGAATTGTTGATAGATAAACACCAATGGCACCGATGATAATCAGGCCAATAATTGCCGATGTAATCGGGCTGAATGCCGCACTAAAGAAATCAGTGAGGTTAACCCACAGCGCCAGTGGTGCCAGCGCGATGCTGCCATACCAGAGAAAAACTGCAAAGGTAAAAAACAACAACACAAGAAACTGTAAAAAACGAACTAATGCGATATCGATTGATTTCATGTTTATTTCCTATCCCAATCCTAAGTTATCGCCCCTGTTGACGGGACTAAGCCGAAATCTTGTCATAGATGTGGTTGACTGACAAGCTGCGAAAACCAATTGATTTAGATCTTATCTATTTTTGCCGGAATATGATTGAATCAATTAAAGATTAAATCGATTTAATATAATTTCAACGGCATTATTTAATCCGCTGTCTGGTCTGACAGGGGAGACATCCTGCTCTAATAGTAAGATTAACTCGCTGGCAAACTGGCCGTGACAGAATTGCCGCTGGCTAATGCTGGTGCAAGATATGTGCTTTTTAAGCCAATCACAAAGATAGGGGTGTTCAGGCCAGTCAGGGCGTTCAACATAAAGCACTGGTACTCTGTTGCAAACCGCCTGACTAAAACTGCCATAACCAGGTTTTGTCAGGAACAGATCAACAGAGCCGAGTGTGTCGATAAAACTAATACCAAGACCTGTTAATGATGAAATATCAGGACGGTCATCAGGTGCCTGGTCATCCAGCAGGTAATGGATGTTTTCTATGATTGGCCAGCGCCTGATATTCAAATCAGTTTTTATTCCACCCATGCTGGTGAGTATCAGGCGGGTGTTTTCTGCCAGCCCCAGTTTGTCCAATAGATAAGATCGCCTGTTGGTTGCCATCGTGGCGATAGAGCCAACGGTTTCGGTGACAAGCCCTGTCATTGGCATTGTAGGCTGAGTACGAATTATACAGGTCGCACTGGCATAGGCCGCAAATATTTGTCTGAATATTTGTCGCTGTTCGCTGAAATAATATTGAAAAATTTCAGCCCAGTTCAGGCAGCCGTAGGCAATAGCAGGGATGGCCTGTTGGCTGGCAGCAGCTAAGGGCAGGTAGGCGATGTTGGAGATTAAATAACCAGTTTGCAGTTGCAACAGCCTATTTGCTTCTTTATCAATATTGTCATGCCAGTGCTGATGAAAGCGCAGGTATCTGGCCAGGCTTTTATCTGTGTCAACGTTGAATGCATCAAACATAGCCATGCCGAAGTCTGTTGACTCTTTACAGTGTTCAAAGCTGAATGGCATGACTGTGCGTAAATACTGTTCTGGAAGGTCTGAGCGGACGATAATATTTAGTTTTGGACACTGCTTTTGCAGTGCCTGAATCAGCGGAGCGGTCATTGCAGCATGGCCGTAACCATGCCCTGAAATAACGACGACAAGGTTATTTGATTTAGCAGCCATAGCGGTATAGTAATGGCTGTCAAAGATAAAAAATAGCCATGTTTGAAATCACTGTTATATACCTGTTGTTAGGTGCTTTTGCTGGCATTGCTGCTGGTTTATTGGGTGTTGGTGGCGGTTTGATTATCGTGCCGGTATTGGTGGTTGTTTTTCAGATGCAATCGTTTGATGCTTCGATTGTGATGCAGCTTGCGTTGGGTACATCGTTGGCGACCATCGTCTTCACCTCGCTGTCATCTGTGATTGCTCATCACCGCCGGGGGGCTGTTGTTTGGACCGTGGTGAAAAAAATGGCACCGGCGATGTTGTTGGGGGCAATGTTTGGGGCTTATGTTGCAGATAGTGTGAGTGGCGAGCAATTAAAGTTGTTTTTTGCCATTTTTGAAGCGGCTGTTGCTGTTTACATGATTATTGGTACACCTGTTGCCATAAATGCTGCTCGTGAGCGTCTCAAAGGGTATGAGTTGTTTGGCGTTTCGGCTGGCATTGGCGGGCTTGCTTCTGTATTGGGGATAGGGGGAGGCACTCTGACCGTGCCTTATTTGTGTATGCGTGGCATAAAGATACACCAGGCCATTGCCGTATCAGCCGCTTGTGGTTTGCCCATCGCCGCGTCTGGTGCACTGGGTTATTGGTTATTTGGGCTTGATGGGGTTGATTTGCCGGTTTACAGCAGTGGTTTTGTTTACTGGCCGGCCTGGGCAGGAATCGTTGCGGCAAGCCTGTTAACAGCACCGCTTGGGGTTGCACTGGCTCATCATTTGCCTGTTGCAAATCTAAAAAAGATATTTGCAGGGGTGTTGTTGGTGATAGCCTCGCTGATGGTGATTATATAATTAATATCAATAAGTTACGACAATTTTGGTGGGGTGTTAAGTCTTTTTACATCCATAATTAGTGGATTAGGGTGGGCATACGCCTCATATTTGGTATGATCAGAGAATACAAATATTCGAAAGTGGAGGGAATATGGTCGAAACAAGTGAGATGCCCCAGGTAAAACGTCGTCGCTCGATGACAATGATCCAACGGCTTGTAGGCTCAAGAACTGAGATGTTGTCGCTTTATACCTTGTTAGCCGGTCGTAAACCCTTCAATGAAGCGGCTGATGCCCAGATGTTATTGCAAGAGTTCTGTCAGTCCTTGGTGGATTACACTGCCAATGCCCATTTTCAGCTCTATCGCTATTTCGCCGAAAAAAATGAGCGCCGCCAGGAAATTCGCGACGTTGCGGCAACTGTCTATCCTCAGGTTCTGGATATGACCAACATCATCCTCGATTTCAATGATAAATATGATTGTGGTGACCATTGCTCACACTTGAACAATCTTGAGGAAGATCTATCTAAGTTGGGTGAGGTTCTTGCGGATCGTATTGAACTCGAAGATGAATTGATTACAGCCTTTGGGGTTCGTTTCGAAAACTAATACGCACTCAGTTTTACGAAAAAGCCTGCATGATTTGCAGGCTTTTTTTTGCCTGAAACTGCCGTGATGAATGGCTTATTTTCAGAAATGAATAGGGTATTATGAACACCGTATTTGTGTTTTTCAGATGCTAAATTAAAAGGACAATAATGGGCCTGTTAAAACCGTTGGCAGCAAAGCAACTCTATCAAGCTACCGACCTCTCACTACTTGGTTTCCACACCACGACCGATCTGGACGATTTATCTGAAATTGTTGGTCAGGCGCGTGCTTTGGAAGCGATCCACTTTGGCATCGGTATAAAAAAAACTGGTTATAATATCTTTGCACTTGGCCCTGCAGGGACAGGCAAACACGGCGTTGTTACACAGCTGTTGCAGCAAAAGGCCGGCACAGAAAATGAGTCCAGTGATTGGTGTTATGTCAATAATTTTGAACAACCGCATAAACCCATTAAATTATGCTTAGCCAAAGGCATGGGGCATCAGCTACGTAGGGACATGCAGCAACTGATTGAAGAGCTCAAAGAAGCTATTCCGGCACTGTTTGATAGTGATGAATATCGAAACAAGGTTGAAGCGCTAGAGAACGAATTAAAAAACCGCCAGGAACAGGCGGTAGATGAAATTCGCCAGTTAGCCAAAACCAAACAAGTTGCATTAATTCGCACTGCGAATGGTTTTGCCTTTGCCCCGACTAAAGATGACTCCATTATCAATCCCAAGGATTTCAAAAAATTACCTGAAGATGAAAAACAAAAATTTGATAGTGATATTGAACAATTACAGAGCAAGCTTGAACACGAGTTAAGAATGGTTCCGCTGTGGCAGCGTGAAGCAAGGGAAACCCTTAAACAGCTTAATGAAGAAGTTGTCATGTCGATTGTTGGTCGCCTGACTGACGAACTGCTTGAACAATACAAAAGCAATACCGATGTTCTGAACTACCTCGATAATGTGCAAACCGATGTCATCAACAATATTGATGATTTTCGCCGGGGTGAAGATGAACAGCCAGATATAACGTTGGGAATAATGCCTCAGGGTTCGGGTTTTAGGCGCTATCAGGTGAACGTTTTGGTTGAACAGGGTCATGCTTCTGGTGCACCGGTTGTGTTTGAAGAAAACCCAACCTATCAGAACCTGGTTGGCCGAGTGGAACATGTGGCGATGATGGGGACATTAATAACCGATTTCACACTCATCAAGCCTGGTGCGTTGCATCAGGCCAATAATGGTTATCTGGTGCTTGAGGCGTATAAACTTTTGCAACACCCTTTTAGTTGGGAATCACTTAAGCGAGCCTTGCGTTCCAGTGAAATTCATATTGGTTCGCTTGAACAAATGCTGGGACTTGTGAGCACTGTTTCTCTTGAGCCAGAGCCAATTCCTCTCAATGTTAAAGTGGTTCTGGTCGGTGATCGTGTACTTTATTATCTGCTTTACCAGCTTGATCCTGAGTTTCAGGAATTGTTTAAGGTTGCCGCTGATTTTGATGATCAAATGGACAGAAGTGTAGAGAGCCAGCATTTATATGCCCGTTTGATTGCCTCTCTGGTTAAAAAAGAAGCGCTACATGCATTTGATCAGTCTGCTGTTGAACGCATTATTGAACACAGTGCCAGGATTACTGAAGATGCCAACAAACTTTCAATCCATATGCGCAGCACCTGTGATCTGATGTGTGAGGCTGATTATTGGACACGGCAACACGGTCGCGATGTGGTGACAGCTGAAGATGTTCAAACCGCTATCAATGCCCAAATACGGCGCAGCAGTCGTATGGAGGAGGATCTGCATGAAAATATACAGCGTGATATTTTGCTTATCGATACCTGCGATGCTGTGGTTGGCCAGGTTAATGGTCTATCGGTGATCGACCTCGGAAACACCTCGTTTGGTACACCTTGCCGGATCACTGCAAAGGTGAGAATGGGGGACGGTGATGTGCTTGATATTGAACGCGAGGTTGACCTGGGAGGGCCTATCCATTCAAAGGGCGTTTTGATACTGTCCGGTTTTCTGGGTGCCAGGTACGCAAAAGAACAACCTTTGGCACTCACTGCAAGCCTGGTATTTGAACAATCCTATGGCGAGATCGAAGGCGATAGCGCCTCATCGGCAGAACTATATAGTTTGTTATCGGCATTATCCAACGTGCCGATTAAGCAGGGCTTTGCGGTAACGGGGTCTGTTAATCAGCATGGCCAGGTGCAGGCGATTGGTGGGGTTAATGAAAAGATTGAAGGCTTTTTTGATATTTGTTCTGCGCGTGGTTTAACAGGGGAGCAAGGCGTGCTTATTCCCAAGAGCAATGTTAATGACCTGATGCTTAGAAAAGATATTGTTGAGGCGGTTGAGCAAGATGAGTTTCAGATCTATGCCATTGAAACCATCGATCAAGGAATTGAAATTCTTACAAGTGTTACAGCCGGTGAGCTGGATGATGAGGGGCAATACCCGGAAGATAGTATTAATTTTAAGGTTGCCTATCAGTTGTATCGGTTTGCGATTATCCGTCATGAATTTGGTGAACCAAAAAAAGATGAGGAAGAGTCGGGTGGACACTCAGAAAAACACAGCTCTAAAAAAAGCAGCTGATAAGCTTAGCCACCTCAGTTGATCGTTCCAGTCTAAATACTAATTTATTGATATGAATAACA
This sequence comes from Zetaproteobacteria bacterium, assembly GCA_021545665.1. The sequence continues at coordinate 22,773 of JAJRTX010000274.1, forward strand.
TTGAAATCAATTTTCACTTCACCCTGTCCAACCGATGGTTCCAGGATAATGGTTAGTGTTACCCACTCATCAGGTGAAGAAACAAGCAAACACCAAATTGACCCTGCCAGTTGGCTTAAATCGCTGAGGCATAAATATCCTGAACAAGGCTTGGCACTGATAGAGGCTGCCAGCCAGGTGGCTCAGGTCGCCCATGCCGAGCAAAGGCGTGTTTCTGGCGAACCCTATTTTCAGCACTCGTTGGCCGTCGCTGATATTCTTGCCAATATCGATATGGACTATGAAACAATTGCTGCGGCATTGTTGCATGACGTTGTCGAAGACTCAGAAATCAGCATTGATGAAATACGCAAACAATTCGGTGACAGTATTGCCAATCTTGTTGACGGTGTTACCAAGATGTTGTTGATTCAAACCTTTAAGGGTGATCAATCAAGTAAAAAGGAAAAGAAAGAACGTATTCAGGCAGAGAGCCTGCGTAAGATGCTGCTGGCGATGGTCGAAGATGTTCGGGTGGTGCTGATTAAACTGGCTGACCGTACCCACAACATGCGTACCTTGTCGGTCTTTTCTGAAAGCAAGCAAAAACGTATTGCCCGTGAGACGCTGGATATTTATGCACCATTGGCAAACCGCCTGGGTATGTGGGATCTCAAGTGGGAGCTTGAGGATTTGTCATTCCGTTATCTTGAACCAGAGTTATACAAAAAAATTGCCAAAATGCTTGATGAACGGCGGGTTGATCGTGAAGCCTATATCAGTGAATTTGTGCAAACGCTGCAGACTGAATTAACCAATGTTCATGTCAATGCAGAAATCAGCGGGCGTCCAAAACACATCTATAGTATTTATAAAAAGATGCAGCGTAAGGATATAGACTACGATCAGGTTTATGACACCCGTGGCGTAAGAGTGTTGGTGGATAGCATTCCAGAATGTTATACATCGCTTGGTGTTGTTCACTCTTTTTGGCGTCATATTCCTGGGGAGTTTGATGACTATATTGCCACGCCAAAACAAAATAATTACCAGTCAATACATACGGCAGTATTCGGTCCTGAAGGCAAGGTTGTCGAGGTGCAGATACGTACTCATCAAATGCACGAGGATAATGAACTGGGTGTGGCATCACACTGGCGTTACAAAGAAGGCACGGATTACGACGCAGGATTTGAAAGAAAGATTTCCTGGTTGCGGCAACTGCTCGATTGGAAAGAAGATATTGCTGATGCCAGTGAGTTTGTTGACCAGCTTAAATCAGACGCCTTTGAAGAGCGTATTTATGTCTTCACCCCAAAGGGGAACGTTATCGACCTGGTTGATGGAGCAACACCGCTGGATTTTGCCTATCTGGTTCACACCGAAGTTGGGCACCGCTGCCGTGGTGCGAAGGTTAATGGCCACATGGTGCCACTTACCTATCGGCTTAAAACAGGTGAACAGGTAGAGGTTCTTACTGTAAAAAATGGTGAGCCAAGCAGGGACTGGTTAAACCCTGAACTTGGTTATTTAAAAACCAGCCGGGCACGAGGCAAGGTGTTGCACTGGTTTAAAATGCTTCATTTTGATAACAATGTTGCTGCTGGACGATCGATTCTTGATAAAGAGCTTAATCGGCTTGGATTGATAGAGGTTAATCTGGAAAAACTGTCGCGCAGTCTGGAATTTCGGAAGCAGGATGACTTTTTTGCTGCAATTGGCCGTAATGATCTCAAAATCAGCCGGATTGTTAGCCTGATACAGAAACTCAAGCAAAAACACCAACTACCCGCAATTAAGCCACGCCAGGCAACACAAAAGTCGAGCACCGGAAGCAGTGACATTACAATTGCTGGTGTAGGGGATCTGCTAACTCAGATTGCAGGTTGTTGCAAACCTGTACCCGGTGACGAGATATCCGGTTACATAACCAAGGGCCGGGGAATATCCATTCACCGCAAGGATTGCCCCAATATTCTCCGTTACATTAATTTGTCACCCGAGCGTTTAATCGATGTGGAATGGGCCGCTAATGAGGCAGAGCCACAAGCATACCCCGTTGATGTGCAGGTTAAGGCATTTGACCGCCAAGGGCTGCTCAGTGATGTTGCCACACTGCTGGCCAGTGAAAAGGTAAATATCATTGCAGTGACTACCTTGTCAGATAAAAAGAGTTACACGGCGAATATGGTATTAACGCTGGAAATAGAAGATTTAGGCAGGCTTAGTAAAATCCTTTACAAGATTAATAGCCTGCCTAATGTGCTTAATGTAAAACGAAAGGGTTAGGCGGGTTCTTCTGAAAAATAGTCTGGAACATCAAATGCCTCAGTACCTGGGGCTGCGCCCATTTCGTAAAAATTCAGTTCGTTGATATCCTGTTCGATCTCTTCCAGCCATTCTTCAGAAGGTTCTATCTGTTCAGCACCGAGTTTAATCCATACATCAATATCCAGTCCTTCAACGGTACCATCTACATATTGAATTTCAATATATCCCTCATCAGAATCATATGAACTGACACGAAAGGTCTCTGAGTCTTGTAACTTATACCAGGAATTCACAATTGGGTTGTCAAGCTGTGCCATGTCTAATCTCCTATAGCAGCAGTACTTCTGAGTCCAAAAATTCCATTTAAAACAATAGCTTTGTATATAAATTTGATTCTAATTATTCAATCAAACCCGGCTCCTTGCTTAAAAAATGTATCGGCCATGGCATTAGTAATCTTTAATGTGTTTTTGATGTAAAAATATGAGCGAAAATGCCGAATAGTATTTATACTAATATCAACGAGATAAAGTTTTCCCATCATGAAGTGCCCTAGCTCGAGCTTGGGAGATGGGCCCAAAAGCCGGGCAACACACATACTAAGGAGAGACATATGAAGCTACCGCTTCAAATTACTTCCAGGAATGTATCGCTGTCAGAAAATGCAGAGCAGTCGATTCGTGAAAAAGCTGCGAAACTTGATCAATTTTATGACCACATCATGAGTTGTCGTGTACTGGTGGAATCACCGCACCGCCATCAGCAGCGCGGCAATCATTACAATGTCCGACTCGACATCACCGTGCCTGGTTCAGAGATTGTTATCAAGCGTGAAGAAAATGAAGACCTGTATCTGGCCATTCGAGATGCTTTCGATGCCGCACAGCGTAAAGTGAAGGAGCATTCAGCCAAGTTGAAAGATGTTAAAGGCGCTGAAGGAATTCCATTGGTTGACCAAGCTCCTGACATTGATATGGACCAGGCCTCTTAATGTAAAGAGCAACTCGCTTAAATATGCACCGGAGCCGTAAGGCTCCGGTTTTGTTTTAACCGGCTAAAAACCATTTTCCAGTAAAACATCGTTAACAGATACAAGGCCAGGACGTGGATAAGGTGCATCCATACGTTTGCCAACCGCCAGTAGCATGCAAATCGCGTGATCATCAGGCAGTTTCACCAGTTCAGCCATCTTCCGCTCGTCACAGGCCATTGCACATGAATCCAAACCCATTTCCTGTGCCTTTAACATAAGCGCCATTGAGGCCATCGATGCTGATCGCATGCCTTCATCACGCTGAAGCTGATCATTGTTGGCGTATATTTGCTGACTGTTACTAATCATAGCCTCGGCGACATCTGAGGGCGCGTTTACCCAATAGCGCTGGGGCTCTTTTTGCCACGCCTTAACATCTAGACAGACCAGAAACACCAACGAAGCATCTGTCACCTGTGGTTGATACCAGGCTGCTGCTTTAGCCTGTTCCAATAACGCCTTATCCTGAAGCCAGACAAACCGCCAGTGCTGGGCATTAAATGCTGATGGTGACAAATTGGCCGCTTCAATCAACTGGTGAACCTCAGCAGAATCAATTTTGTATTTTGGATCAAACACATTAACAGAGCGGCGATTTTTAATGGCGTCAGAGACTTTCACAACAACAACCCTTACAGCATGAAAATAGCGGCCAATCTTATCACATCAAATCACTGAGATATAAAGTTAATATTAGGTGTTTGTGATGAATTCAGTTTCTTTGTCATTGTGTTGCAGAGTATTTTATATTAATTCTAATTTCTTGAATAAGCTTGGTTGCGCATGTTTAATTTAAGTGAATCCTTATTTATTCCGCTTTATTATTCAATGCCACCATTGCGATTTTAAAGCTTATGCTGTCATGCTACATGGCGTAATGCTCATAACAACAAATTCCAAGTCAAAGAGGTCAGCCGCTTCGGTAAGGTGAAATGGCAAGAAAACAGACGTTAACGACAAGAATCATTGGCTTTTCCATGATTGGCCTGATTGCGATGGGCTGGGGTGCCATTCTCTATTCAGAAAAGCTGGTGGAGGAGGTGATGCTGGACCAAGCCCGAATTCAGGCAAAAATGTATTTGTTGGGTGTGGATCAGGAGATCAAGGCGCGTAACGGCATACTCGATCAAAATAAACTTAAAACCATCCTCAGCAAAAGTCTGCTGATGATGGAAGGGGAGTTAATTTTTTCCGTTGACCGTGTCTATTTTTACGACACGCAGGGAAAGATACTTGCTGACAGCTCGGGGGCATTTGGCTACGTCGATAATATGCAAGGAGCGCACGATGAAGTATTCCGTAGCGAGACCAGCTATCTGGGCAATAAAATTGAATACACACTTGAAAATGGTCAAATGGTGCCAAAGACCGACATTATCATTCCGGTACGCCATAAAGGTGAGGTGGTCGGTGCTCTGGAGGCGGAAATAGATCTGTTAAAAACAATGACCCATATTCAGATTTTGGATGATAAATACGAACGTAATATCATGTTTATGTTTGTGCTGGGGGGTGCAGTTTTATTTATATTCATTTGGTGGGTTATCCACGCCAACCTGATTCAACCCATCTCATCCCTGTTGCGTGTTACCAAAGCCATATCCAAAGGTGATCTTGATCAGCGTGTTGAAGAAGCATCCAGCTATGAAGTCGCTCGGTTGGGCAGGGCTGTTAACACAATGGCTGACAACATCCAGGGTTTATTAGAAGAACAAGAACTCGCCTATATGCAGGCGATGCAGTCTTTGGCTAAAGCGCTAGAGACAAAAGACAAATACACCGCTGGGCATTCAGGCCGGGTTGCCAGCTATTCCGTCAAACTGGGACACCGGCTTGGGCTTAGCAAGCAGCAACTCACCCTGCTTAAACAAGGTGCGCTCATGCATGATCTTGGTAAAATAGGTATTCCCGACCTCATTCTCAATAAACCCGGGACGCTAAATGATAGTGAATATGAGCAAATGAAAGCCCATCCAACGATGACAGCCACCATCATGAAACCGCTCAAACGTTTTAAAGAGTTCACTGATATCGCCGCTTGGCATCACGAACGTTGGGATGGCAAGGGCTACCCCAGTGGCATGGCTGGTGAGGAAATTCCATTACTTGCCCGAATTGTGGCAATTGCTGATACCTGGGATGCCATGACGGGTGATCGTGTCTATCGCAAGGGCATGACTGTGGAAAAATCAGTCAACGTATTGGACGAAGAAAAAGATTGGGGCCAATGGGATCCAGTCTTAATCCGTGAATTTATCGAACTAATCAAAGATGAAGAAAATGTTCGTCATATTCAAATTGAAAAAAACCAACTCAACCCTCGGGTCGGATAGAAAATACTGGATCTAATACGTTGGAATGCATCTTTAAAAGATTGCATTGATTCAACAGTATAATTTGGTCAAAATGAGTTGTTGCTAAATGAAATAACAGGGATGTTTAGTGTCTGACGATGGCTTTAATCAACTAAAGCAACGATTGCGTACTTTTGCTGCCGAACGTGATTGGGATCAATTTCATTCGCCCAAAAATTTATCCATGGCCCTCATTGCCGAAGCCGCAGAACTGGTAGAGCATTTCCAATGGCTGACAGAAGAGCAAAGCCAGGCTCTGGCAGCAGAAAAACTTGCCGAAGTCGAGCTGGAACTCGCAGACATCCAGCTCTATCTCATTCGTCTGGCAGACAAACTGAATGTTGACCTGCTTGCAGCCGTTGATAAAAAGCTGATTCTGAACGAACAAAAATACCCCGCAGATAAAGTCTACGGAAGCTCAAAAAAATACACCGAGTACGATTAACCGGCCCAAGCCCCACACATTTAGGAATACCCCTTGCTCAGTTATCGACATTCATACCACGCCGGCAATCATGCCGATGTTCTCAAGCATATTGTCATGATCGAAATCCTTGAGCATTTGCTCAAAAAAGACAGCCCGTTTGAATACATCGATACCCATTCTGGTGCGGGTCTATACAACCTGCGTTCAGAACATGCTGAAAAACGACAGGAATACACAAAAGGTATTGCTAAACTAAAATCCAAAGCGTGGCCAGAACTCAGTAGCTACTTCAAGGCAGTGGCCAGGCATAACTCTCCAGGTGAACTGAATTATTACCCCGGCTCACCGATCATTGCTATGAACTATCTACGCAGTAAAGACCGTGGCTGGTTTTATGAACTGCATCCAAAAGATGTCGAAATACTCAAACAAAATACGGCTAACAACAAACGTATCAAAGTTATGTTTCAAGATGGCTTTGTTGGCCTGTTATCTTTACTGCCCCCGGTATCTCGACGTGGCCTGGTTCTGATCGATCCATCCTATGAAATTAAAACTGACTACGAACGTGTGTTTGATACTATCGCCAAGGCCTATAAAAAATCATCCACATGCATCTATGCCCTTTGGTATCCGGTTGTTGATCGCAACCACATCAACCAGCTGGAAAAAAAATTGATCACTAGCGGCATCAAAAAAATACAACAGTTTGAACTCGGTATCAGCGCCGACTTGCGCAACAGTGGTATGACCGCCAGCGGAATGATCGTCATTAATCCACCTTGGCAACTGCCTGAAAAAATGTCGCGGTTATTACCCCGGCTGGTAGAAACTCTGGGCGAGAGTAAAGGTGCCTTTTTTAAGTGTGATGAATTGGCAGGAGAGTAACCCAACTTTTTTCGTTGTCTCGAATCAGGGTTTGAAACAGTTAAATTGGCCTGGCTTGCACTGAACAAACCAGGCCAAAGCACATCAAACTATCAGTTACATTCCGTTGACATAAGCAAGCCCGATCAAGCCAATAAAAATAGCCGGAATCATCCCGATGTATAAAACAGATTTCATAGCATTATCTCCCTAATGTTTAGTTACGTTCAGCGTTGCTGAAAAATGCACAACGCAATTTTTCGTGACCCAGTTCGGTTGATACATGGCGGCCTGCTATAAAACCCGCCTCACCGTAATGGACTGCCTGTCACAGCTACGGTAATACATGACCAGTATAGTCAGGTAAATGTATAGCACAAGTCCTCTCAATAAAAAACGTAATTAAAATGTGTATATGGAATAGTGGCCGCAGTGAAAGAGGTTTGTCTGAGAAGGGCAGGTCAGGTGCTTAGCGTTCGATAGTGTAGAGAAAGTCGGCGCTTTGGTGTTCGCCGCTTTCACCTTTTAGCTGTAGCCGGTCAGAGATTTGGTAACGGACATTAAAGGTGTTAATCGCTTCGATCAGGCCGACACCGTAGCTGATATACAGTTTGGGTGACAGATATCGGCCCATGACCAGCGATGCCTGATCACCACCGTCACTGCTTTCAACCCGCATTTCGTCCAGTCCGAATCGATTGCCCAGGGTGCGAGCCAGACGGTCACCACCACTCAGTCCTAGTGCCAGCACCGCTTTCGCCATCATGGCACCTTCTTCGTCGGAGGTGTTTTCGATGGGGCGTCCCAACAAAAGATAGGCAAGGGTGTCGGTCTGTCCCATGGCGGGTATGGAGAAGAGATCAATCCGTGGTTGATTCAAGCTGCCACCAATTTTGAGGCCTGCGGTCACACTGTTGACCTTACGAACAGCGCGAAAATCTAAGCCGGGATTACTCAATGGACCACCGGTATAGAGCAGGCGGCCATGTTCAACATCAAGACGCTGGCCATAGGCGCGGTAGCGTCCTTCAGGGATGGTGATTTCGCCCGTCGCAGCGGTTAGCTGACCGGGTTCATCTTGTAGTAACAGGCTGCCGCCAAATCGGCCTTCAAAACCAAAGCCATAAAAGCTCACCTGTTCACCCAGCGTTAATCTGATTTTGGAACGGATGGCCCACTTTTCCAGCGCCGGTTGTTCGCCGTCAACAATCACCGCATCGGCTGACACTCGTGATGCTGTGGTAATGTCTTTCGGTTGCAGTTTGGCATAGGGGATGTGAACTTTGCCTTCGATATCGATCTTTCGATTTTTCAGTTTGACCTGTAGATCTGGTGTAAGCAGTACACGGGCTTCTGGTATCCGCGAGATTTCAAATTCTTTGCCTTTGATGCTGATCTGTGTCGGCCAGCCAGCGCCTCTGTCGAGGCTGGTTCGCCCCTCAACGACAAGATTGCCGTTTCCGGAATGGGCCTCAAGATTGAAGTCTAGTGTTTCCAGCCCTTTGCTCTGGCTATTAAAACTAATCTGATCAATGTTAAGCCCGAGGCGGGGTATGCGCAGACTGCCGTTAAGCAGGTGTGCCTGACCTGTGAAGCGGGGGTGAGCCAGCGTTCCAGCTGCGCTGATATTAAGGTCGGCTTCACCGCGAAGATCATAGATATCAGTCACCATAGCTTCGAATAAGCCAAGATCATGTACGGCCAAGACAACACTGGCTTGCAGCGCTTGATTTTGCTGATCCAATGCCAGCAGTTTTGCCCCCGGCAAGGTAAGTTTAGCTTTGAATTGGTCGCCGTTGTTTATAGCAACCTGGGCGTTTGCTTGCAGGCCTTGCTCATCCATAATAATTGATGCCTTACCGCGCTGATATTGCCAGCGATCACGTTCACCGATTAACAGCGGGTAACTGATAGCTCCGGCGGGAAAATCAATCTGAGCCTGGCCCATGAGTTGGTCTGGCATTTGAAATGTCAGTTCAGCGCTGGCGTCTGCAACACCTTCAAGTGTCAGGTCGGGGGGCAAAAACGGACTGGCTAGCGAGAGTGGTAGCTGGCTGCTGACCAGACTGGATTGCCATTGTTCACCGTCGTAATTGACTGAGGCACACAGGCTGGCCTGCTGATTGGACAATAGGCACAGCTCATCGGTAAACAATGATTTTTGACTGACAACGAGCTTGGCAGGTTGCTTGAGCTGCCAATCGGCAAAGCGCTGACTGTTTATGTCAAACTGTTCGATTTTTCCCTGCCAGCCTTTATCAACCGGCTTACCGATGAGTTTGACTTGGGCTGATATCGCGTCTGAGATTGCCTTGAACTCAAGATGATGACTATCAGCATTGATAGCCAGCGATTGCAGTTTATAGTCTTTGAGTTTAAGCGACTGAGCAGTCAGCTGGATATCCACCTTTTGCCAGTTGAACAGATCCATCGCCAGAGTTCCATCAAGGTTGGCAATATCATAACCTGGCAGATGCAAAGTCTTGGCCTTAAAAGAGGTGGCGATTGTTGGTGATGTTTTCGGCCCGGTCAGCAGGGCCTCAGCGTTGAGCTGCCCCTTGGCCTTTGGATAGAAATCACCCAGATCGTTAGCATCGATGGCAATATTCAAATTCAATGCGTCGCCAATGCGTCCCTGTGCACTCATCTGTGAGGTGTCGGAACGAAAATCAAAATGGCCAATATCCAGGCCATTATCACGCCAATCAAAATTACTGCGCAGTGAAACAGAATGGCCGCGCAATATGCCGCTGAGTTCGCTGATATCTGTAGTCGCAATCAGCTGGCCATTTTTAATATGGCCACTGCTGGACAGTGTTGTTTTGAACTGGCCAGGCCATTCTGGCCAATGGCTGACAGGGTTAATATCACGGCCGCTAAGCTGCGCCTGCCAGACTAGATTCGGCGACCAGGCAAGATTGCCCCTGGCGGTGATCTCACCATCGAGGGTGGTCACGCGCAGCGAATCAAGATCAAGGCCATCAAGGTTGCCCTTGGCGCTGGCATAGACGGTTGAGACAGGGGCCTGGGGTATGGACAGCTCAGTTGCCAGACCTAATTGATATTGATGGGAATTACCCACTATCCAGCCGCTGCCAATAGTGCTGTCAAACAAGGGGGGGGCTGTTAGTGGCCACAACAGATTTTGCCAATTCAGAGCCGCCGTTATGCTGCCACCCTCACTGTTGGGCAGCCACTGGCCACGGACTTGAATTCGGCTGTCATTCACCGGTCCGTGCAGCATCAAATGTTCAATGTGAATGCTGTTATCGCTTAGGCGTTGCAGCCTGACATCCGCATCAAAGAGGCCAAGTTCCGGGTGTTTTCCCTGCAAGCTGGCGGCAATGTTCGCAGTGCTCAGATCACCCTTGCCATTCAGTGTCAGTTTGCCAGTGAGTGTCGGCCAGTCAGGGTTTAATTTTGTGGCATCAAATTCAGTTACATCGACATTAATCTGCCAGTTTAACTGTTCAAGCAGATCGTCTATTTCGGCATTGAGTGTTAGTTGCAGTGGCCCAGTGAGTTGCTGATTTATGCGACTTTTGTTGACGTTGCCGACTAAACCGCCATTGCCTTTTAGCAAGGTCTTAGAGGCAAGCGCCAGCTGCCAGTGCAGCGCCAGTTCGTGAGGATAGTCTTGAGTGGGCTGGAGTTTGCCCGTGATATTCAATCTGAAGTCATCGGCAATAATATTGAGTTCATCAATGTCAATCTGACTAAAGCGCGTGGAGGCACTGAGTTTAATCTGTTCCAGGTTAACACGTTGTTCATTTTGAATAATACTCAAGCCATCAAACAGCACATCCCTTAGTATTACGCGCCACGGGAATTTGATTTCAGGCAGGCTTAATGGTTGAGGGTTTTCTGTTTTTTCTGATGGGGGGACAACAATCTTGAGTGCCATCAGATGCAGGCGAGTGATGTCGATGCTGGCAGTCAGCAGGGCAAGTGGCCGCCAGTCAATGGTGAGTTGATCAGCACTGATGATGGCATCGTCCTGTCTGTATTCAATGCTTTTTGCCATGATTGACCCCATCAACCGGCCTTCCAGTTTCGTCACCGTTAACTGGCCGGGTAGATAAGGCTCAAGCTGCTGATAGCTCCAGCGCAGGCCGCCTGTCGTCATGGTCAGCCATGCCAATGCCACTACCGCCGGCAATAACAGGGCAAGCAACAGCCTAAGCAGCACTCGTCTCATAAATCAGGCCCAATATTGATGTGCAATCGCCAGGGATGGTCAGCATCGCTGACGGCAGTGGCCACATCAATGCGCACCGGCCCCACTGGCGATTGCCAGCGCAGACCAAAACCAGCACCGCGTTTCAGTTTGTCTGAGATATTGTTGATGGAATTGCCACCATCGTAGAAAACCGCAACCCCCCATTTGCCATTGAGGCTGTGTTCAAACTCAATGCTGCCAGACATAAGATGTTTGCCACCCACCACTTTGCCACTGTCATCCACCGGCCCTAGTGAGCCATAGGCATAACCGCGCACACTCTGAGCACCACCGGCAAAAAAACGTACCGAGGAGGGTAGCTGATGAAAATTATCTGTCAGTGTGCTGCCAAGTCTGCCACGGCTAATAATCCTGTCGCGTTGACCCAATGGCGTAATGGCCTTAATGCCGCCCTGAATTTGTAGAAAATTGGTATCTGAGACCAGTTTTTCGCTGGCACCACGCAGGCTGATATCAAAGCGCAGACCATCGAACGTATGAATGAAGTTAGCCCCCCAGGTGCGGCTCCAATTAACACTGGGCATAAGCAGGATGGAGTTGCCACGATCACCAGCAACGACAAACGCTTCTTGTTGGTAATTCAGTGCTACGGTTTCGCGCCAGGGGCCACGGCTGCGACTGAGACTGGTGCCAATGGTGCGCACTGTGCTGTCACTGGTATCCGTTTTTTCATTAACCACACCAGCACTGTAGACCAGTTGATCAGTGCGAGGATTAAGCACCGGCACGCGGTAATGGGCACTTAAGCTATAACCTATTTCAGACACCTTGAGTTCGGTATTAAAACGATGGCCACGGTGATTCAGCCGCGGTCTCTCCCAGCCAAATTTGGCACGGGCACCTGTGTCGGAGCCATATCCAAGCCCCAGGCTGTAGCGATGGCGGCTGCGAGGCGTCAGCTTGACCGTAATTGGTATTTCAGCCGTTTCAGGTTGCGGCTCAGCGGGGGAGACTTCAACTGTACGGAAATAATCACTGTCATTCAGGGCTTGTTGTAATTCAATCAACTGGTTAAGCGTATAAGGTGAACTACTTTCGAAGGGAATGTAGCGTCGAATCAGTTCCGGCTCAAGCACATCCTGTTGCAATGAGACTTTACCAAAATGGTAACGCTGGCCACCTTCATAGTACAACTGAATACGCGCTTGATATTTTTTCAGATCAATTTCCACTCGATGTTCGCTAAAATAGGCGTCAAAATAGCCGCGTTCAGCGGCCAGTTTGGCTAAACTGGCTTTGAAGTTTTCGTAACGAAGATGATTAAACACAGAGCCCAGACTCAAAGGCAGGGTTTTAACGAGCGCGGCAAAGGCCGGGTCACTGCGCATCTCAGCACTCAAAGCAAAATCAAACCGGGCAATCAGCAGCGGTGGTCCGGGGTCTATATTAAAGCTTATCAGCCAAGAACCAGGCTTTGGCTGCGTTAAAGCAGCATCGATAACCGGGTGATAAAAACCAAATGGTTGCAGTGCCTTGGCAATTTCCTGAGGGGCCTTTTTATATAGCCGATTCAATCGACCCTCATTAATCAAGGCATGATCTTTTTGTTGTTCAATACTCAAAAACAGACGGACATTATTTTCCATACGTTTATTAACGCCATTGATATCGACATTGACGTTAACCTGAGCGAAAAGTGCTGTAGAACACAAACAGCTCAATAACGCCAATAGCATTCGCCGCGTTTTGTGCATCCAGATCACAATACCTAACGTGGCCTTCCGCCACTCACTGCTCTTATTGTAATCAGCAACTGAACATAACCATCTTTGCTCACCTCATTCATGAGCTTAATGGAGTTCAGGGTTTGCCACTCTGCCTCGCTGATATTCAGTGCCGCTATCAGCTGCTTATCACTGGCAAGTTGGCGCAGGCCTGTGGGTGTATCGTCATCTGAAAGGTTGTTGCCGGAGATTGTGTAAGAGCCTCTTTCCTCTTTGATATCCTCACCAATCAAATGAGAGACGGTAACACCAAGCGCCTTGGCGATCTCATGCAGGTGCTCCATTGACACTCCTTTGCCGCCACTTTCCAAACGTGAAATATGGCCCTGATCCATCTTGGTAATGTCAGCCAACTGACGCTGGGTAAGTTGGCGATCTTTGCGCGCTTTTCTTAATCGTTCAGAAAAAATATCCATAGGATCTGGTCTCAAATATCTAGTGGCCACAATTATGACTCACAGCCATATTCCTGTCTTGATGTATGTTGGGTAGACATATATATTATGTCTGTCAGACATTTTCAAAGGACAACAGGATTAGCTCAGCATAATAGCTGCCATCACAACAAGGAAACACAGAAATGAGTGAGCGACTTCATAGCATAGTTAAACAGGTGTTAGATGCAGATGCTGAAAATTTGGTGAGTGGTCTTTCGTCAGGTGAGCGTTGTTTTGTTGCGTTGTCAGCGAATCGTTATGATCTGCTGCCTGGCTTTTATCGCGATCCAATCAAAGCATGGCATCGCCTGGATAAACAACAACAAGTCGGCGTGTGTGTATGGCGTGGCTGGCCCCGGCATTATATTGAAAACAGTGCAGACCTGACATGAAAATTAATCAGGTTTTCTGGCTAAAGCAAGGTCAGTCTAATTGGCCTTTATGCGCATAATATATATTATGTTAAATAGAAGGAGTAACTTAATTTCCAATGACAAGGAGCCTCTTATAAGTACTTCACATAATCTGCAAAACTCAGAAAATGCTGCTCAGCTGGTTAATAGTATTGACCCTGCTGATCATTCCACGATTTAATAGCCTCATCGTTTCTTCTGGTGGCTATCGCTTAAATTATTATGAAATCAATATTCAAACCCGCAACTCTGTTTTATTCAATGGCTCTTGGTTTGGGCTGTCTTGGCGTGGCCTTGCCTGTTCAGGCTGCCGGGGTTTCTGTTTATATCGTTGCCCCTGGTGACACTCTCTGGAGTATTGCCAATGAGAATTTGAAAAATCCTCAAGACTGGAAAAAATTGATGACGTTCAACAAGATGACTGATCAAACTCAGCTTCGGGTCGATCAGGCGTTGCGTATTCCATCAGAGTTGATGGCTGATTTTTCTGCCGCGCCTGCTCCTGCTACTGTTAAACCGGTGGATTTGCCTGCCGCAGCGAGAACTCCTGCACAGGATAATAAAAAAACAGTGGCAACTGTTAGAGAAGGCGCTATGGCTGTTGAAGATGTAACGGCTATTTCTAACTCTGCTATCACTGTGGCGGCTACTTATGGTCAGGTTGTACAGGTGAACGGTGAAAAGCGGTCAAAGCTGAAGGTTAATCAAACCTTGTCTGATAAAGCGCTTATTCGAACCGGTGATAAAAGCAGCGTCAATATCGTTGATGCCAATGGTTCGGTGATTGTTTTGCTTTCTGATTCAGAGGTGATTTTGACCCAGCCACTTACGCTGTTGCAGGGTGAAATTGAGTATAAGGTTGCTGGTAATAAGGAATTGGCATTGGTTTCCACTGAGGCCGGCTCTGTTAGTGCGCAAACGGCTTTTTTTCGTGTTGCCACGGCAAAAGCCGGAAAGTTGATGCGGGTTGAGGTTGAGCAAGGTGCGGTAGTTGTCGCCAACGAGAAAAAACATCGCCGTGTTAGTGCTGGCATTGCGATGCAACTGGAGGCTGGCAAGCCCATGACTGAGCCACGCCAAGGACTAATGCGCCCCGATATTGCCAACCTGTCCAAAAGCAGTGTGAATGGTGAGGCCAATCTTAAGTGGTCAGAAATCAGGGATGCCAAGGCATATCGGGCACAGTTGGTCTATGCTGCGGACGCTTATCTGGTGCTGTTCGATGAACGCCTGAATCAACCTAAACTTAATTGGCGCAATATCAGTCCAGGCCGCTACAACATTCGCTTACGTTCGGTGGATGAAAACGGGCTTGAAGGACTCAATGCTCAACTGCCATTTATAGTTCACGGCACGCTAAATCCGCCACGCTCCAATTCGCCAGTGAATGGCGCGACGTTGCCCACCAATAAACCCTGGATTGCCTGGTCGAGGATTGCTGAGGCTAATTCCTATGTTTTACAGGTGGCGCGTGATGCTGAGTTTAAAACTGATTTACAGGAATTCAGTTATCAAGTGAGAAACTACTATAAATATTCAGAGGCTTTACCTCCGGGTGAGTATTACTGGCGGGTAATGAGCGTTTCGCCCAAGCGGGTCAAAAGCGCGTTTGGTGAAGCCAGGATGTTTAAGATTAAATAATAAAACATGAAGCACCGGAGAGGCTAATGCCCTCCCCGGTGTCTTAGCAGGCTGTTGGATTAATGCGCCGAGCTGATCTTGCCCTCTTCCAGAATTACGGCATAGCTATAGCCCATGCCAAAATCACGATTGGTTGTCACCAGTGCATCGACGCCAACCTTGTCACCAACGTGAGCGGTTTGCTGGCTGGTAACGATGATGTCATTGCTACCTTCTTTGCCACTGCCATCCTGTATATGAAGAAAATTCTTCCCCATGATGCCGTTGTTCACCTTAACAACCTCTCCACTAATATGAATACGCTTGCCAGATAGCTCTGTCTGTTGGGCAAACACCTGTTCAACCGTTTTGACTGGAAGATCTGCGGCCTGCAACTGACTGATGGGGGCAAATGCAATAATGCCTGCAAAGGCTGCAGCGATAAGATTTTTGTTCATAACAACTCCTTCATTTTGGTTTGCCCTTTTTAACATGATTTATGATCTGCTGAAAGCTGGCAGGCCACTCACGGACCTGGCCTATGGTTTGACAAATTTTAATGTAAAGCGGTCGCTTTCACCTATTGCCAGATATTTTTCACGATCTTTGTTTTTCAAGGCCAGGGATGGTGGCAACGTCCATACGCCCTTAGAGTGGCTTTTATTGTCTTTGGGGTTGGCATTGATCTCTGATGCGGCGATAAATTGGAAGCCTGCCTTTTCCGCTAGTTTGATAGCATAGGCCTGATTAACATAGCCGGAACGGGCTTTGGGATCTTGTTTGTTATTGGCATTACCCCGGTGTTCCACCAGGCCAAGGATGCCACCAGGCTTAAGGGCCTTATACATGGCTGCAAAAACATCATCGGCAACACCGGCTTTCATCCAGTTGTGAATGTTGCGAAATGTCAGCACAGCGTCTGCGCTGCCAGGAGGTGCAATTTCAGTTTTGAGCGGTGGTTCTAGCACAGTGATGTTAACCTTGCTATAGATGGCATTGCTGGCCATTTTGGTTTTGAATCTTGCTGCACTTTTGCGTGCATATTCACTTTTTGAGTCTGGATTATTGTGTGCAGCATAAAAGTTGCCTTTGTCTTTAAGATAGGCGGCGAGAATTTCTGTATACCAGCCACCACCGGGAAAGACTTCTACCACCGTCATTTTGTCATTGATGCCAAAAAAATTTAGGGTTTCTAGCGGGTGACGATATTTGTCACGGGCCATATAAGCTGGCGTGCGGTGATCGGCACTCAGTATATTTTGCAGTTTATTATCAGCATTGACTGAGGGGCTGAGCACGAATGTTGCTAGCAGCGTGGCTGCAATAATGGACTTGGCAATTTTACTGCCGCTTGCTTGTTTCATAATGCACTCCGGTTATCTTATGCAAGGATACGTTTTGCTTGTTGATTATTTATAAGGTTGGATAATCGGTATAACCTTTTTCACCCGGTGTGTAGAAGGTGTCATAGTCTGGCTCATTCATCTCTGCATTATTCTGCCAGCGTGCCGGCAGGTCAGGGTTGGCCAGAAACGGCCGCCCTACAGCAATCAAATCAGTTTTTCCCGGCATGTCTTTTTCTGCCCGTTCGGCATCATAACCGCCTGACAAAATCAGGGTGCCGCAGGATTCATCACGAAAGATTTCCTTAATAGTATCTGGCACCTCAGGCGCGCCCATGGAGGAATGATCAGCCAAATGAACATACACCACATCCTGAGAATCAAGCTCTTGTGCCAAATAGGTGTAATCCGCTTCCATTTCGTCATACAAAGGCATGTCATTGAAGACACCGTAGGGTGACAGGCGGATGCCAACCTTGTGATGGCCAATGGCCTTGGTGCAAGCCTCAACCACCTCTATTACAAAACGGGCGCGGTTTTCGATGCTGCCACCATATTCATCATCGCGCAAATTTGTATTAGGACGAATAAACTGTTCTAGCAGATAGCCATTGGCGGCATGTATTTCAACACCATCAAAACCTGCGGCGATGGCATTGCGCGCCCCTTGAGCATATTCTTCGATAGTGGAACGGATATCATCCTTGCTCATTGCTTCAGGCACCGGTAAGGGCTGCATACCCTCAGAATCGGTATACATCTGTTCAGCAGCAGCTACGGCTGAAGGTGCTAATACCCGCGCATCCGCAGGCAGATTTAACGGATGTGAAACACGCCCGGTATGCATTAACTGCATAAATATATTACCGCCCTGCCCATGCACAGCTTCTGTAATTGGCTTCCAGGCCTCTATCTGTGCATCTGAGAATATTCCCGGAATACGTGGATAACCCAAACCATTAGGTGAAGGTGAAGTGCCTTCGGTAATAATTAGCCCTGCCGATGCCCGCTGTTGGTAATAGGTTTGCATCAAATCATTTGGCAGATTATCAATTGCACGACTGCGTGTCAGTGGTGCCATGATGATTCGGTTATTTAAAACGACATCGCCTAAGCGGTACTCAGAAAACAATCGTGACATCTATATCTCCATGTCTGTTTCTATTGTTGAAAAGAATAATATTTACACTACAAAACACAGGTGTTTATACGGGAATCATGACCAAGTATTATTGATCTGATCATACAGGGCATATACCATTGAGAAAACTGTCATTTTCTCTGCCGGGAGGGGAAGCATGGGCAGCACACGTAAAATTATTCTGCTTTTCCTTTTGCTCATATTCAGTGGCTGTGCCACCTATCAGCCCACCAAGGTTGACAATATCTGCCACATCTTTCTTGGTGAAACAGATTGGTATGAAGCCGCCCGTGATACACAAAAAAAATGGGGCACCCCCATCTGGGTAATGATGGCCATCATGCATCAGGAATCACGCTTTGTCAGTGATGCCAAACCCGAACGTGATTGGTTTCTGTTTATTCCGCTTCCCAGACGTTCGTCTGCTTATGGGTATGCGCAGGCACAAAATCCGGCCTGGGAAGATTTTATAAAAAAAACAGGTGCCCGTGGTCATGAACGCGATGATTTTTCAGACGCGATCGACTTTATTGGCTGGTATACCGACGTAACACAAAAGAGACTTGGCATTTCAAAGTGGGATGCCTATGGTCAATACCTTGCTTACCACGAAGGCCGGGGGGGGTATAAGAGTGGCAGCTGGAAGAAAAAATCATGGCTGAAAAAGGTGGCGTTAAAGGTGAAGAGCCGATCTGCCAGTTACAATGCGCAGCTCAAGCAATGCAAAAGAAAACTGGATGATGAGGTTGATGGCTGGTTTTAGTATAGAGGCGCCCTGAAAAAAAACAGGCAATATCATCCGGTTAATCCTTTTCCACAATCTCAGATCGACCTTCAGGCCAATCACCAATCGGATAAGGGTGGGTTTCACTGTTAAATGTTAGAAATAACATCCCTTGATAAATATAGGTGCTTAGGCTTAAACCAAATGAAAGTAACTTTGGATTAGGTTTTCCTGTAAACAATACGGAAAAAAACTGAAACACAATCACCATAAATGCCACGAACTTTGCAACACCAAGACACAAAACAAAGATCAGCATATAAAAAGCACGATTCCAGATTGTGCGCTCGTTCACTGAGTTATTCGTTTTTGTCGTCATCTGTAATCCTCTGTTGTAAATACCCGTTGCCCAAAGGCGAAGGGGTTACGAATATCTAAAATGGTGCTGGCAATTCTACTTCAATACGTTCACCCGTGTTGGGTTGAGTAAAGCACAGTCGCTCAGCATGCAGCAATAAACGTTCAGCCGCTTTGCCATAAAGCTCATCACCAACGATGGCGGCATTGAGTCCATCCTTGTGTGATGCGTGCATGCGTAATTGGTGAGTACGGCCGGTGACTGGATAAAAATAAACCCGCGTTGTCGATGGCAGGCGAGATATCACTTGCCAGTGAGTCTTGGCTGATTTGCCGTGCGAAAAGCACACCAGCTGGCGTGGCCTATCATTCAGATCAATACGCAAGGGTAAATCAATTGTCCCTTTGTGCTGATGTTCAGACAGCCTTTTCGACAAAATCGCCACATAGCATTTTTCGACGCTACGTTGTTCAAACTGACGCTGTATGGCCTTGTGTATTTTTGAGTTTTTAGCTGCAAGCAACAAGCCAGAAGTAGACATATCCAAACGATGTACCAGCAATGGCCCTGTTGCCTCTGGATAACGCTGTTGCAGCCGTGTCAGCGCGGAATCTTGTATTTCTTTTCCCGGTACGGACAGCAGCCCACTGGGTTTGTTAACCACCACCAGGTCATCATCTTCATAAACCGTTACCGGTGCTAGGTGATCAGAAACCTTATCACCCAGCACCGGGGCAGGCTGCACCTTATACCCCTTTAGCATGAAAGGCAGTATCGGCAGACATTTGCCACGACAGGCAGGATAATAATGCCCATGCTGACGAATACCCTGCTTTGGCGCAGCGCCCCACCAGAACTCAGCCAGGGCTAACGGCCTTAATCCATTTTTGCAGGCATAATGAATCAGTTTCGGTGCCGCACAGTCACCCGCTCCACTGGGTGGATTGCCATCTTCAAAAAAGTGGCTAATAGACTTTTGATCCCCCTGCTTATTGCTGAGTGTATAGGTGGCAAACACCTGTTGGTGCAGGTTGTTTGAAAGCCTGGCGCGGGTCTTTTTTAAGACCTCTATCTGGCCTTCAATCTCATCCAGTTTTTGTTGAAAGACAGCCAGTTTGGTTTGCCAGTCAGTTCTGGCCTGTTTGAATTCACGTTTATCTTCTTGGCTTTCAAAAGACAGCTTATCAAGCAGTTCTTTTTTTTCGTAGGCACTAAAAAATTGACTGGCAGATCGTTGTTCACGGCGCCGCATCTTACGACCGATATGTATCTGTTTCAACGCCTGCATGTCAGCATCTTGCTGTTCGCTTAGCTGTTTTAACTTTGAACGAAGTTCATGACGTGCGGTGCTGTTATTTAAAGTTTCTATCTGTGAGGCATACGCGGCAAGCTCGGCCTCACCCGCAGGTAAAAAGGCCTGCCACTCAGACGGGTCAAACATCGGTGGTACAAATCCTGGTAACTGCCATTGGCCAGCCAACATACCGGAAAAAGCAGCAACAAAGCCGAGTTGATCATCACTGTCTTTTACCACCAACACACCAAACATCTTGCCGCCATCGACTGAATCAAAATCGTGCTGCCAGGATGTCTGCTTGATTAGCCATGCTTGTAATTGGACAGCAGCCTGCCTGGCAATAGCGTGAGGTGTGGCACTAAACGGGCTTGGAAATATTGTTGGCAGTTCGCTCATTTTGGGCGTATGTGAAAAAGCGGTAATAATGGTCATTTGAATTAAGCCGTCAAGGTAACCCCGATCAATAGATAGTCAAACCATTGAATCAAGAGCACTTAAATCGAGCTTGCTGTTCTTCATCGGCGGACACCAGTAATAACCGCCAGAGATTGGACGGGTAAAGTTGAATAAGGCATCGGTGATACCATCCTCTGCCCCCACCATGCGTTGCAGCATCATCTCAAAGGCATCAAGTGATTTTGCGAATGCAACAAAGTTTAAACCCGCCTCATTACCTTCTGCCCAGGGCATGGATCGTCTGACCATAAAGGCTTCGGGATCAAAACTTTCCTGGGCTGTACGTTTTACATGTGCAGACTCAGGGGCATCGCCCATCTCTTCATTGTCACTTTTACGACGACCAATTGCATCGTCCTGCTGTGGCTGACCCATGGCATCAAATAACTCAAAATCATGCGTCCACTGTTGTACGGCAACAAAACTGGCACCATCCAGGCCACTGCCCTGCCCCTGAACGATTGCAGCGTTGATTGCATCCTCATCCTGTGGGTTTTCAGTGCCATCTATATAACCGGTCAGGTCACGGCTATCATGATGCATAAATCCATCCAGTACCTCTTTCAGGTGAAAATCCATTGATAATGCGTGTTCGATTTCACGCGAACGATGATGCAGCTCACCGCGGTCATCACCACGTAGCCAGAACCACAAACTATATTGTGTGGAGGGAATATCAAAACCGGGGCCAACCATGCTTGGAAAAGGGCGCAAGCCCGGAATTTGACTGTTGAGGGCTGCAATCAGTGATGGGCCAAAACCAACAATGGTGTTTTCACCATCAACCACATCCAACAGTGGCGCCAATGCCTCTATAGCATCCGCAACATCAGACTCAAAACTAAACATTAAATAACGCGCTTGCTTGGGTACGGGGCCAAGAATTCCACTTTGATTATTCACTGAAACCTCCTTATTAAACACAATGTCCTACGACAATAAACAACAGGAATAAAAAAATACACAGTCAACGATCAGAGCCTTGTCATCAGTTTCTCAAACATGCCCCTGATATTGGTCATCCCCTCCCCCAGACAACTGATAATATCTTCCATCGTGATTTCTGCTTCAGTTTTGCCCGCCGCCCAGTTAACACTAACGGCGCAACAGGCGTATGCAATGCCCAGTTCTCGCGCCAGTGCGGCTTCGGGCATGCCGGTCATGCCGACCATGGTGCAGCCGTCGCGTTCCATGCGTTTGATTTCTGCGGCGGTTTCAAGACGTGGTCCTTGGGCTGCGGCATAGGTGCCATAATCTGAAAATTGAACATTGGCTTGCTGACAAGATTTTATAAGTGCCTGGCGCAGATCTTCATCGTAGGGGTTGGTGAAATCAATGTGGGTTACTTCTGCCAGGCCATCTTCAAAAAAAGTGTGTTTGCGACCCCAAGTGTAATCAATGATCTGATCCGGGATAGCCAATGAGGTGGGCACGAAGGCTTCGTCCATGGCTCCGCAGGCAGCGATGGCGATGATCTTTTCAACACCGGCATCTTTTAAGGCGCGAATGTTGGCGCGGTAGTTGATCATGTGTGGCGGGATGGTGTGGTTGCCACCATGACGTGGCAGGAAGATTACATCGCGGCCAAACAGTTTACCGTAGGTCAGGGGTTCTGATGGTTGGCCGAAGGGTGTATCCACCGCTTCCTGTTTAATTATTTCCAGTTCAGCCAATTTGGTCAGGCCGGTGCCGCCGATGATTGCGATGTTTGTCATCATGTTTACTCTACAGTTTTCTAGCCCGGATACAATGTAATGAGATCTGGGGGATCGATTGTGCTTCCCAGATTACGCTATGCTTCATCCGGGCGACTAGTTACATGCCTTTGACGGCGTAGATTCCGGCGGCATTGCGCAGATAACCTTTGTAGTCCATGCCATAACCAAACAGGTAACGGTCTTCTACTTCCAGGCCGACAAAATCAACCTTCATTTTCGATTGGCGTTGGCGAATCTTTTCTACCAGCACGGCAGAATAGACCACGGCGGCTCCGGCTTCTTTACAATCCTGTGCAATGGCTTCGAGGGTTAGGCCTTCGTCAAAAATATCGTCTACCAATAAGACAACCCGATCTTTAAGTGGCTTGTGTGGTTTGACTATCCAGTCCAGCTCGCCGCCCTGGGTATTATGACCGTAGCGGGTGGCGTGAATGTAGTCGGTGGTCAGCGGAAAATCCAGGCGTGGCAAAAGCATGCCTGCCGGGATAACGCCGCCCGTCATGATGCATAAAACAATTGGGTTTTTATCCGCCAGTTGTGCCGTAATTTCTGCTGCCATTTTGTCGAAGCCTGCCTCGACCTGTTGTTTGTTACATAACAGGTCGGCTTGCTGCATGACCCGTTTTGATTCTTCTAGATATTCTGTTGTCATTGCTAACACTCAAAGGTTTTTATCTTGCACTGTTACCACAGTGCGTTCAGGGGTTGCGGGTAAACGAGGCAATGTTATTTGTGGAAACTCCCCCGTCAATGTTTTGAGAAATTCCACCAGATGATCAACCTGATGATCGGTCAGTTCACGGTTTAACTGGGTTTTGGCCATCACACGCACCGCTTCATCCAGGGTGTTGACTGCACCGTTGTGAAAATAAGGGGCTGTGATGGCAATATTGCGCAGTGATGGCACCCGCCACATACGCCTGTCTGTTTTCACCCGGCTAAAATCATAACGGCCAATATCATCTGCCAGGCCATACTGTTTTTCATAGTCCGTGCCCGGGTAGTTGGGGAACAGTTCATAAAAACCCTCGCCCTGCTGCAAGGCCAGACCTGGGTTGGGGCCTGCCATGTTGACCCAGAAGTGACACGAGGCACAGCGAATCGCAATAAATTGTTCGAAACCACGCTGGGCGTAGTCTGAAATGGCCTCTTTATCGCCGTTTAAAAAACGATCAAACGGACTGTTGGTGGTGACCAGTGTGCGTTCAAAACTGGCGATGGCCTTGGCGATGGTTTTTTCTGTTATTCCTTCGTCGCTAAAAACAGCAGCGAACTGTGAACGATAAGCATCGATTTTATTGAGTCGTTCAACCAATGTTTTTGACTCTGGCATGGCCATGATGTTTTTATCAAGGA
>JAJRTX010000275.1 GCA_021545665.1 Zetaproteobacteria bacterium
GAAGCCAAAGTTAGCCTTGAAGAAGGTGTGGACCGATTGTGCACGCGCATTCTTGAGCGCATTAAAGAGATAGGTTCACCAGGTTAATCCATTCCAGGGTTTTGAAAGGCGCTGACATGAATATCCTAACCGTGGTCGGTGCGCGACCACAGTTTATCAAAGTTGCTGCTGTATCGCGTATCATTGAGCAAACCTCAGGTATAAATGAAAAAATCATCCACACCGGGCAGCATTTTGACGCCAATCTGTCGAGCATATTTTTCTCTGAACTCCGCATTCCAGAACCTTCCCATAATCTAGAGGTTATGGGCGGTGGCCATGGCGCAATGACTGGGCGCATGATGGAAAAACTCGAAACTGTTATGCTTAAAGAAAAACCAGATGGTGTTTTGATATATGGTGATACCAATTCAACTCTTGCCGGAGCGCTGGTGGCTGTAAAGCTGCATATTCCATTGTTCCATGTCGAGGCTGGATTGCGCTCCTTTAATCGAGCGATGCCCGAAGAGATCAATCGTATTATTTCCGACCAGTTATCAGAACAACTGTTTTGTCCAACCAGTCTTTCGGTTGCCAATCTTGAAAAAGAAGGGATCACCAAAGGCGTGCATCATGTAGGTGATGTTATGTATGATGCAACCTTGTTTGCGAGCGAAAGCTCTCGCGCGCAATCAGATATTCTCGACCGGATAGGAGTTGAGGACGGCGATTATCTTCTTTGTACCCTGCATAGGGCCGAGAACACCGATGACGAACAGCGCTTTCGTAAAATTATTTCCTTTCTTGAAGAGGCGGCAACAGATCGGGTAATGGTCTTTCCGGTCCATCCGCGAACCAAACAGGTAATGCAGAAATATAACATTATACCAAAGGGCATCAAGCTGATTGATCCGGTTGGCTATCTCGACATTCATCGTTTACTGGCAGGAGCTGTAGGAGTTTATACCGATTCCGGCGGCTTGCAGAAGGAAGCCTATTTTCATAATACTCCATGCGTTACCCTGCGTGATGAAACGGAGTGGGTCGAAACCATTGAATCGGGCTGGAACCGCCTGTGGACCAGCGAAGAATACAGTACACCCCGACGCGCTATAACAGATTATGGTGAAGGACAATCGGCGCGTAAAATCGTCGATATTCTACTTTCTCCCTCATAAGTCAGCCTCTACCTCCAGATGAGTATAGTAACCAGCTCTCGCCGAAATTATTTCGGCATTCCATATCCGGGGCTGCACAATTGAGAGGTAACCCTCACAACAATGCGCGCGCCGATAGCTTCTTCAACCATCTGAAGCGTAAACGTATCAGACGCTGAGCATATAAAATCAGACAAGATGCAAGACGCGATGTGTTCGACTGAATCGAAATGTCTTATTACAAGTAACACAATCACGCTGATAACGGACGCCATCAAACCTTGAAAGGCAAAACTCCAATGGGGTACACTCGAATTACTCAAACTTATGCAGTATGAGTTTCAAAACACGAGGTTATTCATCTATACACATCAGGAATGGCAAATACTTGGTATACAAAAGAGCATGATTTAATGGACAAGCATTCCAGGCGCCTTGATTTATTGTTAATATGCAATTTTGAACCAGGTCAGGCGCAAACTTGTAAGGATCATATTAAGGCATTTGATGCCTTTTCCCGGCATAATGTGCAAATTTATTCAGGATTGGGTGATCTGCCGGATGATCTTGAGCTGGAACGGTATGACGGAGTTATCCTGCATTTTACGATTTCAGTACGCCTTGACAGTTATCTGTCTCCGCTTGCCAGATATCGATTGCGTTGCTTCGATGGTCATAAATCTATGTTCATTCAAGATGAATACCGTGAAATTAACGATACGATCGAGGCCATTGATTATCTTGGCATTGATATGTTGTTTACCTGTGTACCAGAAGGCGAAATAGAAAAGGTCTACCCTCCTGCACGCCTACCTAACCTCAAATGTATCAATGTGCTAACGGGTTATGTTCCACAGCTTTTGCTTGATAAGGATGTGCCATCCTTTTCCCAACGTACGCTTGATATTGGTTATCGCGGGAGGGTTTATCCTGCATGGCACGGTCAGCTAGGCCGAGAAAAATGGATGATTGCGGATTTTTTTTTACGCGATGCCCCTAGTTACAATTTAACCTGTGATATTTCTACGCAAGAGAAAGACCGTATTTACGGTGGAAAGTGGATTGATTTCCTCAGTCAGAGCAAGGCTGTTCTGGCGGTTGAAAGTGGCGCAAGTATATTTGATTTTACTGGCCAGATTGCTAAAAGTGTTGAAGCTCATGTGGCACGTCAGCCCGAAGTTTCTTATGCTGAATTACGACGGCTTTATTTTGCAGATGAAGAGGGCTCTATCCGCCTTAACCAGATTTCACCGCGCTGTTTTGAAGCTGCCGCTCTTCGCACACTGATTATCGCATATGAGGGAGAGTATTCCGGGGTACTTGAGCCATGGCGCCATTTCATACCGCTGAAAAAAGATCATTCCAATATGGATGAAGTAGTGGCTGTCCTTCGCGATAAGGAACGCTCCCAGATGATCATCAAGACAGTCTATGATGAAGTCGCCTGTAATGAAAAATATAGCTATAGCGGTTTTATGCAACGGGTTGATAGCGAGCTGCTGACACTGATAAAACCTAACGATTGTGTACGGAAAAGTTATGACAATGTTGAATTTATTAGCCGTTTTGGGCGTTATGACCGGCCCTTGCGAAGCCATCTTTTAAGATCTTCAGTGATTAGAAAACTCGTTGAGTTCAGTCGTTACAGTGTATTGCCCTTACTTCCCCGTAGATTACGGCCAGCGGCTACAAATATGGCTAGAAAGACAATCAAGATGATATCAGAGTTACGTGCAAAACGTCGCTTAAAAGTGCCTACTGTCGTACTTCCCCAACAACTTAAAAAGGTAATTAGGAGTCCACAGGAACAAGAGGAGGTTGTACATTTTCTGGAATTAATCACTCTAATGTCAAGACTATCAATACGAATTAATCGACCAATAATTGTTACTACATACGATAAATCAACGGGTTGTGTAAGCTTCATTCCGGGAACTGGAAACACTGATCAAACATCATACGATCAGTTTGAAACAGCGATTAGATATAGTAAAATTAATTGCATACAATGGGATTTTGGATCGCGCATGGGGCTTGGTAAACTTACCCGTTGGCGCAAAATAAAGAAGTTTCCTGCCATCGTTGGACTGTTGCAGCGTGAACCTGATCTTATTCGTTTCTTCACCCTGAATACCCCCTAGAATTATAGACACTTTGTTCCCAAAACTGCGGGCAATGAGAATATAAAATGAGGCGGACATGGCAAATAAAGACAAGTTGATACCAGTGACGTCGGAATTGTTGAAAGTGAATTCAAAGCACATTTTTTTCCTGGCTGGATTATCCTCTAATCAAAGCCAGTTTTGCATAATCAACCTTTGAGCGATGTCTGCGGTCTAGTGGTATTTCTACAATCTTGACAACTTCGATTTCGCCGATCTTGCTTGCCTGACTTTGCCACAAACCGTGTGCCGGTTCCTCGCCCTCAATTGCGAGCTTTGGAGGGGAAGTATCGGGGATCAGCGCAACTGCATTAACACCATCCCAACTGCGTGCAGCTACCTCAATCTCAAAGGGAAACAATTCGCCAGCTTTTGCTGACCATCTGCCCCGTAACCATAATCTGCCTTCATTATCAAATCTGCCAGCATCCCCGGTACGATGCCAAACCTCACCATCAATCATAATTTTATTTTCATCATCGCCATAGCCATCAAGGTAAGATTTATTGACGTGCTCACCAGTGACAATGATTTCATCTTCTATGATGTCTGTCTTGATTTGTGCAACAGGCTTGCCGGCCAGCAAGCCTGACCCTGTCTCCATTGCAGCCCATTCTTCAGGACTAATATCTTCAACTAGTTGATGTGAAATTGGCTCAGCTTCGGTTGAGCCATATACCGCCATGACTCTTGTAGCCGGCATTACTTGCTGCAAGCGCTTCATAAGATCCGGAAAAATCGGTCCACCGCCTGTATAGATGGTATCGAGGTTTAGATTGAGAGCTTCGCGGGAGAGAAGATCACAAATGGATGGGGGCAGCAACGCCCGGGTAACATTCTGTTTTTTAACCAATTCAGCAATTGAAAAAGGATTCGCCTGATCATGATGGGTCAGTTTCCAGTTTGGCAGTACAGAAGTTACCCCCAAACCCAGATTAACGATGACAAAAACAGGGAATGCAACCAGATCAATCTCATTGTCATTTTCGGAAGCCAGCATCTCTGACACACACGCATTTTGCGCAGCAAGAAAGCCGTGACTTCTGACAATGCCTTTGGGTCTGCCGGTCGAACCACTAGTGAATGAAATCAAAGCAGGGTGATCGGGCTCTACTTCCGTGAGAATATCATTTTTACTAACGGCATCAGAAACATGTAAGCGAAGAGGAACTTTCCAAAGTTCTGGAGTAATAAAAGGCAGTATTTTGTACCAGCTTGAAGTCAGCACGGCCTTGGGACGCGTCATTGAAATTGCATGTTTTAATCCCTTGAGGCCCATTGCAGGTTCAGGAAAAACTATAGTTGCTCCAAGACGCCAAAGGGCGGCGATGCTGGCATAAAGATCTATGCCCACAGGCATTGCCAACAGAACCCTATCACCACTTTCAACACCTCTGGCGCACCAATGGCTTGCCAGTCCTGCAGATTTACGAGCTAAATCCTTGTATGTGATGTACTCACCATTTCCAGCAACCACAGCCACAACATCACTACGCCTGAGGGCCGTTTCAAGAAATGTCGAAATCAGGTTCATCAAATAACGCCTAAAGTTTACGACCCATCAGGGCATATCTTCTGAATACATCCGCTTTATGTACCTCACTGCGGCTTCGCGATATATTGTCTTCGTGAATGAGGGCGTGGATTACGGATTCAAACCCCATTTCTATGGCGCGTCGGTGATAGGTATCGGCCAAAAGGTGGCCAACACCGTACATCCTGCTTGCATAGGATTTCAGTATGACAGAGGGCTTGCCGGAATGATCCATGAAGTCAGGTGAACCAAACAAAAATCCCTTAAGTGCATTTTCCTCATCGCGAGCAAAAAATACATGTTCTTTCTGTATCAAGGGCAGTAGAGGTTCATAAATTGCCATAAAGTCTTCAAAGGCAATGGGCGAGAAAAATTTGTTCCCTGCAAATGCTTCTGCTGACATGTCGAATAAATCGCGGATCAATGCCTCACCATTCTCACCATCCCATGGCCGGATCGTAACGCCGGGAATTTCGGCAGGTCTCTTACCCAGTGTATCTGCGAGTTTAGCTTTTGCTGAAATATATTTCGAAATCGGTTCAAAATCTGACTGCTCAAAAATTGCAAGATCGTGTTCACCGCTGGTCGGCTCCATCAGAAACGGCGCTGAACCATCGCTTTGGCACACAAGGCGATAAGAGTGCCAGGTATCACCATCAAGTGGTCCCACAAGTGCTTCATAACCTTCATCGCTGCATTTGGCAGCAACCCGGGTTAAAAGTTCAACGCCTTCCGCAACAGATTTGAATTTAATACCGCCGATCGCAGCAGTTTTGAACTCACCCCAGGAGGGCGCCTTTCGATAGAGTGTTGCTTTAGAATTTTCAATTGAAAAGACTTCTGGTTTTACCATCACAAAACTCCATCGATAAAAAACAGGCTTGCTGGAACAATTAATGCAATTCCAAATACTTTTGGGCCACGCCAGCTGGAAAACCAACCGGGCATTGCCCATGCAACAATAGTTGAAAGAGCGACGCTAAGCAGAACTGGGGGCCATATAGGATCATACCAGAGCGCTTCCTTCGGGTTCATATAGGTGATGAGAGTACATACCCCAACGATAGCCAGGTTAATAGGAATTACTGTAAACCGCCATTTGCTGCCTTCAGCTTTTCCTAACACAGCCAGAGTTGCAAAAATGGCTGCGGCACCAGCGAAGGTCATATTAAAAAGATTGATTGTCGTTGTCTCAATAGCTTCACCAGCGAGCAGCCAAAGCAACGCAACGCCTGCTGAAGCTGCTATTAAGTCAAGAACCGGTGAGCGGCTTACGCATGGATTAAGTTTGCCAGCGAGAGCATGAGTAAATATCGCAAAAAACGGAAGGGTTGCATTCACCGGATTAGTTACGGTCAGTATCAGAAATATCAAAATTGTACGAGATCTGGCTTCGTGGGGTGTGATACCTAAAACACCAGAAAACCGAATTGCAGCTAGTATCATACTTACAAAAAACAAGGCTGCCAGAATAAGTACCCAGGGTTCTGAGGCAAGATATCTTTCCAGGAATAAGTGAGCGCCTATTGGAACAAACAGATTGTCAAGTCCACGCCATGAATCTGCTTCAACCAATGCGCAAAAGGCTGCGATAAGCAATGAAAGCAAGATCACATTAACTCGCCCTGCATCACTCATGAGTAGTAAGACAATCATTGCGCTTATCCATGTCACCATGAAAAATGCAACCACACCTTCAATGCTTTTTGTGCCTTCTGCAACTGCAAATCGAAGCTTGCCGTAAGTGATACCCACCAATGCAGAAGCGGTGTCTGATAATGTTATAACAAGCAGAGGCAGGACATATAAAACCGGATTTGCATCTGATCTGAAAAAGAGAAAAGCCACAGAAAGCGCAAGATAAATTTCACCATAGGAAGCGCGGCTAACCGAATGCAGAACAGAGCCGATACCATGTTCTTTTGTCTTGCTACGCCGCATTGCAAGCATAACAAATATTGTGCAAGTGATAAGAATCAAAACTGGAATAGAGGTTGAGAAAACCAGTGGAAAGAAAAGGGATGAGATACCCACAGCAACATGGACGATCTTGCGCTGTATCTCAGGTGATAGCCCAAACTTACCTGCAAGGTAGCGTACGGCTGTCATTAAAAGCAGGATGCTGATGATTACCGGTAGCACCAACCCGATTTCCAACCAGTTTATGACCAACCATTTTTCGCTCAACAAACCTGCTCCACAACGAAATCAGAATAGAAAAACGCCTTGTCCATGGTTTTGCCCCTATCTTCAACCTCCGTTAGACGTATCATTTTTTTGGAAAACGAGGTTGGCATGCGGCGTGGCACCATCATGTTCCAATAGACCAAACGTGCTCCAGGGTTTGACGCATTCAAGATTGAACGGTAAACTTCCTCGAAAATTTCTTCGTTCATGTATTCAAAGATGTCAGAAAGGTTGAAGCCGTCAGCCTTTTCTCCAATTTCCATACAGTCTTCAAGTGAACCGCAGCGCAGGTCCAGCCTATCCAGTCTCTCGCGAATGGTATTATAATGTTCTTCGCGCCAGGGAAGTGGCAGAGCTTCACCCTGCATACCTTTCAGAATATAATGAAGATATGGATTTTTGCTTGGATCCAGATCGATACCCGCGTGATCTAGCCGGCTTGCAACATGATCTGCCAGTGACCCTTCTACATGGTCGAAGAATGCAGGATCACGTCCCAGGCGGCCCATGACAAAATTTGAAAAGAAAACTTTCAGCAGTAGCTTCCAGCGCCAATTGTTCCAGCGTGTGTTGAAGAATATTTCGCGCTCTGCTCTGGGCTTGGAGTGAAAGACTTCATCTACGGTGGCGCGCGATTGCGCTAAAGGTAAAATTTTGTTCTTGAAAATTCGAAAGTAGCGTTCAAATTTGCCAACCCCGCCGATACCCAGCAAACTAACTTCATCCCTTTGTTTTGCCCAGAAGATTGCAGTGTTTTCATCCAAATCATTCAAAAGGCGATCAAACAGTTCAGCGCGTCTATTTGATTTACGAGCGCCCATTAGCTCCAAAAATTCTGTATGTGACAGCTTTCTGTAAGCTGCAATGCGTATTTCCAGACAGGCGATTTGTGCTGGTGACAGATCAATCGCAATCACCTTTTCTGGATCAAGCAACAGCATGGCAAGAGCATTGTCACCTGCTGAACATATTGAGACCAGTCTCTTGCCTTTTTGATTACCCAGCGCATCTACCAGCACGTCCGCATCTTCCCAAAGTTGGGCATAACGAATAGCCTCAAAGTTTGCACGCGAAGCAATATCAGCGTTCTTCATGAAACCCTCCGAACGCGGCCGGTTCCGCCATCAACTTCGATCGTTTCACCGTCCTTTATCCAGCCCATAGCGCCTTTCATACCGACAACACAGGGGATGCCCAGTTCTCGAGCAACAATTGCCGAGTGAGATAAAAGGCTACCGCGTTCAACGACAATTGCAGACGCATTTGCGAACACTGCAATCCAACCCGGATCAGTGTGACGGGCAACAAGTATATCCCCTTTTTTTAGTACTTCCGTCCGCGGATCGTGAATGATTCTTGCATTTGCCGTAACGACACCAGCGCTACATCCCGTGCCCATTCGCTCGATGTCCTCACTATTTTCTTCCCCGGCAGAGGGAATAATGGATTGCAGGTTTGCAAAGATGGCACCGCGTATTTCGATGCGTTCATCGAGATCCGGTTTGGCTTTGGCAAGTTCAAGTTCCTTACGCCTCATATTCACAAGTGTTTTTAAGTCTGTTGTTAGTCCAAAGCCTTCAATGGCTCCCAGAATTTCCTGCACCGTCAAAAAGAAAATATCGTCTGCTGCATCCAGCAATCCATTTGCAGTGGATTGTGTTCCAATAGCGCGGAACAAATGTCGCGCCCGGCCAAATATACGAGTCCGCTCAAAGCGAAGGTTTTCCCTATCGCGTACACGGGCTTTTGCCCATTTCATGACAGTACGTGCAATCACCCTTTTTAACGGATTACTGGCAAAAAGATCATTGAGGCTTTTTTTCTCTGCATTATTAACGCTCCCCTGGCTTCCACCGCCGCCAGATGCAATGGCGCGATAAAGTGGTTTTGGGTCACGGTTCAGCGTTATGGATTCCAATTTCAGTTCTTCAACACAACGATCAGAAAACTTGGCCAGATAATCAGATATTTCTTTTACAAGTTTTGGGTGATTTTTAAGATTTTCGCCATTCCCTTCTGCCAGCTCTTGCTGGAGATCGGTATGACCTTCAAGCATTTTTCCCATATTCCGGATGCGCTGAGCAGGTTCCGCTGATATAATATCACCCTGGCCAATCATGATATCGTTGTGTATTTCAAGCCCGTTGGAACCCGCCCATTTTTCCAGCATTTTACGCGATGCACCAAAGGCAATCATACACAGGAAATCATTGATAAGAGGGGCGTCCCAACGGTCAAGCAAGTTAGCCTCTATACGGCGATATTCTTTCGCCAAGTCAGTAAGAGGCATTGTATCAAGTGTTGAGGCAGGTTGTTCAAGCGCAGAGTTGAGGCGCTTGTAAAAGCCCTTGCGTGTTGATGGCAGCCTAAAGGCTTCGAAGATAAGCAGGGCCATTGATTTCGCAACCCGCAACCATTCAATAACAAGGGTCAGCCCCTTGGCCGGAGGCGGACCAAGATTATCTGATATCTCAGCAGGCATTGGTTCATCAACGCCCATCATGGTTTCCATATATGCGCTATTAATTGAGAAACCTGGAAGGAGTGCAAGAGCCTTGTACCAATTGACCAGATTATAATAAATTCTACCGTCTATGCGAGTGAGCATGTTGTCAAAAATAGCAGCATTATAAGAAATCGTTTGCTCACTAACACCCAGTAATTTTACAAAAGAACGATAGACACGAGCGTATGCATATTGGGCAAAGGAATAGGTAAGAGGGGAAGTTATCCCCGGATAGGATTCCACAATGTTAGAGTTATCGAAAACCGTAAGCATGGTGTCTTTAATAGGTTCAGGCAGTAGTTCAGTGGTTATAGGGCGGGCCTGTAGAAGGAAAATCTCATCACCTTCAAATGCCCATTCTATATCCTGCGGGCAGCCGCAGGTTTCCTCGACACGAGTTGCAAGTTTATGAAGTGCAGCAATATCCTGATTTGTAAGAACGCCTTGTTCCGCTGTTCTTTCCAGAACTTTGCCTGACTTATCAAGGATATAAGTCTCACCATCTTCCTCGCCGCCAACCAACTTGTCGCCAAGTCCTTCTATCGCAGAAATAACAATTCGGTCCCTCTTTCCACTTACTGGGTCGGCGGTGAAAGCGACGCCTGCCACGCGAGCATCAACCATTTGCTGGACCATAACAGCTGTGCCACCTCCTTCACCTTCAAGCCCTCGCGATGCGCGGTAACCGGTAACGCTATCCTGCTTTCCGCTCATAAAAACCTTGAAGCATGCAGCCGGCAATTGTCGTTTAGTAAGATTCAGCAGGGACAAAAACTGCCCTGCATGGGAATGCGCGTCGCCATCTTCTTCTACAGCTGAAGAGCGCGCTGCAAACGGCCCCGGCCCAAGTTTATTTACCGTTTCCAGCAATTGCATGCGGACCGCTTTATCAATACTTTTCTTAGTGAAGGAATCAGGTGTCACCGTCAAAAATGCCGGTATATTAAAACCAGCCTTTAGAAGTCGCATTAGGGCGGCAGATTTGCCGCCTGTTTTGGCAATATCCTGCTTTCCATCCATTGAGATAATCACGATATAATCCAACTCGAAATGAAAGGTGCAAAGCCTGCAAGGCAGTAGCACACAAAAACCCACATCCCTGCAATATCCTCAATCGCCTTTTCCCGTTTAACGTCTGGCGACATGGTAAATTTCTTCGCAGTAAATATGGCGACCAAGAGTGCTAAAAAACCAGGGCCGGCAACAGCAAATGGTGCCTGTACCAAATACCCGACGCCTAAAAGTAGAAGCCAGGCAAGCATACACATTGCAGCCCATATCCATGCTGCGCGTGTTGGCCCCCAAAGAGCTGAATAGGTTTCAACACCATCCAACTCGCTTTCAGGCGCCCAAACTTTCCGGCCAATCTCCAAAATGCATCCATTTACAAAACTAAGTGCCAGAAAGAGCCATAAGCCAGCGGGCGGGTAGCCATCATGTGGTATCCATTCCGCAGCAGTTATAAACAGATCTATCAATGGCATGATCATCATATGAGAGACAAGGTAAACAAGTGGTCTTGCTTTAAGCCAATCCGGAGCAAAAAACTCAAATGTCATAAAACCGAGCCAAAGCCAGACGACAGCCAATGGCAACAACAAAAGGGAATTGTTGCTTATTGCCAGGACGATCGCAATCAGCGCTCCTGTC
Organism: Zetaproteobacteria bacterium; assembly: GCA_021545665.1. The sequence goes on from JAJRTX010000275.1 coordinate 11,176, forward strand.
AATGCCATAGCGACAACCAACCGAAGCGTTATCAGGCCACTGGGTATCGGACGCTTCGGGCGATATTTCCTGTCATCTTCGAGGTCTTTCCATTCATCACAGGCACGCATCTGAAAGAAAATGATAAAAGTGACAATCCAGATGCTGATCAGAGTTGAGATAGCGGGTAATTCACGCCCACCAAGATGCGCGGAAACGCTGATGCTGGCAGTTGAAAAAACAGCCAGCAGCAATGCAGTTTTGAAGACTGGAAACCGTTCAGACTGATAGATCCATAGTCTTTCTATCAGACTGGCATCTGCTTTCGGATGCATGGGAACGCCGATCATCTATGGCGCGCCAGTTTTTGATGCGCATTGGTGAAGTGGTCTGCCGAGATTGCAGCGATGATAGAAATTTCACCGCATAAACAAACAGCTGCCGTGACTTCAGCCAATGCTTTGGCATTGCCCGCACCTTTCAATCCAAGTATTGATAAGGCTGATGACTGACTAGGCAGCCCTGTTCCGCCGCCCACTGTGCCAACTATAATATTTGGCATAGTGACTGAAAAAAACAATCCGTTATCCCGCGGTTCCATGCGAGTAAAACCAACGGCAGATTCGGCGACACATGCTACGTCCTGTCCGGTTGCAAGATAAAGTGCTGCCAGACCGTTTGCATAATGGGCTTGGGCCCCAAGTTGCCCGCTTAGAACAGCGCCAAGACTTGCAACCTTTCCATAAGTGAGCATGGTTTCTGGATCTGCACGTAGATGCTGTCTGATAATATCATAGGGAATTGTTACGCTGGCTGTGACCTTGCGACCGCGGCCATTATGCATACCCAAATAGGAAGCCTTCTTGTCACCGGAAAAATTAGCTTCAATGAACCAGTTTTTTGATTTAACAGGGCAGTTTTCGACGATATATTTACACATTGCGTGTGTTGCAACGGTCACCATGTTTTGCCCAGCCGCGTCAGCTGTCGTGAAACGGCAAACAAGAAAGACAATATCTACGTCCATAAACGGCTCAATAAGAACCAGTTTGCCAAACCGTGTTGTAGATTCCGCTGCTGCCTTGATTCCTTCCGTGTGCTCCGCAATCCAGTTTATAAAACTTCCGGAACTGATTATGTCATCAAATACAAAGGCCGGGGTCCTTAAAACACCTTCCCGCACCACCGCAGCAGATACGCCACCTGCTTTGGAACATACTTCAGCTCCACGCCCATAAGAAGCGATCAACGCCGCTTCTGAGGTAGCCATAGGTACAAAATAGTCACCAGAGGCGTTAAGACCGTTAATTCTTAACGGCCCGATTACACCCAGTGGAATTTTAGTTGTTCCGATATAATTTTCGATGTTGGAGCAGTATGTTTTCGCCCTTGCAATTGACTGGTCATCGGCCAGCTCACTCTTGTCATCATCAGTTGCGGGGCCATCATCAATAAGTCGTTGCCAAAAAGAATTTACTGATTGCGGTGTTGATGTCTTCCTTGGCCTTAGTCGCGCAGCAGCAGGGAGGTTTGAAGCAACAAGTCTTTTGCTCAATTCCATTGTACTGCCCTGGCTCTGCAGGGACTGCAGCATGGCAATTACACTCTGAGGCAATAAATTCATACACCATTTCCCACCAAATCGTCCTTCGAACTTCGTATGAAAGTAACGTCGAGTACTTAAGAAAGGGTTTTTGGTAGGAATTTTGCCGTGGTTACCATTTGTATAATATTTTTTTAGTATGCTTGATGGAGTTTGAATTCAAGTGAGCGGACGATTGATTTATGTCAGAGCAACTAAAACATCGTTGGAGTATCAGCCATAATTATATGACCGGCATTACCTTTGGAAAGTGGTGCAGATTATTGGCTGACAACAATTTCAATATCTCACCTGCATATTGGCACCGGGCTGCATTTATCTCATTTGCAAGTATGGCGAATTCAGTTTTTGCAGCAATCGAACATCATAAGTTTGGCGACAAAATCGCGGCTGTAAAAATAACAAAGCCACCTCTTTTTATTCTTGGTCACTGGAGAAGTGGTACAACATTGCTGCATGATTTGCTCGCAAAGGATAACGCCCAATTCCAGTTTGCAAACACCTATCAGGTTGTGAACCCTCTTACGTTTCTGACAACTGAAAACTTCATTACACGAATGTTTCCCGGTTTGGTTCCACCCAGGCGCCCAATGGATAATATGGAGCTTAAATTTACTTCGCCGCAAGAAGACGAATTTGCACCGCTTTTAATGACGCTTCAATCCGTATATATGGGTGTTAGTTTCCCCAAACGTACAGAGCATTATGAAAAATATTTGTCCTTCAGGGGGGGGCCAAAGGATGAAATAAAAAAGTGGCAGGATGCTTTTGTCCTATTTTGCAAAAAGCTCTCACTTAACGACGATCGCTCACTGTTGTTAAAGTCACCACCTCATACAGCTCGAATAAAAACCATCCTGGAAATGTTTCCTGATGCGCGGTTTGTTCATATTCATCGAGATCCTTATCGGGTGTTTCAATCCCAAAGGCATTTTTTTGATACCGCCGGGTGGTATACGTATTTGCAAAAGCCGGACTTGGCTGCGATTGATGAGGGGATTCTGAGACGGTATGAACGGATGTTTGATGCCTATTTTGAAGACCTTTCATTGATCCCTGAAGGTAATTTTTGTGAACTCAGGTTTGATGAACTTGAAGCAAATCCAATAGATGAAATCAAAAGTGTCTATGAACAATTATCTCTTGATAACTATGAGGGGTTTAAGCCCGATCTGGCGCGGTATGTGTCTTCACTTAAAGGCTATCAAAAAAACAAGTTTTCCAATCTTGATGGTCCCACTCGTAAAATTGTTGCCGAAAGGTGGAAGAGAAGTTTTGAAACCTGGGGTTATAAAACCTATTGAAGTTGACATGGCAGAAACAGCCAACCATTAGGTTTCGGAGTAAGGTACCATACTGATATGACACAAATAAAAACTGATAAGCCACAACGGGCACCTGGCCCCAAGGGAACCTTCTTTTTGGGATCTCTTTCTGCTGTCAAGCAGGATGCAATTGGCTTTCTATCTCAGTCAGTGGATAAGTATGGTGATATTGTTCGTTTCCGATTCGGTCCGATTACGGCCCATTTGATCAACCACCCAGATTACATTGAACAGGTATTGTCCCGTGATGCAGAAAATTACGACAAGAATACACACAGCGTTCAACAAATTCGAGCAACATGCGGTGATAGTCTTCTCTCTGCCAATGAACAAGCCTGGCAACGTCATCGCAAGTTAATCCAGCCCGTATTCCAGCCTCGCTATCTGGAAGCGATTGATTCTACAATCGATCAATCCATGCAGCCAATGCTGGAGCGCTGGCAAAAAACTGCGGATAATAATGGCTCAATTGATATCGTGTCCGAGATGATGCATTTAGTGATTTCAACATCTGCCAATATTCTATTTGGATCTGATGTAAATACTGCATTGATCGAAAATTCTCTTGCCATTATTTTAGATGATACTTGGCGGCGTCTGCAGTCACCTTTGAATTTATCGGCACTTTCGGACAAATTTCACAGGCGGAAATTTAAACAAGCAGTTGCTGAAATTGACAGTATTATTTTCAGGATTATTAAGGACCGTCGCAATAATAACATCACCAGGGATGACTTGCTCTCACGCCTGTTAAATGCACATGAAGCCGAAGATGCTGAGGGTTTAACCGACAAAGAGCTTCGTGATGCTGCAGTAACTTTATTGCTGGCTGGGCATGAGACTACAGCCAATGCCCTGACATGGGCATTTTATCTTGTTGCAAAATCACCAGGACATAAGTTTGAAGAAACTGACATGAATGATGTGTTTTCAGAAGCAGTCCGCATGTATCCCTCAATCTGGATTATTGAGCGTCGGACAATCAATGATCAGCAAATTGGTGATTATCACATTCCTCGCAGGTCATCAGTTCTCATTTCACCTTACCTGCTTCATCGCCACAAGAGTTTCTGGATTGATGCAGAACAATTTGACCCGGGTCGATTTTCTGAAGAGAAAAAAAATAGCCGCCCGCGCAATGCCTATATTCCATTTGGATTGGGAAAACACCGCTGTGTTGGGTTACATATGGCCCGCAAGGTAGCAACCCGAGTTATGGCAAATGTGTATAAACAGTTTCATCTTCAACTCGTGAACAATGATATTCCAGAAATGGTTCCCGGAATTACGTTGAGACACCTGGGTGAGCTACGCATGAATATCAGGAAACATAATGAATAGCCCCTTGAGCTTGAAGAATTCCCACCTGCATCCGACACCGTGACGGCCTATGATCGACAATGTTTCAAGCTCTACATCATGCTGCTTGATGCGGATGCTTCTGGTGAGGAATGGCCTCATGCTTACAAAAGAATTTTTGAAAAAAGCGCGATTCAGAACAATGAACGCGCATTTAAGCACTATCAGGCGCATCTGAAGCGGGCCAAATGGTTGTCCACTACCGGCTATCAGCAATTACTCTAACATCGAACAATGGATTTTTATGGCATAATTGGCTGAATGTTCGATTCACGGTGACTACATAGTGACTACATGAGCATCAAAACATAAATTCATTTTTGATTGTTATTACAAATAATCATTATAAATCAAATAGTTATTTGGTTGCGGGGGTAGGATTTGAACCTACGACCTTCAGGTTATGAGCCTGACGAGCTACCGGGCTGCTCCACCCCCCGTTAGGGTTGAAATCAATTCAACCTGATGGATTGCTTAAGCGAAGCAATTCCATGTTCTGTCTTTGTTATATTACCATCCCGGTA
>JAJRTX010000276.1 GCA_021545665.1 Zetaproteobacteria bacterium
ATATCGAGGTGTTCTATAACCGCCAGAGACGCCACTCAACGATCGGCTATCAGACGCCATTGGGCTATGAGAAAGAGAACCGAAAAGTTGCGTGATTTTTTGTCCGGAAAAGTCTTGCCAGATCATTTGTTAATAAACTCCGGCATCATTCACACTATCCATCAATGGTCATTGCCGCACATATTTGGTCAAGAAAAGGGGTTCAAAATGAGGTTAAAAAACGGCTTCTTACCGCAAGAGAGGCTGCGATTGCTCAGATAGAAGCTGAGATAGCAGATGCCAAACCTGAAGATCATCATAGACTCCAGAGAGAGATCGAAAAATTGAAATCGGATGAATATGGTGATGATATTGCAGTAGATGTTCTAAAGACGATTGGGCAATGCGGATTCGATGCATTACAAGTCCGAAGTAAGTCGGATGAGAAACACTATCGTCGCCTTCATAGGTTTCGAGAAGAACATGGCCGATCTGTTCCTATTGTATCATCCGATGCACATTGGCTGGACAACGTATTCTGCGTCACTGGAAGTCTATATCCCCAGTTAAAGCTGACGAATGCTTTCAACAAACTAGATGAAAAATCTCTATTTGATGAAATTAGAGACCATGCAATCCGCTGTGGTGAAACGCGATTTAGTTATACATATGGTGGTGAGGTTACTCACTGGATTGAAGGGATCGAAATCGTAAGAGATTCAGAGTCTGCAGCCAACTTTTGGCCAGACCCGACCGGATTAGTACTTCCCTTCAGCAGAAATCTGAATTGCCTAATAGGTGGTAGGGGGGCAGGGAAAAGTGCGATAGTAGAAGCACTTTCGTTTTTGTTGGACCCAGTAGAAGCACAGGAGCATGGAAGAGTTCAACAGTCCAAACGGGGTGCGTGGTACATGCGTGCTCGCGCAACTCTTTCGGGATGTAATCTTAGGTTATGTTGGCGAGCGTTCGGAAACGCGGATAAAGAATTTCAGAAAGGGGTATTCCTATCACGTTACTTCGACCCTAATGACCGTCATGGGGATGTTTCTGTGACTGACGCTACAGGAGATACTATGGTTTCTCCAATATTACCTACCGTTCAGTTGTACAGATTCCATGATATCGAACGAGCAGCAGAGGCCAATGGGTTGAGGAAGCTTATTGATGAGGTTTCAGGCGGGATAGGAGAAACTGAAGAACGTATCGGTTCAATTCGATCAGAATTATCTCACAAGAGCGGCGATTTTGTGGCGTTGGCATCGAAAATTAACGATCTAACAAAAGATGGCTCACCATTACGTCGTTATGTGAAACGTTCTCTCGATTATGCGCGAGTTAATAAAAAGGAGGTTGAGCAACATTTTAAAAAACTTGACTCGATAGAAGCTGCGGGGAAGCAGCTTAAGCTACTACGGAATCAGTGGAGCCAATTTGCCGACAAGTTTTCACAGGATGATTTGGCAGGTCTTGAGGAATTAGTAACGGATATTTCAGCGGCTATTACTGCGGATAACGATAAGTATTTAAGCGGCCTTTCACAGTTTATTATCGGTGACGATGCGGTGATATCAAGGTTTATCATGGCATTACGTGATTTATTGCAGTGGAAGGATAAATCAGAAGAGGAGTTCGGAGCTCAACGCCAGGCAATTCTCGATCAATACACTTCCGTGCGAGATGAGCTTGAACGGCAGGGGGTGCCCACTGGAGCAAAGGATAGAGAGGCGAGAAAAAAGGAGTTAGATGAGGCACTTGACGCTTTAAATGAATATCGAGGAAAGGTTATTCAATTCGATACTTTGTACAGTGAACGTAAGGCCCTTTTTGAAGAGCTCAAGTCGGCGTGTAAGAGACGAACAGAATTACGCGTTGTGACGGTAGAGAGTATAACCAATCAGTTGCATCAAGACTTGGATGATTCAATTCTTAGGATTAAGGCGAGTGCGCAACCGATGGCAGATAAATCTGCATTCGAGGATTGGCTAGACAAGAACCTGTCAGGTGCGTTTAGGAGCTATAAGAAACAACGGATAGATAGCTTGCTGCAAGGGGGGCTAAAACCTGAGGTTCTCAGGGATATTCTTTTAGACAAGAGAAGTGACGGGCTGGATGTCCTAATTCGGGATGCCGAGAAGGTTTCTGATGGGAAAGTTTCGGAAGAAGATGTTAAGACAATAATCAAGATGTCCGCTGTTGCAACATATGAACCTGAGGTGACTCCTCATAGTAGCAATATTGACGCCAAGGTCTACGCGGATCTTCCAACCGAGATAAGAGAAGGATTACGCTATTTTCCAATATCCGGCGACCGGCAACTTAGGCTAGAGAAAGTGCTCATGCTGGATGAAATAGTATTCAATGATATTCCGATCGTTTATTTAAATGATAGGCCGCAAGAAAAAGGAAGCACATATAGGCCGTTGCATGAACTGTCACCAGGTCAACGTTGTAGTGCCGTTTTACCAATATTGCTACTGAATGGTCGCTCACCACTTATAATCGATCAACCAGAGGATAATTTGGATAACCGACTTATTAGACAAGTGATCGTGAATGTTTTGGGGAGCATTAAATTGAGACGCCAGGTTATTGTCGCTACCCACAACCCTAATATTCCGGTATTGGGTGATGCCGAGCAAACCATTGTATTAGCGGCGATTGATGAAAAACAGTCGCAAGTTAGAGCTCAGGGAAATCTAGATGAAAGAGCTATCGTTGATGCAGTAACAGAAATAATGGAGGGTGGACGAGAGGCATTCCAGTACAGGCAGTCAATATATCAAGCGCACTGGGATGGAGTGATGGCAAATAATTAGTAAGTGTTTCGTTCCCATGCACCAGTGAGGTAATGCATACGGTATGTTGAAATAAAGGTTGGTATGAACCTTCACAGGAACCGTAGAAACTAGCATATAGATAGAAGGCATTAAGAGCATATGAAAATCCTCCACACCTCTGACTGGCACATCGGTCGTTCTCTTTATGGCCGCAAACGCTATGATGAATTTGCTGAATTTCTCGACTGGTTAACAGAGACCATCCAGAATGAGCGGGTCGATGTATTACTGGTCGCAGGCGATATTTTCGACACCAGCGCCCCCAGCAACCATGCCCAAGCACTCTATTACCGTTTCTTGTGCCGCGTTGCGACCTCTTCCTGTCGTCATGTTGTGGTGATCGCAGGAAATCATGATTCCCCTTCGTTTCTCAATGCGCCCAAAGAGTTACTCAAAGCACTCGATGTTCATGTGATCGGTTTGGTGCCTGAAAACCAGGAAGATGAGGTGCTTGTTCTTCGCAATGATGACGATTCTCCAGAACTGATCGTCTGTGCCGTTCCCTACCTGCGGGACAGGGATATCCGCGTGGCTGAAGCCGGGGAAAGTGTTGAGGAGAAGGAACGCAAGCTGATGGGTGGCATCCGTGGTCACTATGCCGATGTGGCGGCTTTGGCAGAACAGAAGCGCTTGGAACTCGGGGCAGAAATACCGATCATCGCCATGGGGCACCTTTTTGCAGCCGGGGGGCAAACCATTGATGGCGATGGTGTGCGGGAACTGTATGTAGGATCGCTGGCTCATGTTACTGCCGGAATCTTTCCCGAAAGCCTGGACTACCTGGCGCTTGGTCATCTCCACGTCCCGCAGAAGGTGAACAGTTCTGAGGTGATGCGCTACAGCGGCTCACCTCTACCCATGGGCTTTGGAGAGGCAAAACAGCAAAAGAGTGTTTGCCTGGTCGAATTTGCCAGCACCGAGGCAGAGGTAGCGGTTCAGCTTATTGATGTACCTGCCTTTCAGAAACTTGAACGTGTCAAAGGAAGCTGGGAGGAGATTTCGGCCAGAATTCTTGAACTGTCGGCTACCGAGTCTCAGGCCTGGATCGAGGTCGTCTATGAAAGCGACGAGGTCATTGGTGATTTGCGTGAGCGCCTGGATGCGGCCATTTCTGAATCGGGAATGGAGATTCTGCGCGTTAAGGACAATCGAATAATCGACCGGGTACTTGGGCAGATTCATCATGAGGAGACACTGGATGACCTAAATGTCCA
>JAJRTX010000277.1 GCA_021545665.1 Zetaproteobacteria bacterium
AGGCAATCTACGAATATGACATGGGAAAAGAACACCAGGAAATCAGCGTGTTCCACAAGCTGATTGCACTTGAATTAACGGCATGGTTGCCCGTCATCACCCTCCTGTTCTACCGAATCGCATCTATCGAGCAGCTGATGGCTGAAGATGCTGACAGATTGCTGTTCCGATTGGAGCATTTTGCTGATGATGAGAAAAACCAAAACTCATACGGTCGTGATCAGCGTCTATTTTCTGTTCTGGCAGAATTGCCAACATGGTATTTCCATGTAGCCAGTGCAAAGCATCACTGGAACCCTCTGGAGGAACCACTACGGGACTTCACAGCCAGACATAGTTGCATCACTGTTTTCGAGTCCCCCGACCCAATATTAGAGTCAACATTAGTAGTTGATTGGCTTACCCAGCTACACAACTGCCTGCAAACTCAAGACCCAAATGCGCTGGTTTCGTAGTCATGCTGATAAACCAGCTTCAGCCAAAAATCCAGAAAACGGTATCCGGCCAGTGCTTAGCGCTGAAACACTCCTTGCCACCCGGCAGCGGAGTGCTCTGCTGCAAGAGATCCAGAGCCTCGTAAGTATCCCCGAAAGGCATTACAGCGCACTCTTTGAATCTGCAATCAGGAATTACGCCAATTTCGTTCAGGAGTTACCGGCATCTGAAATTCATCATCACTCTGCACCTGGGGGAATGCTGGATCATGGGCTGGAAGTCACCAAAGGTGCATTGGCCATTAGACGCGGACATATGTTGCCACCTGGGGCAGAGCCGGAGGCGCTTGCCAAGCAGGCAGATCGGTGGACTTATGCTGTGTTTACTGGAGCCTTATTGCATGACATTGGAAAACCTGCCGTCGATCAGATCATCCAGATATTTAACCTCTCAAAAAAACCATTGGAGCAGTGGATTCCATGGAACGGGCCGATGGCAGCTAATCATCATTATCATATGGATTTTGTCAGGCCACGTCGATATGGACTGCATCCACGAGCAGGGCCATTGTTGGTGCACCATATTATTCCACCAATAGGGCTGGCATGGCTCTCTGAGGATCAAGAACTATTTGAACCATGGATCTGCCTAGTCTCCGGTGACATGGAATCCGCTGGTGTACTGGGACAGATCATTCATGAGGCCGATGGACGATCTGTAGCACGCAACCTGGGTGCGGGTGATGTTGGACAGTTCCCAAGTGCAAGAACCACACCCTTGCACAAGAAGCTGGTGACAGGTTTACGGTACTTGATTACAGAGGGACATCTCCCCCTCAACAGAAATGGAGCCGCAGGTTGGTTAGATCAAGATGATCTCTGGCTGGTCAGTAAGCGAACAGTTGATGCCCTACGGGATCACTTACATCAGGAAGGTCATACTGATATTCCCAGCCGGAATGACCGGATCTTTGATGTGCTCCAGGAACATGCCATTTTAGAACCCAATGGTGAACAGGCCATTTGGCGTGCAAAGGTAACTGATGGTGCTGGTGAGTGGGCACATGAACTTACCTTATTACGCATAGCACGCAACCAAATCTGGCCAAATCTAGAAGCCGCTCCGGAATCGTTCTCTGGAACAGTAAGAATCAGTACAGGAACCGGATCATCTCAGGTCGCTAAGGAAGCCGAAATCATCAAACACCGTGATGACCCTGTGACAATAGCTGATCTGCCCTCTTTTGCTGTCACGCGCTCTGAATCCACAAATGAGGAAATGATTCCGGCACCATCTACACGGGAGGGAGACAATTCCCAGGCTCAAGAAGGAATGGATGTTGAAGCCTCATTTGTACCCACTGAGCAGCCAGACTCCAAAAAGACTTCCCACAAGGAACAGGAAGATGCCGGAGAGCAATTCCTAAATTGGCTACAAACCGGACTAGCATCCGGTGAGATCATCACCAATGATGTACGCGCACGAGTTCATGTCGTGCCAGAAGGTATTCTCATTGTCAGCCCCGCCATATTTAAGGACTTTGCCCGTCACTCTGAGCATGATTGGAATCATATCCAGAAGCGTTTCCAAAAACTGGGGCTTCATGAAAAGACCCCGCAAGGGACAAATATCCATAACTATCGAACGATTGGGGGGCGGAAATCAGCCACAATCAACGGCCTCCTTATCCAAAATGGCTCCATCCTGTTTCCAGACCAACTGCCGCCTCCAAACCCCCATCTGGGCAAAAAGTAAGTGTTACCTCCAACTACCATCACCTATCACGCACTCACGACGAGGAATGGGAACAGAAATAAATAATTACTGCTTCAAAGCATGAAACATGGCGTATTCAGACATCTTTCATGCGTTTTTACTGAATGCCTCTTAGTTAGCATAGCTAACCTACTGAAACAGCAAAAAACTTAGGTAATGGAAATAACAACTCTCTCTTATTTCCTTCAACGATGAGCCAGGGCACAAATAGTTTTCAACGCATTATTCCCCGGCTTATCCGACTGAAGGATGCACCTTTCTATCTTGGTATGGACAGAAACCGCTTCAATGCAGAGGCTCGCCCCTATCTGATAGAAATTCGCATTGGTGAGCAGGGCATTGCCTTTGACAGACTTGATTTAGATATCTGGGTAGATCACTATAAGTCCCGCAACGGGCGTTCCGGTCAACTCAGAGGAGAATTGGCATGGGACGAAAAAGAATACCCGGACTCTACAAGCGTGGTGGAGTCTGGCATATCGACAAGCAAATCAGAGGAATCCGCGTTTGCGAGAGCACTGGAGAAAGCGACCTCGCAAGGGCGGAAGAGTACCTCGCAAAAAAAGCGGAGGAAGTCAGGCAAGCAGCTGTCTATGGAGTAAGACCGAAACGCGCATTTCGACTAGCTGCAACAAAATACCTGAACGAAAACCAGCACAAGCGCCGACTTCATGATGAAGCGCTGCATCTCAGACAACTAGACCCATTCATTGGAAACCTACCCCTTGAGTCGGTTCACCTGGGAGCATTGCAGCCTTTCATCAAAGCTCGGCAAAAACAGGGGATCAAAACTAAAAGCATCAACCTGGCCCTGGGTGTAGTGAGGCATATTCTGAACGTGGCAGCTTCTGAATGGCTGGATGAGAACAATCTAACGTGGTTGCAATCACCTCCAAAAATCAAGTTGTTACAGGTAAATGACGCACGTAAGCCCTACCCACTATCTTGGGAAGAGCAAACACGTCTGTTCAAGGAATTGCCCCCTCACCTAGCTAGAATGGCGCTTTTTAAGGTCAATACCGGTATTAGAGACAAAGAAGTCTGCTTCCTGCGGTGGGAATGGGAGGTGCCAGTGCCGGAATTGAATACCAGTGTCTTTATCATTCCTGAAGGATGGGTAAAGAATGGTGAAGAGCGCTTAGTAGTGCTCAACCGGATAGCCTTATCGGTAATTAACGAACTTCGGGGGGAACATCCTGAATATGTATTTACCTATAAAGGCCATCATATGACCAAGATGAACAACACAGCATGGAAGAGCGCAAGGAAGCGAGCAGATCTTTGCCAAGTACGAGTGCATGATATCAAACACGCTTTTGGACGCCGGTTACGGGCAGCAGGAGTAAACTTTGAGGATCGGCAGGATCTGCTGGGACACAAGTCAGGAAGGATCACGACACACTATTCGGCAGCGGAGTTAGAGAACTTATTAAAGGCTGC
>JAJRTX010000278.1 GCA_021545665.1 Zetaproteobacteria bacterium
AAATAGTAGGCGAGCTATCACGGCTGTCTCGTTAAACATTGATGAGGTTCAATGCAAAATATGACGTGGTAGTTTTTACCAGAGTGTGAATAATGAATATATATCCTTGATATTCACAATTCACTGGCTATTATTTCACCCATGACTGATACGATCGTTTTTATTCTAAAGGCTGCCAGCTGTTACGTCCCACGCTAAATAGGTCACACCGTATCAGCCTATTTGAGGTGAAATAAATACAGTTATACCACACTGAGTCAGGTTTTTCTTTCCCCTGACTCAGCATGGGATAGTGCTGTTAGTATAGATTATTTTAAGTTTGGAATTCGGTATTGATACGCATATCAGTAACCACTGAGTTCGCGGTGGTCGCGGCGAACTTGAGCGTTATAAGCATTATCGCAATGACTCGATGGCCTGTTGTATCAGGTCATCGGGCAGATGGTTCAAGCCCTTTGGCACAGCCATGCGCATGGCTGTTGTGATAATTCGCCCAGCATGACGTGGCAAGCCACGTGAGCTTTGGCGCAGTAATTCCATGCCCGAATCACTGAACAGTTGATGTTGGCAACCAGCCTGTTTCATGGCGAACTCCATCAATCGGGAGAATCGTTTGGGTTCAATGATTCGCTGTAGTTGTACGTGGGACTGAATGCGGCTACTCAAGGCAGTATACAGTGCTCGATCCAGTGTATGCGTTAGCATCGGGTGTCCTACCAGCCAGACGGTCATCAGGTTTTTGGAATCAAAGGCAAAGTTGAGGAAAGCAGGAAGGTCACGGAAGAATTCCTGCGGTAGGTTCTGTGCTTCATCAATAATCCAGATGGGCAGGGTTTGTTTGTCCCTATCCATTTTCTCAATATGCGCTTTGATGTCACGCCATAGATTAGCACGGCGATAAGCTGGTTCTAGCCCGAGAGACAAAGCGAGGCTACGGTAAACATCCAGCCGTCCGAAATCGGTTTCCGCCGTGTAGATCACCTGATAACGATGCGGATTGAGTTTGGCAGTGATCTGTCGCAAAGCTGCGGTTTTTCCAACGCCTGGATCGCCAGTCAACAAGCCAATGCCAGGGCTTTCCAGTAGCCATTGAAACTGCTCCTGCAGATGGCTGATGTTGCCATCATCCCATAGCTTTTTTGCAGCTTTCCCAAAGGGATGAGATATTAGGCCAAAGTGTTGCCGATACATTATTCCCCCCCCTTAAGTGGATTCGTGTATTGCTTCAATGCCATTTCCACCAGATTATCTTCCATCGGCTTATCTTCACTACCTTCCACTGCCATAGGCTTACGGCGCTTGCGCTGGCAATTGGCTTTTACATCCAGCGGGATGACCATGCTTAACACCTCGCCCTCATCATTCTCAACGCGTAACGCTTCTCTGGCATGCGGATCAATCACCACCTGCACCTGTTTGCCAGCCAATACATAATCGATTTCAAAACGATCACCATTCCATGCCACAGTACCGTCTCGGCGCACCTTTCTGCTGACACGATGATAAAACAGTTCGTCCAGCTTCTGAGCTTTGCTGCCCAACAGGCGGATGCGTGCCAGACCTTGTTGATAGCGACTCAGCGGCGTGAACCCCTTTAATGATGTATGAACACGGCGGTGGTAAACCTGTTCAATCCATGCCCAGAGGCGCGTATTAAGATCATTCAGATCATGAATATGACTGGTATCAAGCTCACTTAGAAATTGAGCGCGAAACGTACGATGCCAACGCTCCAGCTTACCCTTCCCCTCTGGCGCATATGGGCGACAGAAGATCATCTGGATTCCCAATCTGACGCAAATACCCTTGAGTGAACCAGAGCGGTAGGCCGCGCCATTATCCAGCAGTAACTTCATAGGCAGGCCGCGTTTGAGTACGGCCTGTTTTAATACGCCCTCTATATCCAGCGCCGTTTCACCCAGACAAAAAGCACTGTGTGCCAATAAGCGGGATGCATCATCCATCAGTGACACCAGATATACCTTACGCATGCGTCCATCAATCATGAGCTTTGGTCCGTGCATCACATCGCCATGCCATATCTGATTGGCATATTGTGTTTCAAAAGAACGAAACTCCTCGGGCTCACTGGATGAACCGCTCATGCGTGAAATGCCATGCTGTTTTAGCAAACGGTGCACGCTGGAACGGGAAATCTCACCCTTGGCAGTCATTCCCTTTGATTCCAGTATTCCAATGATGGCATCAATGGAGCGTTTCGGGTTTTCCTTCTTGGCTTGGATAACCGCATCCTGAACATCCAGCGGCAGCTTGGACATGCCTTTATCCAGTCGAACCTTGGGAGACAAGCCATCCAGAGCCTCCCTGCGATATTTATAATACCAAGCTTCAATGGTTTTCGCTGCGATACGGGTATGAATGCTGCCAGGAATATCGTAATCCCGATTGGCGGCCTCATGGATTAGCTTTTTGAGTTCACCGCGCTCAATATGGTTCCGACTGAGCAGTGCTCCCAGAACGCCGTATCGAAATATGGTTATTTGTTCTTTTTTCTTCATTGCTTACTCCTTGTTTTGGCGTGCGAATAAAAGAACAGATCAATCGTCGGGGACAGTCGCTAAACTGTGTGGGGTGATTTTTTAGCAGCAAAACAATCATCCCACATTACTCCGACGTGACGATATTATGGGACAACCTCCCCATCCTGTTGAACATAGAACATCGCTTTAGCCAGGCTCATCTGTTCAAAACAGGCTAACCAGAATGTTTCAATGAATGGAAAGCACCCAAGCTCGGAAAAACGTGCGCGCAAATGATTTGAATGAAGCAGAAATTGATCATGTAGCCACTTTCCCCAACGCTTGATGGTTCGGCGACATGGCAGACATTCCCGTTCAATTTGTGCCAACGGTACGTTATGCAAAAGTAACGCCAGAACAGTCTGTTGGATATGCCACGGATACCAGCGTCTCGGCGCAAGGCATTCGGGCAACGTTGAACAGCTTTGTTTGCAAGAAGGACAAAGGAAATCGAGGCACTGGAACTAGGTTTAATGAGTCCCGACCTCCATGTTCACGATCTGCCTGACGACCATAAAAGCCGTGATGCCACAGCTTGATTTTGCCGCAATGCGGACATTGATTAGGGCGATAATCGTTAGGATTATCTAAAATGTGTTGCAGGTGTTGCTCTAAACTATGAATTCCTTGTAGTATAAATGCCATGGGGCGGTCGCTCTTTCATTGTCGTTTTGTTGTTGTGAACTCGCGACAATAACAATGAGTGACCGCTTCTGTCTTTAATCAATTGTGTTTCGAGCTTTTATAGAAGAAAACTTTAGCTTACACCTGAATGAGTATGGGATTTCTTGGCTCTAATTCCCTCATATAGTTAAAGATGTAACAGCCAGCCCTGTGCTCGATGAAGCCAGGGTATTGCATGCCTATCGCAGTTCGCTGCTGAAGAAAAATAAGGCTCCCACCAAAAGCACTTGTCTCTATGCGGAATATGAATATGCCGCAGGTTCATGGT
>JAJRTX010000279.1 GCA_021545665.1 Zetaproteobacteria bacterium
AGCGTGTATCAGGACGATACGTGGCCAGACGAGCCGGAAAATGTCCAGCAGGAATATGAACGATTTGAAGCCTGTGAACAGGCAACGCGATTTACTTCATTGCAGCTAATGAACAGTACGCCGAATTTCTCAGACAGCGATTCAAGGGTCGCTTTGCTAACCCGTGATGGTGAAATGAGTTTAAGTGTTGTACCGGTGGTAGGCACTGGAAAGAAGAAGACTTTGCTGGATGGCACTATGATTTCAGAGATTGATGAATGGGCATTGCTAGAGACTTTGAGCATGAACACCGTGCCAGTTCCAGCGTCGTGGAAGCGAAAAGGGTTGCCGGAGGAAAGGGATGGAATTGTTTGGCTACCGATGGAGGCGCAATCAGACCAGAACTGGATTTATATGAATGATAAAATCGTGCTGTCCTATACGGTTAAACATGGATTGGAGAGGAAGGATCAATGAATTTACTGACCGATAAGTGGATACCTGTTCAAATAGAAGGCAAGCGGCAACTGGTTCGACTACAGGATGTATTGTGTGGAGAGCATGATTGGCAACTATCCCTTCCACGCGATGATATGGAGCTGGCATGTCTGCAATTGATGATTTGTTTGACGCAGGTGATATTTACACCGGAAAACACCAAGGCTCTGAAACACCGTATTCGCGAACCAATGTCTGAAGAAGAATATCAGGAAGGCATTACTGATTATTTAGACTGGTTCGATTTGAATCATCCTGACACGCCTTTTATGCAAGTCAGGGGAGTGAAGGCAGCAAAAGCAACACCCATTCAAAAATTGTTCGTTGGCTTGCCTGAGGGCAACAATCATTGTTTTTTCAATGATGCCGGAGAACTCAAAGCCGTTGGCGAATCAGCCGCTGCGATTGCATTATTTAATCAGGCCATGAATTGCCCAAGTATGGGCGGCGGTTTTAAAGGTGGCTTTCGCGGTAGTGCGCCAGTCACGACGTTGATTTATGGCCATAAGCTTCGGCAGAGAATTTGGTTCAATGTGTTGC
Source organism: Zetaproteobacteria bacterium (assembly GCA_021545665.1). The sequence goes on from JAJRTX010000279.1 coordinate 1,018, forward strand.
ATGAAGAATCGCTGCGTTTATTGATGCCAAAATACGATGAACTGAAAGAAAATGACCAGCCAGTCTGGGTGGAACCAATTAAAACGAAGTCCTCAATTACTGCCAGTAATATTGGATTGATGCGGGGGCTGTTTTGGCAGCCAGCACATATCGAACTGGTTTTCTCTGATGCAGGGCAGTGCGACTTTTATGGCAGTGATGAGGATAGTTTGCTGACAGGCTTTAATAAGGAAAAATTTGTTTATGAGATTGTTGGCCAATGGGTACATCCGCATTCGCCTCGTTACTGGCAGTTAACAAAAGGGGTGAAGGAAGAGAAATATGTTTCCTTCACCACGACTGCACCAGCTTGGGCGCATTTAAGTCGATTTATTGTGGATAGAGAAGCAGAAAAAGAGGGCCAGCAACCAGCCGCTATTGTGTCTCAATATCGCCAGCTAACGAATGGTAAGCCTTTGAGTTTGATCGTCGGGGGTTATCGCAATAAACAGGCCTCCATTTTACAACGGCGGCATGAATTGTTGGCATTGGCCGGGGGTTGGGAGAATAGCCTTGGTGATTTAAAAGGTATTGTTGAAACTGCAGTTCAAGTGAAGTCTGCACTGCGTGGAAAACTATATGGATTTGCAAAAGCATCGGGTGCAAATGCTATTCCTGATCAGGCGGAAACATTGTTTTATCATAACTCAGAACATCTAATTCACGAAAGCCTGCGGCAAATGGATTGGCAAGAAGCGAAAAAGGCCAAAGAAAACCTTGTGAAGAAGTTAATTCAATTAAGCTGGCAGATATTTAGAGAAGTCACCAAGCCGTATCAACATGAACCCAAAATGATTTTAGCTATTTCTGTCGCAAAGAGAACACTGGGAAGAGAGTTTAAGAAAATTGATGGAGGGGTGATATGAGTTTTGATTTTATCGCAGTTGTCGAGCGATTCGATAAGTTGGGCAATGGCCCGCGAGCTGAGTTGCGACGATGTGTAACCCCCGATGATGTGGCGATGGTGCCAGCATTTTATCGCTTGTTTTTCGGTGAGACAGATGCTCGCCATCGACGAGTCGCTTTTTTTCTACCGTACGTTAAACAGTCTGTGAATAGCGATTCACTGGGCATGCAGTTGGCCAAAGGGAAGATTAGTGAGCAACGACTATTCCAGGTGCTGCGTTCGGAATCACCCAATGATCTCATTCAGCTCCGCCGTTTGGTACAGCAGGTGGAACCGAAGCTGGACTGGGCAGCGTTCGGGAAGCAGTTATTCTTTTGGAATGATGCTCAAAAACGGCACATCCTCGAACATTTTTTCATGAATCAATCAAAGTAAATAAAGGAGATAACCATGAGCAAAAACTATATCAATTTTCACATCCTAATTTCCCACAGCCCATCATGTTTGAATCGTGATGATATGAATATGCAAAAATCCGCCATTTTCGGTGGTGTGCGCCGCGTACGTATTTCCAGTCAGAGTTTGAAACGTGCTATGCGTAAAAGTGATTACTATGAGGCAAGTATTGGGCAATCATCTGATCGCACCCGTGAACTGGGAAAGATTAAAGCCAAGTATGTTTTAGCTTTGAAGGATAGGTTTAGTGAAAGGCAGGTGACTCAAGCAGTTGAATGGATTTCAGGCAAAGATGGGATTGTAGATGATACGCAAGCTGACGCTGTTGCCCCATGGGCTGTAGAGGAAGTTGCCCATTTTTGCCAGTCTATTGTAGATGCTGGTGAGGATGCGGATAAAAAGAAACTAGAGAAACAAATCATCAAAAATTCTGTGCCTTTTAAGGCGGCTTTGGCAAAAACGATAGATATTGCTCTCTCAGGACGGATGGCAACTTCTGGTTTGATGACCCACCTCGGTGTCGATGGCGCCCTTGCGGTGGCGCATGCAATCACTACCCATGCTGTGGATGCGGATATCGACTGGTTTACTGCCATGGATGATCTGGTTAGTGACGCGGGCGATGTAGGTGCCGGGCATTTGAATACACAGGAATTCAGTTCCGGGGTGTTTTATCGTTATGCCAGTCTGAATCTCAAACAGCTTCAGGTGAATCTTGGCTTGTTGGCTGATATGAAGTCAGAAGAGACAGCAGAGAGTCGTAAGATTGCATTGGAAATCGCCAAACATGTGTTGCATCTAATGGCCACCGTTGTTCCTTCGGCCAAGCAACAGAGTTTTGCGGCACATAATCTGGCCGATTATGCTTTGGTATCATTCAGCGATATGCCTGTCTCACTGGCCAATGCATTTGAAAAACCAGTCACCTCAAAAGATGGATTTCTTGCAGCATCGGTTGAAAATCTGGGACACTACTGGAGTGCTGTGCATCAAGGTTATGGATTGAATGAACAGGTGGGGTTGTTTTGTCTGGGTTCGCATGACGCATTGAATGGCAGTCAGCCTTTTGATTCATTAAGTAAACTGGAAACATGGATTGAGACTGATGCCGGAGCAGGCGAGGCATGAACCGGTACCTTGCCATTAAACTCGATGGCGTGATGCAAGCCTGGGGTGGGCATACCTATGAGGATTTGCGCCATAGTGAATTGATTCCGACGCGTAGTGCCGTGCTTGGCATGCTGGCTGCATGTTTAGGTATCGAACGTGGCCATGTTGCGGAATTGGAGTCGCTTTCTGCATCTGTTCGCATGGCTGTTCGTCTGGATAGCAAAGCACAGCGAATCATGGATTTTCATACAGTTCTGGATGCACGCAAAGTGGATGGCAAAGCCAACCCGAATCCAGTTGTTTCCAAAAGAGAATACCTGTGTGATGCAAAATATACTGTTCTGATTCAGTCGGCGCCTGAAGCTGATTATTCACTTGAATCAATCGAGCAAGCCATCAAGCAGCCAGTTTACACACCCTTCCTTGGGCGACGATCATGTTTGTTATCCCGTCCATTATTTGATTCAGTGCTTTCAGCGATTGATTTCAAACAGGCATTTGCGTTGTGTGAACCAACAGGGGGCGTAATTTACAGTGAAGAAAAGCTGCATAAGGATGATGCTTTGTGGCGCATGCGTGATGAGCCGGTGTATGCACGAAAAAGACAGTTTGCTACGCGTTCGCTCTATATTCATGCGGCGGGCAAGGAGGGGTGATGTATTTAAGCAGAGTATTTCTCCAGCCAGGAAAATTGAACAATGCTTATGAGTGGCATCGTGCATTATGGTCGCTTTTTCCTGATGTGGAACGAGGTTCAGTGTCACCATTTCTGTATCATATGGAGTCAATCAATCTGGCAACTGGTGCTCAAGTATTGATGCAATCTTCGATTGAACCTGTTGCTGATTCAGTGCTTGCGAGGGTTTTAGCCACAAAGCCTTTTCCCGCCAGCTTTCAAGTAGGCCAGCGGTTGGCTTTCCAACTTTTGGCAAATCCAACCCGGTGCATTTCGGATAAACAGGACAAGGCGAATAAAAAAAACCATGGGAAGTGCAGAGTTCCATTGATTAAAGAAGAAGAGCAATCCTCGTGGCTGCAACGAAAGTTCGCCGGGGCTGTGAGTCTGGAAACATTTCACATCACGAATCATGCGCCCCTTTATTTTCGCAAAGGGAATCGAGCGGGCAAGGTTGTGCCTGTCTTGTTTGAAGGAACCTTTGAAATTCGTGATGCTGAAAGGGTGGCCGAAATATGGGAAAGCGGTATTGGCCCGGCAAAAGCCTTCGGCTGCGGCCTGCTTATGGTTCGAAGAGCGTGATGCTGGAAAAGCCCACAGGCGAGGTGCTGGTTTATCAGGCCGAAGACGGGCAGATCAAGGTAGATGTCCGGCTGGAGGATGAAACGGTTTGGCTGACGCAAGCCATGATGGCTGATCTTTTCCAAACTACCGTGCCCAATATCAGCATGCACATGCGTAATATCTATGGGGAGGGTGAATTAGCTTCGGAGGCAACTGTTAAGAAATTCTTAACAGTTCGACGTGAAGGTGATCGGCAGGTGAAACGCGAACTGGAACACTACAACCTGGACATGATTATTTCGGTCGGTTATCGGGTGAAAAGTGTTGTGGCCACTCGCTTTCGTATCTGGGCGACAGAACGCTTAAAAGAGTACATCGTCAAAGGTTTTACTATGGATGATACTCGCTTGAAGGAGCCTGGGAACAGCCGCTATTTTGAAGAGTTACTGGCTCGCATCCGGGATATCCGGTCATCTGAGAAGGTGTTTTGGCGCAAGGTGCTCGATATTTACGCGACCAGCATTGATTATGACCCCGGCAGTGAACAATCCCGTCTGTTATTTCAGCAGGTTCAAAACAAGATGCACTGGGCGGCGCATGGGCATACGGCAGCGGAAATCATTTATGCACGGGCTGATGCTGGTCAGCGTAATATGGGTATCACTAATTATCCGGGTAACAAACTGCTGAAGCGCGATGTTGAAATAGCCAAAAACTATCTGAATGAAGATGAACTGAATGTACTGAACCGCATCGTAACGGCTTATCTGGAAATGGCGGAGTTGCAGGCGTTGAACCAAATACCCATGACTATGCAGGACTGGATTGATCGTTTACACCAGTTTCTCACCAT
>JAJRTX010000014.1 GCA_021545665.1 Zetaproteobacteria bacterium
AAGGTATGCAATATCATGCTGTTGAGCATCGCCCGGCTGTAGATGTATTTATGAAGGCATATTTCCGTCATATTGGTCGTATTACCCGTGTGACCGGGATGTTATACATGCATTTTCAAGAGCAGTTACATCCGCAGCACTTCACTTTTACGCGCAGTATTGGGGATGGCTTCACACTGGAAGGCCAGCGTCTGGGCATTAGTGATGATGGTGTTTTCAAACAGGAGCCGTTACGGCTGTTACGGATATTCCAAGCAGCACAGTTGGGGAGGCGAGTTCTTTCCAGTCAGGCACTGCGTCAGATTCGTGCAGATGTATTGCTTATTGATGATGCCTTTCGAACTAATCCCGAGGCTCACCGGATTTTTCTGCAGATATTGAGAAGTACGCGCAATGTGCACTGGGCATTAAGAGAAATGAATGATACCGGGATTCTGGGCCGGTTTATTCCGGAATTCCGCGAAGTTGTAGGTCTGGGTCAGTTTAATCAGTACCATGCTTATACTGTGGACGAGCACACGATTCGGGCTGTCGGTGAGGCGCGTAATTTCTGGCATCGGGAGCGGCAAATGCGTTTACCTCTTGCCAATGATCTCTGCCAGAAAATCCATCGTTCCGAATTGCTTTATATAGCGTTAATTTTTCATGATATCGCCAAGGGTTTGCCGGGAGATCATTCTGAACAAGGGGCACAGATAGCAAGAAATTTCTGTCAGCGTATTGGGCTGGATAAGGATGCAACAGACCTGGTTGAGTGGCTGGTTCTGGAACATTTGTTGATGGCTGTCAAAAGCCAGCGCTTTGATCTGTCCGACCCGGAAGTAATTCGAGCATTTGCCGAACGCATCGGTGATAAGAGTCGTTTGAATTACCTGTTATTGCTGAGCGTTGCCGATATTGCGGCAGTCGGTCCCAATGTGTGGAATGATTGGAAAGGTTCTTTATTACAGCAACTATATGTACTCACAGAGCAGCATTTACTTGGTGATGAAACTGCTACTGAAGCCGCCGGAAAATTGTATCGGACACGGGTAGAAACGGTGTTGGCGCAGTCAGATGGAGATGCCGACGGTGTGCAGGCAGCTTTGAACCTGTTGTCCCGGCAGTGCATTATGCATTTTCCGCCCAGGCAACTACGGCGCATTATCAATCTGATTGCAGGTAGTGATGGTGATGTAGTTAGATATTGGGTGGACAGAGAACGTTCTGAAACCATGTTTTTTATTATTGCGCGTGAGCGCTCTGGCCTGTTTGCCTCATTGGCTGCAACTCTTACTTCCGGGCATGCCAGTATTATGGCGGCGCAGGCATATAGTATGGCTGATGGCCGGGTTCTGGATGTGTTCCACCTGCAAGGTGCGGATGGCTCGCATTTCAATGTGGAAGGAGACTTGAAACGGCTTGAGTCAAGAATTCATAAGATAATGCAACAGAGTGAAATGGGTAAAATTGAGCTCAACAGATCTTTCAAAGTAAGCCTGCTGATGCGGCGTGTGCCTGTGCGGGTGAGAGAATTGCCTCAGGCATCATATCAGGAAACTGCCATTGAAGTATCAGCCGCAGATCAACCAAGATTGTTGGCGCGTCTGGCGGATACAATCAGTGTGGAAGGTTATGAGTTGCATGGTGCTTCAGTTTCCACATTTGGTGAAAGAGCGGTCGATGTGTTTTTCCTTACAGGTAAGGATTCGGACAAACTTTCGACGGAGCAGATAGCCGCTTTATGTGATATTCTGATGGATGCGGCGCAATTGCCGGAGGCCGAATGACATTTTGGAAATATCCATTTACTTATAAAGCCGATAAAGGGTTTATACTGGCACTGGGCGGCGGCGGAGGTCGTGGTTTGGCCCATCTTGGTGTGCTGGATGTGTTGGAGGAGCATAAACTCAAACCCGATGCGATTGTTGGTAGCAGTATTGGTGCCCTGTTTGGTGCCATGTATGCCATGCAGCCGGATGCGAAAGCCGTGATTGCAAGAGCCAAGGACATTCTGGCCTCGCAACCCTTTTCCAAGCTTGGGCTGCCATCGCTGGATGAAGCTGATACCCAGGATCAGAGCTGGTTGTCAAAACTTTCGGCAGCCGCCCGCCAGTCCATTCTTCTCACGCGTGCGGCAACAGATCAGTCTGTCGCTGATACCGATGCACTGATTGATATTGCCGTGACATTCTGTGGTGGCGATTCATTCAGGGATGCTAAAATCCCGCTGTTTGTTACGGCAGTTCACTTTCCCAGTGGCGAATGCCGCTTGTTTTCAATGGATACGGATGTAAAACTGGCCTGTGCAGTAGCTGCAAGTATGGCAGTGCCGGGTGTGTTCGACCCGGTTACAGTGGGCGGAGAGAAGTTTGTCGATGGCGGAGTTGCCTCGGAGTTACCATCCAAAGAGGCTAAAATGATCGCCAATGCGGATCAGCTGGTATTGGCCGTCAATGTGGGTGCCAGACCCCGTCCCGATGTGGAGCCAAAAAATGTCTATGGCATGCTGGATTGGACGACGCAGGTAAAATCACTGTATCTCAGGCAGTATAAAAAGGAATATGCTGATGTGCTGGTTGAACCGCTGGTTGGCTTTACCCAATGGAATGACTTTTCCAATGTCGAACAGGAAATCAATAAAGGGCGGCAGGCCACACTGGAAAAAATGCCGGAACTCATCGAAAAGCTGGGCCAGTGAATATAGGGCAAATAACAAACAGAGCATATTTTGAAACGCGTTGAACGGGCAGTGATTCTGGCCGCAGGGCTGGGGACACGTTTAAAATGGATGACCGATACCCGCCCCAAAGCCCTGATGCGGATAGGTGGCGAGCCAGCCATCAAGCATGTGATACAAAGACTTGTTGGGCAGGGCATTCATGAAATCGCCGTCAATGCCCATCATCATGCTGACCAGTTGATAGAATATCTGGGTAATGGTTTGCGCTTTGGTTGCCGGATCACAATCAGCCGGGAAGCAGAACTGCTGGATTCTGGTGGCGGCGTCAAACAGGCACTGTCAAAGCTGTCGGGAAGTGGTCTGGTTGCTGTATGCAACTGTGATGTGCTGACTGATATCAATATGCACAGCCTGGCAAGCTTGATTCCGGATGGAGGTTGCAGTATCGCACTGGTGGAAAACACACCACATCATCCCGATGGCGATTTCGTACTTCATGGTTCGAAAGTATTGGTAAACGGAGAAAATCATTTTACCTTCTCTGGCATTTCAGTTTGGGACGAGCGAGCTTTTGACGGCTATGAATACGGCTCCATTTTTTCATTGGTGCAACCGATGAGGGAACTGATTGGGCAGGGTCTGTGCAGCGGACTTCTGCACCGGGGTCACTGGTTTGATATTGGCAGACCATCCGATTTGATGCGGGCGAACCGCGTTTTGGGCAGGGACTGATGCGCATCTGGGTAGATGCCGATGCCTGCCCGAAAGTGATCAAGGAAATTCTGTTCCGTGCCGCAGAGCGAGTCCAAGTCCCTTTAACGCTGGTCGCCAACATGAAAATCCATCATCCGAAATCCCAGTTCATCAATGCCATTGAAGTAGCTGCCGGAGCCGATGTAGCAGACGCCTATATCGTCGAAAATTCTGAGCCGGGAGATCTGGCCATCACCGCCGATATTCCCCTGGCCGCAGGTATGATCGAAAAGGGTGGCTTTGCCCTCAATCCAAGAGGCGAACTCTACACCACAGACAATGTGCGCCGGGCCTTAAGTGTGCGCAACATGATGGATGAAATGCGCGGTAGCGGCGTAATCACAGGCGGCCCCCCGGCCTTCAATCAGGCCGACCGCATGGCCTTCGCCAATCAACTGGACAGGTTTCTTACTAAATATTTAAGGAAGGCAACATGATTCTGCATCCGCAACTGGAAAAAGACTGTTTCGTAGTCGGCCAGTTTCCACTTTGCACGTTGCTACTGCTAAACGATGCCAACTACCCATGGTTCATCCTCGTTCCCCAGCGTGAAAATATCACCGAAATTCACCAGCTTTCCAAAGAAGATCAGCAACAGCTGATGAAAGAATCATCCCAACTGGCCGCCTGCATAGAAAAAGAATTCAACGCCGACAAAATCAACATTGCAGCCCTCGGAAATGTGGTGCCGCAACTCCACATCCACCACATAGTCCGCTACCTAGCCGACCCAGCCTGGCCTGCCCCTGTTTGGGGCAAGCTCTCGGCAATCCCCTACACCCCAGCCGATGCGAAACGGCTCCGTGAGCGTATGCACTTCCTGCTATCAATCGACTTTTACCTCTAATTTAACTTTTCCATCAGCTATTTGTTTGGCCAGATATGCCTCGTTAATTACGACTTTATATTTGTCTGTTACCGCTTTTGCGAAATATATAATCGACTCATCTGGCATTAGCTTGGCTATATTAGTAACTTTTCTAGGATCACATTTATGGCCAATTATTGCCCCCTTTAATGCATCACTTCTGTATTGATACATCACTGGCTTCTTGTCAAAATTGCCATCATATCGAGCAATCAGGCGAGATTCTTGTTCGTAGCTCCATTTTTTATATTTGGTTAATGCACAAACTTCTAACATCTTTTTAGTAATAGCATTTATTGACTCATCTGTCCCAATTCTCGCTGATTCAAGTACATCAACTGCATTAAGTAATGGTGGAATATTTTTATACTTCACCCACTGCATAGGAATAGTTGTACCATTCACTGATCCGTTCGAACCAAGAAGGCGAGAATTTGAGCCTTCAGGGATTCTTTCTTGATCAAATATTAACGCCAAGCCCCTGCATCCATCAGCATAATGTGACCACATAAGGATGTGATTCCATCGTTTTGTAAAACTGCAAATTCTAAACTTTTCTAAGTTTTCAGAGACATACTTATACGTATAATCAAGAAGATGAGCCTTGGAGTTTATATATTGAATTATCGACTCTTTGCTTTTCGTTAGTTCTTGATATCTCTTTGGTTCAATATTTTTGATAAGTTTTTTTAGCTTGTCCGTTTCTCTATATGGATTTGGCTAAATGGCGTTAACCCCATAATGAGCATCATAAGGATCATTGAAGTTATCAAAGCATCTTGTAATTAATTCATTGTTCTCCAAATTCTCTTCAAAGAATTTATCTATGACTAAAAATTTGAATATATACTTATTAAAGGTTCTATAAAGTGTTTTAGGGTTAAAGGGGACGCTTCTCTTTACGGACATCAAGCGTGAACCTCTTCGGAAGGCTTGATCAGTGATTCGGCAGGAATGCCGAGTTCCTGATGCAGCCGCCAGATCATTTTGAGTGTCAGCGCACGTTTGTGGTTCAGGATCTCATAAACACGGTTGCGCCTTCCGATCATGGGTTCGAGGTCTTTGGCTGTTAGTCCTTTTTGTTCCATTTCGAACTTGATGGCTTCCACCGGGTCGGGAAAATCGATTGGGTAGTGCTTGTCTTCATAAGCCTCCACCAGTGTGACCAGCACATCCAGTTTTTCACCTTCCGGAGTATCGGAAGCCGCCATCATCAGTGTTTCAATCTCTTTCAGAGCTGCGCGATAATCGGCATCGGTTTTGATTGGTTTAATGTCCATGCTTGCCTCCAGCGTTAAATCGTTTGTACATCTATGTTGTCGTACCGGACATGGGTTCCTATGAAGCGGATATATACTACGCGATAGGCATAGTTGATCCATACCACCAGCCGGTATTTGTTTCCGGCAATATTAAATACGACTCTGCCATCCCTGAGGATGCTTGCATTACGGAAGTTCCTGCTTTACCTCCGCCGGGGATGCCCAGTCGGCTTTCAACGTATGCTGATACCAGGCTTTGGCTGGTTCTTCGTCATCGGCGCAATGTGGATTGTTTTCCCAGAACGCCTTGAGTGTCGACAGCGCAATAACTCTCATGAGCTGAATTGTAGTCCCAATATGGGATCAGTACAATATTTGATATCTAGATTCGGGTCAGCA
>JAJRTX010000280.1 GCA_021545665.1 Zetaproteobacteria bacterium
ATCGCCAGCACCTGCGCATTCAGTCCTTCCTCGAGTGCTGATCTTTACCGGGATAAGTTACCCAGTACTATTTACAGTCTCAATTTTCGCTGTATTGAAAACTTTAATTTTTAGTGGAATTATTTTCAGCGGGAAACCTCACGAGTGCCTGGTTATAGATCCCTCTCTCAACGACTTGATATATCACTATATCAGGTTTGTAGTTTTTGACATGGCTCGCTAAAGACTCTCCATTTATATGTCCGTAATGCCAATTCCATATTGTATGAAATGTGTCATTATAAAGCTGAGAATTCACCGTTCCAAATGAGTCGCGCAGTAGAAGCACCTTATAGTTATTTAGTGAGGTATTATTTATTACATACTGAGGCTGTTTATTAATATCTATCATAGGGTTATTTGTCTTATGACAACCCCCCCCCATCTTTCCATTGTCCTTATTAATATTTCCATGACAAAACGACCCAGGGGCTACGGTGTGAGCATATGATAAATCATAATCCTTTCCTAGAAGATGATTTATTTTTAAAAAGCCGGATAGATCGCCGCCCCCGCGCCTTGATTGCTTTAATTTAAACTCTGACTTTATTATCTTTGTACCGTAAATTTTGTTTATGTAAGCTATTGTCTCTGCGTATCCGATTGAGGCGCCAAGAAGATTCCAATGCGTATCAGTTTTGTAATAAAGCAACCCATTACCCCTGGCAGATGTTAGTTTCTTTCTTAAGTCTAATATATGAATGCCCTTTTCATTTGACATGGACACAATATCGTCAGTCAAGGTCCCGTTGCCCTTGACCCAATTTGGCAGCATTTCCTTATAAATGGAATGTTTATTTGGCGCGATTACCATAACGAATCTAATTTTTTGATCTTCATACCACCGCTGCAGTTTTTGCAGATCGTTTGACCACTTGTCTATCGCTTTAAATCCCGGGTTATAAATGCCATTTGATTTATGTAGAACTCTGCCATATTTATTTCCCAGAAAGAGGAAACCATCTTTACCAGTAATTACGCTATCTGGTTCCAATGACAGGTTCAGAAATTTATATGCTGCATAGTTTGTGTATGCCTCAGTTCGATCAGTGACAAAAAGCTCCTTGCGCTCATATTTTTCTGTGAATTTATCAAAATTCATCAATGGTAAAAACGCAATAACAATTGCAGCACAGATGAGAAAATACCAGGTCTTGGTTCTATATTTCATGGCCGGGGCTAGAAATTAAAATACAGGAAGACTTCTGTTGAAGTAAAGAATGAACTGATTGCTGAATATGAAAACATTAAAATTCCAATTGTCATCATTTTAAATGTCACAGGTTTATCAATATAGTAGTTCGAATTATTTGTTAAGAGAACGACGGGAATAATCATAAAAGAACAAACTAAAGCGAATTCAGACACATTAGACTTTCCGGTCGAGTAATTTATCACGGTATGGAGTGGGAAATTACTCCACATTGACAGTGTGTCGATGAATCCAATCGATAGCGCAGACTTGACGTCATTTATAAAGAACATCCCTTTCAAAATATTTGTAGCATCGCTCCATTCCTTTGCTCTGAAAAATATCCAGGCAATGTTTACGAAATTAAATGTGATTAACCATGCCACCCATGGCCAGAGTGTTACCCCGATCTTGCCCCATAACCTGCTTATGGTTAGTGCCATACCGTGCAGGAATCCCCAAAATACGAATGTCCATCCCGCACCGTGCCACAACCCACCCAGGAGAAATGTAATCATCAGGTTGCTATATGTTTTTGCGTTTCCCCTTCTATTGCCTCCCAATGGAATATAGACGTAGTCTCTGAGGAATCTTGAGAGGGTGATATGCCACCTTTTCCAGAAGTCCTGAATATCTTTTGCCTTGTAGGGAGAATTGAAATTGACAGGGAGTCTGATGTTGAATAATAACGCCAACCCGATAGCCATATCCGTATAACCACTGAAATCAAAATACAGTTGAAAAGTGTACGAGAGACTGGTTCCCCATGCTTCGAAAAAATTTAACGTGCCTGCGGTATCAAACCCGTTGTTTGCCCAGACAGAAAACGTGTCCGCTATGACCACTTTCTTGAACAATCCGACTGAAAAGATAAAAATTCCAGATGAGATGTTCTTATAATTTATGACCTTTGCGCGGTTGTTCGCAAACTGTGGCATCATCTCTTTGTGATGGACAATCGGGCCTGCGATTAACTGAGGAAAAAAACTGACAAATATCGCGTAATTTAAGAAATCATGTTCCTGTACTTCACGGCGATAACTGTCAACAAGGTATGCTACCTGCTGAAAAGTGAAGAACGAGATTGCCAAAGGAAGAATAAGATGGAGAGGCTCAATTTCTGAGTCTAATGCGAGGTTTGTGTTTAAAATAAAGAAATCTGCATACTTGTAATATCCCAATAATGCCAAATTACTTATAACACCAAAAAACAATATCTCTCTTCGGTAAGCTGTTGGTTCACTGCTTCTCTGACCGGAAAGCGCGCTGCCGATCACGTAGTTGAAGAGCATAGACCCCATAATTAGCGGCAGATATGCAATATTCCACCAGCTGTAAAAAAATAGTGAACTAAGGACCAGCCAGGCCTTTGATGCTTCAGTCAGCCGTTTCTTGTTAAGGAAAAAATAAATAAGGAAAGTGACGGGCAGGAAAGCAAATATGAATCCGTGCGAATTAAATAACATCAGGCATCAAGGTCTGCGTGAGGGGGCAAGGTGGACGTCACCTCTACCAGAACATTATAAAGCGCACAACTCAGGTGATTGAAGCAGGGAAGCGGTCATATAATTGTGTATCGGATGCCGCATTACCTTACCCGGCTAGTCGTTTGCGTTTTTTCTCTTGAAATTTTTCGAACTCTTCCCCAAACCGCTCCATGAACAGGCGTTTCGAGAAATTATAAAGTTGGTTATCTATGTAAACAAGTTCCCTGATTGCAGTCATGTCATGATCGTCATATTGAGGGTTATCGCCAGCCTTGCGGTAGGCGGCAATATTGTCTCTCGGTGGTGTGTCGGGATATGGCACGCCAAACATATCACAGAAAATCGAGATGCTTGCATCGAACCAACCCATGATCCCGAAAAAAGTCATCTTGCGCAGGCGTTCCTGGGCAACAAACAGGTCAATTTTTGTAACTTCGTGTTGTCTGTGGAAGTTGGACAGGTATTTGGCCTCATTGAGCTTGATCTGGTTATTATGTGCCAGGTCATAAAGTAATCTGAATCTATTGTCCCGTCCAAGCATGCCGGTCTGCGTATTTTTTAATTGTCTGGAAAATTCAGGGTGGTTGGCAAAATCGTATAAGTTTGATACTTCAGCATTAAACAGGTCGTGCTGTGAGTGGTCTGCGTTTGTTTTTATGTGATTGTAGGCGGAGATTGCTCGCTCAACCGGGTCCCTGAGAAAGGTGACGATATTAAGGGGCTTTGGCATTAACTCACTTGCCGCGTAGTCGATATGCCCAATGAACAGTCGTAGACGCGCAAGCGTCTCAGGGTCTGTTTCGATCAGTTCCTGGATATAGTAGGCGTCGCAACGAGATTCAGGTGGATAGATATTCTCGAGGATGCGAGTAAAGCTTGTTCCTGCAGTTTTTGGTATATGTATAAAGAACAGGGCGGTGTTTTTCGTGTCTTCCATCGAAATGGGTTCCTTGCTGGGCCGTTTACGCTGATGCATATGCTTCATGTGTGTGCGTCATGAAATGTCATAGGTAGCCGAAATCTGAAAGCATGTCTCCGAAAACGGCCGTGAATAGATCTCTTGTCTCAGCATCCATGTCATATTTCCAGCGGCCTATGGAGCTTGATGGATCCCGGGTCGTTCGGTGGGCTTGTAGTTCTGGTGTGTCCTGCATGGCCTTGCTGATGAGTCTCTCCACACGTTCACGCGAGACATCCGAGCCTAAATAGTCCAATAGACCTGCAAGTGTTTCTTCCGGCTGCAGTATGAGGTCTTCATAGCGTATAAGTAATGCAGTGTCTTTGCGTTCTTTCCAGCTGTTAATAAGTCGTTTTGCCCCCCGGTACCGGTTTTGTATCCATTGTTCATCGCTATTCGCCATTTGTCGTCCAAAGGCGGCATAGCCACGCTTTTCGTTAAAAGCCTTGGAGGAGCAGAACATGTCTCTGAAATCACGAATCAATATGATTTCCTTTGGCGACTGATAAATGTTGTTGCTGATCCATGGTATTTGTCCGCCCAGGTTCTTTTCCATAAAAAACCGGGTTTGTTCTTTGGCTTGCTTCCGTGAAAGCAGGTCATAGTACTGATCTATCATCCTCTGGCAGAAATCAGCCAGCTGGCATACGTAATCCCTGGAGAACCAGGAATGGAGCAGATCCCCGTTTTCCAGGTTTTCCAGAAACGCAGGATGAAAATAGGGGCAACTGCCAATGCTGAAAATACCTGTTTCAAACCCGTCAGGTGATGTGGACTGTTTATGGTCCCCGGGCGAGGACAGAACCTGCAGCATGTGCATCCAGTAAACACCGACTCTGGTTTCATATGGATACGAGTTTGCGGAGGCAATATTGTCGTCTCCAGATAACAACCTCATAAGCCATGTAGTTCCGGATCGTCCAAGTGCTGTGATTAGCAATGGTTGGTGAGTCGGGACATAAGAAAGTGTTAGGCCTGAGTGTATTCCGTTGATATGGGCAAAGGGAATACGTAGAGGCTTTGATCCTGTCCGTCCACCAATAACAGCCTGCAAGGTAACCCTGAAGTCTTTTGGTAAATTAAGTGTATTAATGCGGCCTCTAAACCCACTGGTGTTGGCGTGTTCCAGTGCGGGATAGTGTGCGGCAACATCAATACGTTCCAGAGACACAGGGATTCGTGTTAACAGGAAATCATTATGAATAACTTCAACAGACAGGACAGGTGATCCATTGCCTATAATCCAGCCGGCAATATCAAAATTTAGTGCAGGTTCGGTATGTTGGTCATGAGGTTTGTCTATGGAATAGCTGAAAATAGCGGAAGATTCGACAGGAATCTCCGTGATATGCGTTATTGTTGTATGGGTGTCCATCGCAAGGGAGCCGGAAAATGCCAGTTAGTTATGTGTGTCGCGAGTGTTCTGTGTTTTTATTACGATGCATTGTCCCGTTGGTAAATAAAGAGGCATTTCCTGTTTGTCGCCGAAAAATTCATCAACTGCCATTTTTGCACCCGGGCACGATTCACTTCCGTAATCATCGAAGACCATCAGTCCTGATGCGGTAACCCGGGGGTAGAAGAACTGGCAGCAGTCAAGCACCGATTTGTAGATATCGACGTCGATATGTACCAGCGAAAAGAGTTCGTTTTCGACCCGTGCAGCGGTACCTGGAAAGATGCCTTTGTGCAGCTCATAGTTGCGCAGTTCACCCAGCTGCTTCTTGACTGATTCCACCGAGGTATCGGAAAAGTCGCCTTTTCGGTGAATGTCACGCGAAGCATCTACTTCGGGCATGCCCTCGAAGGTGTCGAACAGGTGCACGGTTTTCGAATGAGGCCGGGAAGTCTCTGTGAGAATGCGGGCGGTACCCCCTCGATACACACCGACCTCGGCAATATTGCCCGGCAAAGTTGCGGTTTGCTGCGACGCCTGGTACAAAAAATAACACCTGGGTATTGTAACGGGTGTGAAATCGATGGTCTTCATTAGCCTGGAAAAGTGCTCGTCTTCTTCCCAGACCGGTTTTTGCTTGAGTAGCGCACGTGCGTATTTTGATGATGGATAGGAGGCAGTGTCGCTCATGGGTTTGCAGTCTGTCCTTAGAGATTATTCCGGAAGGTCTTCAATGATGTTAATGTTGGAACACAGATTTTCAAGGAAGTCTGCCCGGCAAATATTAGGTATAGTCAGAGCGGAGTATACCTTGCCTGTACCGGGCTGTTAAGACGCTTAATTTCCGGGCCACGGCTTATAATACGTATGCTCACGTCCTGAACCAGGATTTTGGAGTTTTTTGGTAGTATGCCAGAGCTTGGTGGAGTATTGATTACATGGAATGGCTGACGGTTCGTGCGAGAGCCCCCCTGCGCCTGGGCCTGGCAGGCGGCGGCAGTGACGTGTCACCGTACAGCGACATGTACGGTGGCTATGTGCTGAACGCGACCATCAATATGTACGCGTACTGCACGATCGAGGCGGGCGACAACGGCCAGGTCGAGTTCGTCGCAGCCGACATGGGAGAGCGCTGGGCGGGCAAGGCCGAATTGCAATATGACCTGGATGGCCCCCTGATCCTGCACAAGGCGGTTTACAACCGGATAATCCGCGACTTTCATGGCAATCAGCCTATAGCGCTTCGTGTTACCACGTACTCGGACGCGCCTCCCGGGAGCGGGCTCGGTTCCTCCTCAACCATGGTGGTCGCCATGCTCAGTGCCTACCAGGAGCTGCTGAAATTACCGTTGGGCGAGTACGATCTGGCCTATCTTGCCTACGATATAGAACGCAAGGACTGTGGCCTGGCGGGCGGCAAGCAGGACCAGTATGCAGCGACCTTCGGTGGCTTTAATTTCATGGAATTCTACAAGGATGAACGCGTCATCGTGAATCCGCTGCGCATCCGTCGCGAGATCGTCAATGAAATCGAGAGCGGGATGCTGCTCTATTACAGCGGCCGCTCGCGCGACTCTGCGACTATTATCGAGGAGCAGATGGAGTCTGTAACCTCGGGCAGAGAACAGTCGATCGATGCCATGCATGTCGTCAAGCAGAGTGCGGTTGACATGAAAGAGGCGTTGTTGATGGCCGATGTGCCTAAAATGGCAGCCATACTGGGAGATTCCTGGTTGGCCAAAAGAAGTACCGCGCACTCGGTGTCCAATGCGCATATTGACGAGTTTTTCAAGGCGGCTCTCAAGGCGGGCGCGATTTCTGCAAAAATTTCTGGCGCCGGGGGAGGCGGTTTCATGATGCTGTATGTCGAGCCCACGGCGAATATCGAGGTGCAGCGCGCACTCTCCGGCTTTGATGGTGAATTCTACCGGTTCCATTTTACGAAAGAGGGGGCACAGGCGTGGAAAGCCTGAGTATTGAAGCGATTCGTCAGTCCATTTCTGAATCGATACTTGTAAAACAGCAGCTTATGGAAGACGAGGCCATGCTGCAGCGCATTATCGCCGTGGCGGA
>JAJRTX010000281.1 GCA_021545665.1 Zetaproteobacteria bacterium
AGTCCGGATTACCAAAATTCAGATCAGTATGATGCCCAAACTCATTCTGCTGTTTCCAGGCAATCAGACCATAAGCATGATCTTCCCAGATCATCACCACGATATTGCTGTTCAAACGTCTGGCTGTTTCCATCTCCTGCACATTCATCAAAAAACCGGCATCACCGCAAATCGACAAAATGCGCCGCTCCGGATATACCAGTGATGCGCCGATGGCGCCGGGAAGCGCAAAACCCATGGAACAGAATCCATTGGGAATCAGACAGGTATTGGGTTCATGACATTGATAATGACGGGCAATCCACATTTTATGCGCTCCGACATCAGATAGCAGGATATCTTTCGGCCCCATCACTGCACGCACATCCCACAATACCTTCTGCGGACGAATGCTGCCCTGACTGTCGTCATCGCTGTGTATGGCCAGCTCTGTTGCCATGGCCTGGCGAAATCCATCCTGCTGCTGCAAATCAAAGTGCATGTCCGCACTGGCATCAAAACGTTCATTCAGCATCCACAGGGCATGCGCCAGATCGCCAACGACTTCAGTGGAGGGGTGATAATGCTCATCAATTTCAGCCGGCAGGAAATCCATATGGATTATTTTCTTCGAGAAATCCGGATTCCACAGGCGCGGATGAAATTCAACCATGTCATAACCCAACGTGATCACCAGGTCAGCCGCATCGAGTGCGCAGGAGACAATATCTCTGGCCTGCAGACCAACGGTATACAGACAATAGTCAGCATCCATATCAACACAGCCCTTGGCCATAAATGTGCTGATGACGCCAATACCTGTTTTCTCACATAAACGACGCAGCTGTTTACTGGCACGCCTGCGAATACATCCATTGCCGGCAAGAATAATTGGTCGTCTGGCCAAACGGATACGTTCAAACGCCTGATCTATAATGGAATCATCCGGCACCGGACGACGATAGCGATAAGGCAGCATCGGCATCGTTTCGGTTTCAAGTTTGGCAATATCCTCCGGCAGTTCAATCAGGCTTGCACCCGGTTTTTCAGATCGCGCAACACGCACCGCTTTACGCATAATTTCCGGAATATTATCCGGATGCCGAATCGTTCTTGCCCACTTGGTCACCGGCTTGAACATGGACACCACATCCATGACCTGATGCGACTCCTTATGCAATCGCGTTGAAGCGCCCTGCCCGGTCAGCACCAGCATGGGCGACCGATCCATATTGGCATTGGCAACGCCGGTGATCAGATTCGTAGCGCCCGGCCCCAGCGTGCCCAGACAGGCCGCAGGCGTACCAGTCAGGCGGCCATAGACTTCAGCCATGAATGCCGCGCCCTGCTCATGGCGGGTGAGAATGAATCGGATAGAGTCGGACGCCTCCAGCGATATCATGAAATCAGCATTTTCTTCACCCGGCACACCGAAAACATACTCAAGACCCTCCGCCTCCAGGCAACGGACGAACAGATCCGAGGCCTTCATGACAAGCCTTCCGAACGCACAACGATCATTTTTCTGACCTGCATATCATGCATGGTGTGCGGAATACCGCCAACACCGAGACCTGAGTGTTTCAGACCGGCAAACGGCATCCAGTCGACCCGGAAGGCCGTGTGCTCATTGATCATCACAGCTGACGCCGCCAGACGACTGGCCACATACATCGCAGTATCAATATTGCGACTGTAAACTGCAGCCTGAAATGCAACATCCAGCGCATTGGCTGCCGCAATGGCTTCATCTATCTCCTCAAACGGATAAATACAGACAACAGGTCCAAATACTTCTCCTGTAGATACCTTGGCATCAGCGGCAGGATTAAACAGCACCGTCGGCGCATAACATTGATGATCCATTGCCAAACCGCCGCACAATAACTCTGCGCTGCCATCTACAGCTTCATCCACCCAATCCTTCACCCGCTGCATTTCCTGCTCACGGATTAACGGCCCGACTTCTGTTTCCGCCGCTGTCGGATCACCGACAATCAGAGCCTGTGCTGAAGCTGCCATCTGTTCTGCAAGTCTACGGGCGATGGAAGCATGAGCAAAAATGCGCTGTACCGATACACAAACCTGCCCGGCATGATAAAAACCGCCCTTCACCAATCCCGGCAAGGCCATATCCAGATCAGCATCGGCAGCTACAATAACCGGAGCAACTCCGCCATGTTCCAGTGCGCAGCGTGTACCGGCAGCCAGTTTTGAACGCAGATACCAACCCACCTGTGCACTGCCAATAAAGCTGAAAAATGCTACCCGTTCATCGGTTACCAGCGCCTCGGCCAGCGCATGAGATTCAGGTAAAATAAACTGGCACCAGGATTCCGGTAATCCGGCCTGATGAAAAATCTGCACCAGCCGGGCGCAGGAAAGCGGCGTATCCTGTGCCGGTTTGACAATTACCGGACAGCCGGTCGCGATAGCAGGGCCAACCTGATGGGCGATCAGATTCAGAGGATGATTGAAGGCACTGACTGCCACCACCACGCCGATCGGCTCGTTGCTCATCATCGCCAGATGCTGCTGTGATGCAGCATTCAGGCCCATCGGAGGAGGAGGCGTACTGTCAGTTCGCAAGGTATTGATGCAAATACGAATACTGTCGACACAACGAACCATTTCGACATTGGAATCCAGCAATGGTTTGCCGCCCTCGCGGGCCGCTTCAATAGCCAGTTCCTCAGCCCGGTCCTGCATCAGGACAATGGCCCGTTCGAGAATATCGATTCGCTCAGGCACGCTTAACCAGCCATCACGATTGGCAAACAAGGCAGCAGCATTGTCCAGGGCCTGCTCCACCACCTCAGCATTGGCTGTCGCCACGGTTGCAATCAGACTGTCATCATAAGGCGCCCTGACCTGCACCGGTAAGCGATCTGATGCCGCTGCTCCCGGAATCATTAAAGGAAAATGTTCTGCTGCATTCATATATACTCCCTGATCCATCCGCCAGAACCGACTTTATTTACTGTTTTTACTGGCTCAATACTCTGTGTCCATCAGGCTGCGACATTCCTTACACCAGCCCGTCATTCAACACTACTTTGCAGCAGTTTTTTATAAATAGCATGTGTTTTCAACATGCTTTGTCGTAGCGCTTCCGGGCTATGGATGTTGGCATGTCGCCGCATGGTCTCCCATTCCGTGGCCTGTGCATCATCCGAAAGCTTGCCTATCGACTGCCACAACTCGACGCGCAGAGCATTTTCCATCTGGCGATAGTTCAGATAGGTATCAGCCAGCCAATCGGCTTCTTCCTTCCAGTCGGCAGGGGCTGAATCCGGCAGTCGCTGTAAAATATCGTTGGTTTTACGAGCTGTGCTGCCAAAAGCCAGCTTTGCATACTGGGCAAGAAATTCGATATCCACCAAACCGCCTGCATCATGCTTGAGATTAATCACTGCGCTCGATTTGCTGGCCAGATGATCCAGCATCTTTTGCCGCATGCTCACCACATCCGCCGCCAGCATGGCATGATTCCGTGGCTGAGCCAGCACTTCAGCCACAACCTGATCCACGGCCAAACGCGCCTGTTTTGAACCGGCTACAGCCCGTGCCCGGCACAGTGCCTGATGCTCCCAAGTCTGTGCCTTATTTAACTGATAGTCGCGAAAACCATTCAGACTGGTCACCAGCACGCCGGAACTGCCTGACGGACGCAGACGAGCATCGAATTCAAAACCGGCGCCAAACGGAGGCGCGCCGGTCAAATACTGAATCATGCGTCTGCCAAGCCGCTGTGCATGCTCCCACATGCTGCGGTGGCCAATCATCTGATCCGGGCTGTCATGCACCAGAATAAACACCATATCCAGATCAGAGACCAGCCCCATTTCACGCGAGCCATGTTTACCCATAGCCAGTGCCGCAAAAGGAAAATCCTCAGGCAGCTGCATCTGCTTCAGACAAAGCCTGAATACCGCTGAAGTTGCAGCATCGGCCATATCCGCCATCCAGCCGCCAATCACCATCGAATCTGCCTGATGGGCATCAACTGCCAGCGCACAAAGCAGGCGACACCGATCCACCCAGCGCCCGATCTCAGCCAGCGCAACCTCAACATCATCCAACTGTTGCAATTGATCCAGGTGCTGACAAACCTGACGCACATCGGTCTCACTGTACGCTGTCGCCAGCGGCCACTCCAGCCATGACGGGTCACGTACGATATGATCAGCCAGATAACGGCTGGCCGAAAGCACCCCAATCAACCAGTCCAGCGCACCCTGATGAGTTGCCAGCAAATCAATCCATGTTGCCCTCCCGGCGATGGCATGAATCAGTTCGGCAAAGGCCTCAAGTGCAGTGATACCGTTAGCATCATCCAGCCAGCGTGGCATGGCCTGATCCAATATGCATTCAACCTGTGCACGACTGCGCTCCGGCAACAGTCCCCGTGACAGGCATGCCTCAATATTTGTCAGTCCGCTGGTTATGCGATCTCGATCAGCTTTATCCAGCGTATCCAGACCATCTCGTGATCCAGCCAGCCAGCCCCCTTTTGCCTGCTCTCCATTACCTACCGGCATCACATGTTTATTAAATTCAGACTCGACGCATGATGCATGGGAGAACATATGCTTTTCTATATCTAAGATGCCAGTTGCCTGACTCAGATATGCAGAAAAATCACCGGGCAGGCGATGCGTCTGTTCACCTCGTCTGGCCTGAATAGCATGCTCGATTCGACGCCAGAAATCATATGCCTGCGCAAGATGTTTTGCATGATCAGTATGGATTACACCTTGTTCAGCCAGTAGTGCCAGCGCCTGCATGCTTGACTGCACTCTCAGGGCCGGATTGCGCCCACCATGCAACAGCTGCATCGACTGAATAATAAACTCGATTTCACGAATCCCGCCCCGGCCCCTTTTCACATCAAAACCTGCCGCTACACCACCCAATCCAGCCTGGCCATCAATCCGCCGCTTCATATCAGCCAGTGAGGCTACAGTCGTATAATCAAGGTAGCGGCGATAAATAAATGGTGCGACACCTTCAATAAATTTCTGGCCAAGCTCCTTATCACCAGCCACCGGACTCGCCTTGATCAGCATGGCCCGCTCCCATGTCTGACCATATTCAAGATAATGCGTTAAGGTCGCATCCAGACTTGAAGCTATAGCTGCACTATCGCCGCCCGGCCTCAGCCGCATATCCACTGGCCATACAATGCCGTCAGCACTGCGTTCAGACATCAGGCGAATCAACATGCGGGACAAATGCGCAAAATATTCCGCTGCCGGAACAGATCTTCTGCCTTCACATGTCGAGCCTTCACCCTGCCAGATAAACAGCAGATCAACATCCGAACCAAGATTCAGTTCTCTGCCACCCAATTTACCCAGCCCGATAATACAGAACGAGTTATGAAGCAATCGCCCGTAACGTGCTGTTATCAATCTTCCGGCCATCTCCAGGGCCTGCTGCAACAGACCTGAAGCAAAATCGGCAATGGCCTGACTGGAGTCTTTTATATCGCCATACAGACCCATCTCCCACCAAATCAGATGTCGCAATCCCCGCTGCTTACAGCGACGAAGATGTGACATACAGGTGACCAGATCGTTACTGTCACACGCTGGCACCCAGACTTCGTTGCCGTCCGGCAACACCGCCCTGTCCATATCCACAAACAGAGTCCGACACTGGTCTTCGGTAGCAGTGCGCATCAGGGATAAAAACTGAGGCGATATTGCCAACAGACGTTCAACATCTTTCACTAAATCTTCAGGAACATGGTCAAGGTAAGCCGGGGAATCAGACATGCAGAAAGTATAGCTAACAATGGGGACAAAAAAAGGCCGCCACTTGCGTGACGGCCTTTTTCGCATTCATGTTCTTATGTTCGATTAAACTGAATAGTACAGTTCCAGTTCCATAGGATGTGGACGCATGCGAACTTCATTGACTTCTTCCATCTTCAGTTCGATGTAAGCATCAATCATATCGTCATCCATGACGCCGCCGACTTTGAGGAAGTCACGGTCTGCATCGAGTGATTCCAAAGCCTGATCCAGACTGGCGCATACAGTAGGAATCAACTTTCCCTCTTCCGGTGGCAGGTCATACAGATTCTTATCAGCGGCTTCACCCGGATCAATCTTGTTGGCCACGCCGTCCAGGCCAGCCATCATCATAGCAGTGAATGCCAGATACGGGTTGGCACTGCAATCCGGGAAGCGAACTTCGATACGGCGAGCCGGATCGGAGTTGACGACCGGAATACGAATGGAGGCTGAACGGTTACGGTTTGAGTAGGCCAGCATCACCGGCGCTTCGAAACCCGGAACCAGACGCTTATAGGAATTGGTGGATGAATTGGTGAATGCATTCAGGGCGCGTGCATGTTTGATGATGCCACCGATATACCATAATGCTTCCTGTGACAGGTTGGCATATTTATCACCGGCAAACAGGTTCTTGCCATCTTTCCACAGCGACTGATGCACATGCATAGCCGTGCCATTATCATTAAAAATCGGTTTGGGCATAAAAGTTGCAGTCTTGCCATGCGCATGGGCCACATTGTGAACCACATATTTATACCACTGCGCCTTATCAGCCTGCTCTATCAACTCACCGAAACGCATTGCCAGCTCACACTGACCGGCAGTTGCTACTTCATGGTGGTGACACTCCATGTGGATGCCCAGATCGGTCATAACCAGAGACATGTCGTTACGAATTTCATGCAGGGAATCAACTGGCGGAACCGGGAAATAACCACCTTTCACACGTGGACGATGACCATAGTTACGCATCATTCCTTCAGAAGCATCGGCAAAGTTCTTTTTCGAGTTCCAGGCCGCTTCTTCGGATTCGATCTGATAACCGGAACCACCCATTTCATTGTTCCAGGTGACCGCATCAAAGATGAAAAACTCCAGCTCAGGGCCGAAGTATGCGGTGTCCGCGATGCCGGCTGAGCGGATATAGCTCAGCGCACGTTGCGCCACCTGACGCGGGCAGCGATTATAATCCTGACCGGTAATCGGATCGATCACCTGCGCGACCAGCACCAGCGTCGAAGCTTCAAAAAATGGATCAATATTCGCACTGTCCGGATCCGGAATCAACGACATGTCTGAATTATTAATATCACACCAGCCAGCAACAGATGAACCATCAAAGGCAAAACCGTCTTCGAAGCAGTCTTCATTCAGCTCATGGATTGGAAAGGTTACGTGCTGCCATTTGCCACGCGTGTCGGTAAACCGAACATCAACAAATTCGCACTCATTTTCTTTAATCAGGTCAAAGACCTTTTCAATTGCGTCACTCACAGTTATCTCCTGTATCTATGAAAGTCCCACCCGGCAGTAAGGAGCGCGACTTTCTCGCAACAGACAAAAAAACGCAATAAATCTAGAACGTGTTATCCGCAGATGTGCTATTTTATCTCCTAATCTCTGAAAGCATGTGTAATCGGGTAGCGTCGATCCCGCCCGAAGGCCCGTTCGGTGATTTTTACTCCCGGTGGTGCCTGTCGTCGTTTGTATTCTGCCAACCGCAACATGCGCACCACTCTGGCTACCAACTCCCGATCAAAACCAAGCGCTGTTATAGCATCAACGCCCAGACACTGCTCAATATTCGCACTCAGAATTGCGTCCAGCACATCATAATTCGGCAGTGAATCGGAATCTTTCTGATCGGGCCTTAATTCAGCCGATGGCGGCTTGGTGATGGTATTGACCGGAATGAACTCCCGCTGACGATTAAGCCAGCGCGCCAGCTCGAAAACCTGTGTTTTGTAGACATCCTTGAGTACGGCAAAACCTCCGGCCATGTCTCCATATAGCGTGGCATAACCCACAGCCATCTCCGATTTATTACCGGTGGTCAGCAACATGCGTCCGGTTTTATTTGAAATCGCCATCAGCAGCAGACCGCGCATACGAGCCTGTACATTTTCTTCTGTGACATCAGGCTCTGATTTACCCCAGCTGGCAAAGGTATCAGCCAGTATCATCTCAACGGCGGCTACACCTTGCTCAATCGGCAGGGTAATTGCATTGATGCCCAGATTATCAACCAGCGCTTTGGAATCACTTATGGAATGATCACTGGAAAATCTGGATGGCAGCAATACACCCAGCACATTCTCTGCTCCCAATGCCTCCACGGCAATGGCCGCCGTCAGGGCCGAATCAATACCGCCGGACAGCCCGATAACCACCTGTGTGCAGCCATTGCGCAGCACATAATCATGCACACCCATGACCAGCGCCTGATGGATCTGCTCAATAGCAACAGGCAACGTGTTAATGTCAGACTCCTGCTTTCCGGCCAGATCGACAATGCCGCACCAGGACTCGAAAAGCGGGGCGCGCAACAGCAAACGGCCTGCTGCATCAATAACATGCGAACCGCCATCAAACACAATCTCATCCTGTCCGCCAACCGGATTTACATAAACCACAGGGGTAGCAAAATCCCGCGCCCGGCATGTTACCAAGGCCTCCCTTTCAAGCTGTTTTTCTACATGAAAAGGCGACGCATTTAGATTCAGCCAGACATCACAGCTCATTTTCGACTGCTTTTCCGCCAACGCATCATGCCACAGGTCTTCGCATAGTCCGACACCGACAGACCGGCCATCCACATCAAAGATGCATGTTTCGCCACCACCAGCGGTAAAATAACGCTGCTCATCGAACACCCCGTAATTAGGCAGATACTGCTTATCATAGATGCCCAAAACTTCGCCGTGTCGGGCCAGAATTATGCTATTACGCAACACAGAGCCATCCCGACGCGGCGCACCAAACACAGCGCAAACCGAGCGGCTTGAAGACACGACCCTTTGCACGGCATCTTCAACCGCATCCATAAAAGCTGGCCGCTTCAATAAATCTTCCGGCGGATAACCCGTGATTGCCAGTTCTGGAAAAACAACCAGATCGCAGTCTGCCAGCTCTGCTTCCGCCATGGCATTCCGGATCAGCAGCACATTGGTTTTCAAATCGCCAACCCGTGGCGATATCTGGGCAATAAATATCTTCACCGAGCCCTCATGTTCGGCACAAACATCGCATCGCCGTAGGAATAAAAACGGTATCCATGCACCTTGGCATGCTCATAAGCAGCCAGCACCCGCTCACGACCGACCAGTGCTGCAACCAGCATAATCAATGTCGATTTAGGTAAATGGAAATTGGTCAACAGGGCATCCACCATGTGGAAATGGTAACCCGGATAAATAAAGATGGAAGTCCGCCCCGAACCGGCATGCAACTCACCCTGCCCGCCAGCCGCTTCCAGCGTTCTCAGGCTGGTTGTGCCCACGGCAATCACACGCCTGCCTTCAGCTTTTGCCTGATTAACCAGCACCGCTGTCGCTTCCGGCACATGATAAACCTCCTCATGCATGATGTGTTGCTCGGGATCATCCACCTGCACCGGTTGAAACGTGCCCGGACCGACATGCAGTGTCAGGGGAGCAAAGCTTGCTCCGGCAACCTGCATGGCAAACATAAGCTCAGCACTCAGATGTAATCCGGCAGTCGGTGCGGCCACAGCTCCGGCATGCTCGGCAAAAACAGTCTGATAGCGATCCTTGTCTTCATCTGTATCCGGGCGATCAATATATGGTGGCAATGGCATATGGCCGAAAGTATCAATGGCCGCAGCGACATCATCCGCCTGTAGACTAACTTCGATTTCTTTGCCTCTGCGGGATAGAATAAGCGCAGTAAATCCCTTTGCAATTTCAATCACAGTGCCGGGTTTTAATGGCTTATTGGCCTTGCCCCATGCCAGCCATACATGTTGCTCGCCAGTTGGCTCAAGCAACAAAATTTCGACTTTCCCACCGCTTGGCTTTGCCCCTGTCAAACGAGCCGGAATAACTCTGGTATCATTGATCACCCATACATCACCCGGCTGTACAAACTGCGGCAGATCACGAATAAAGCGGTTAAGAAATTGATCAGATACTGCTTGATCAGACAGACATAACAGGCGTGAAGCATCACGTTGAGCCAAAGGACGTTTGGCAATCAGTTGTTCCGGTAATTCATAATCAAAGTCACAGACATGCATAGCGGCGAAGCGTAACTGAATTATCTTTCCATGACTTGTCCGAGATATAAAAATTATATGCCTAAGCTCTCAAGTATCCGGATTATTTCTCCCCAGTATACTTTTCACTTTTATACTCAGTTCTTCCATTAAATAGGGCTTCTGAATAAACCCGGCCAATCCCTGGCCAACGAAACAACTGGTCGCATCCTGTTCATTATTATTAACCCGGCAAGTTCGATAACATCTAGAAACACTCGGTCAAACTGATCATCCAGCAGGCTGCCAATCCCATATATCTGTGGATTTTGAATGTGCTTTTCAGCAAGTCTTCGCAGTTTTTTCAGAGTGGACTTAAGCTGGCTTATTTGTCCCGGAATAGTCATTACACTGTCGCTATGATCTGAATTGTATTTTATTTGACTCAGGTACTGTTCATGCAGAGTAACTTCAGCCACCTGTTCTCTGAAGCGCGCAAATAGAGGATCATCCCCGGAAAGTCCTTCTTCCAACCATATATGCGCCTGAGTAACATGTTGCACAATATCTTCAATGGCATTGATATCCTGATAATGTACACTGCCAATGTGTTTAATCTGATTTCCGGCCTACCGCAATAAAGTCAACCAGTACCACAGCGAGAAAGATATGCACTTACCACAGTGACTTTAGTTTCATGAGTTCAGCCCTGAAGTATCAATGATATTAACCAATCCGTTCTACACCTGCAGGTGTACCCATCAACACAACATCCGCTCTCTGATGTGAAAAGATTCCATTGGTTACAACACCGGGCACACTGTTAAGCTGATCTTCCAAGACTCTGGGCTCAATGATTTTCAGACCATGAATATCTATAATAATATTACCATTATCGGTGATAAACCCAACCCGTACCCTCGGCTCACCACCCAGCGCTTTTCCAATATTCATGAGCAGAGCCTCAGCCATCGGAATGACTTCAACCGGTAGTGGAAATACACCCAGACAATCGACCTGCTTGCTTTCATCAACAATACAAATGAATTGATCAGATGCCGCAGCTACGATTTTCTCACGGGTTAAGGCACCCCCGCCGCCCTTGATCAGATTCTTTTCTGCATCGAACTCATCCGCACCATCAATGTACACAGACAATGAATCCACCTGCTTAAGAGCCTCGTTGAGCTCCAGAACCTGAATACCATGACCTTTCAGACGCTCTTCAGTTGCCTCGGAACTGGCAACTGCACCAATGATTCCATCCTTTCTACTGGCCAATGCATCGATAAACATATTGGCTGTTGAACCAGTACCCACTCCGACAACAGTTCCGTCCTCAACATATTCCAGTGCAGCCTCAGCAACTCTCTGCTTCATTTCATCCTGGGTCATACTTCCCTCCTGATCCAAACTGAATGGCAAGCTTGTACCCTGCCCATCAAATTAGTTATCTCAACAAATTGGTGGAACAGGACACTAGCAATTAGTCCACCTTTCGGCAAAGCTATAGAACCGTTAGGTTCGCGCCATGTTTTCAGACATTACCATGGCCGATCCCATCCTGAGTACCCTTGTTGTAATAGGAGCCTTTCAAGTGGCCTGGCTTTCTGTGGTATTATTCCGTCGCGGCATACATCCCATAAATATTCAATATGCACTTACACCTATGCTAACTATTTGGGTGCTGATGTGGCCTGTATATTCGGATGCGCGCTGGCTATGGGTGGGCCTCATCGGATTTGCAGCAGCTGGCCTGCTTGCCAGTTTTCTAAACTTTCCTTTCTGGCAGCAGTTGCGTATAGTCTGGACAGCACCTGCCATAGATTCACCAGTCAGAAACAATATCGATCTGCCACCATTAACCCATCTCATCAGCGCAATCTTCATCGCCGGAGCCTGGTTCCAGACTATCCCCGAATTCGGCTTTGGACTGGCGTTATGCCTGAGTCTCGCCTTCCCTGCTGCACACTGGGTCGACCAGCTTGGTCAGCACACATTCAGAAAACTTGGATTTCCTACTCATCCGGAACAAACACTTGCCGGACACCTGACTCTGATTTTTTCCTGTACAGTCCTGCTATGCTGGAGCCTGAACGTATACCATGGCACAGGCTGGCAGACATTACTTATTGCCACATTTATTACTGCTTTGGCCGCTTCAGCCACGCGAGCACTAACCCCTGGCCAATGGTACGCACCTGCAGCCATGCTAACCATGGGTTTTGTGATGTGGATCCTATAAACAGCTTTTTACAGTCGACAGCATCGACATCAATCAATACACCTTAATCCTGCGACAGGCAGGAATAAGGTGTAAATCTCAGTCACAAATCGAATGGTTATAATATATTGAGAAAATATCTGAGTGGGGATTGAAGACATGGCTAGAAAAATAAAATCTTTCGCAGAGAGTTACCGCATGACGAACATTACCATGCCACAAAAGACCGATATTCTGACCTTGTTGCATGAATTAAAAAACAGCATGAAAGAGTTGCCATTCTTTATCAGGATTGCTCCTGCCATATTCCTGATCATAAATATCGCGACGTACTTGCTGGTTTTTCAGAATTACTAGGAAACACAGCAACAACTCTTTTAAAATCAGCCATCTATTTTCGGAACATCTAAATATGGGCTTCTAATATGGTGCGTTATTCTTCAGGTCGACAGGAATAAAACCATCGACACGCTCCACTCCCGTATCGATATCACCATTGGGCTGCAGTTTCAGCCAGCGATAACCCGGCGACATATCATCCAGAGCAAAATCATCACTCCAAGGTCTGAACTGCACACAAGTTGAAGGTGTACCAAGGGTACGTACTTGGTTGTGTAAATGATCGAACTCCTGATGAATATGACCACACAGCAGTGCTCTCACATGAGCATGCCGATCAATAACATCCCACAACTGCTGTCTATCATCCAATCCAATCCGGTCCAGCCAGACACTGGCAATGGGAACAGGATGATGGTGCAGTGCTATCAGTATATGTCTGGACCGAGTTTCAGTAAGCAAACGATCCAGCTTTGTCAGTTCTTCATCACCAAGCAGTCCGGAAACTTTACCTTGTGCATGAGAATTCAACGTGATCACTTGCCAGTGCTCTAATTGCAAATTCTCGCTGTAACTGGAATGTGCCGCCAAAGCCGGGATAAGATTATTATTTAATTCCACTATATTTGCATGATTGCCCGGCGTAACCATGAACGGCACCTGCCAACCCTGCAACATGCCAGCCATGCGCAGATACGTTCCAGCAGCTTCATCCTGTGCCATATCACCACCAAGAATAATACCCTCAGGAGATGGAAACTTCTGATGTGCAAGAGCCAGCACGGCGGCAAAGCTGTCGTGCGGAGAAACACCTTTCAGCAAAGTACCAAAATCTCTATATAAATGCGAATCTGTGATGTGCAGCAGAGTGCTCATTTGCAAAATATATCAGCTCAGCATCTACATGCAAAATTGCCCGGTCGCTTACAGCCCGGCAGAATGTTATTCAACATCACAAATGAATTGGCTCAGTTACGCTCAGAATAATTCTTATCCGGTAGCATGACCGGATTTTCACCTCCAATACCAGTCACATCATAAATGGTAATCTCATGTTTTATCCCTTTGGGTTTCACTTTCATTTCTCCATCAGTTCTGAGCAAATCTGTACACTCGTTTCTGGTGCATTCCGAAACCAGAATTTGCCCTCCACAGGTATAGGATTCAATTCTTGAAGCAATATTCACATGGCGCCCGACAACGGCATATTTACTACGTTTTTGCGAACCGATATTTCCTACAATCACCTGACCCGTATTGATACCGATGCCCATGGCTACTGCGGGATAACCCAGTTGCTCATATCGCCTGTTTACTTCTGTCATGGCAAGTTGCATTTCAATCGCACATCTGACAGCTCGCAAAGCATCATCATGACGCTGAATCGGGGCACCAAAAATAGCCAGAATAGCGTCTCCAATAAACTCATCTATAGTGCCCAGATGTGACTGAATAACCCCGGTCATGGATGCAAGAAAAATATTAATCATTTCTACGATCTGTTCGGCAGGCAGTTGTTCACCTAATGAGGTGAAATCTCTCAAATCAGCCATGAGAATGGTGACCTCTCGCTTTTCACCACCAAGCTTCAGACCTTCAGGTGTTTCGAACAGCTTATCAACAATTTCCTCAGATAAATAACGGCCAAATGTTTGGCGAATAAACTGGTAAGCAGCACGCAGCTTAAGGTGTGTTTTAACCCGTGATAATACGATGGCAGGCGTGACAGGTTTATTGATATAATCGACCCCACCGACTTCAAAACCGAGTACCTCATCACAGGTTTCATTCATGGCGGTAACAAAAATTATTGGAATGCCTTCTGTGCGTGGCTCGGCCTTCAGACTGCGACAAACTTCAAAACCATCCATGCCCGGCATCATCACATCCAGAAGAATCAAATCAGGAGCAGAATTTGATGAGGATATCTTAAGCGCCTGTTCCCCATTAATGGCAATTTTCACCTTATAAGAAGGACTGAGAATACTTCTCAATACATCAATGTTTTCAGGCATATCATCAACAACCAGAATGGTCGCTTTCTTTTTATTCATTTCTATTTCTGTTACCATATCAAAACCTGTTAACGACTTATGGAGTCCCGTCCCGCAAATTGCATACCAGCAGAGCTACCGCAAAGAATCAAGATGACATATATGGTCCATCCCGCCTTGCAAGGAAAAAATTTGATTGGCTTCAAAGGGAAATTGCATACATATATCCGGCCTTTGATTGAAGCTGGGTAGCTTCTGGCCCCGATG
>JAJRTX010000282.1 GCA_021545665.1 Zetaproteobacteria bacterium
ACCAATAAATCTAATCATTCTTTTCATGGTGACTCACCTCCTTGATTATGGCTCTGCCTTATCAGCAAAGTCCGGTAAGGATAATCCACGTACCTCAAGGGTGGTGAGTCATCCCTTTCAAGAGGGAGCCATGATGTCTATCAGGTGTTGACGGCCACAAATGGCCGACAGGCGGTTAACATATTCGAGGAGCATCAAGAAGAGATTGACCTGTGTATTCTGGATGTTGTCATGCCGGTCATGGGTGGTGACAAGGCCGCCCAACATATTCGCCGGATCAATCCACATATGAAAATCATTTTTTCGACCGGTTACGACAAGAATATCCAAACCGATATGATAAATGAAACAGTGCTAAGCAAGCCTTTCTCCATTATCGAGATGAGCCATCTGGTCCGACAGAAACTCGACATCTGAAAACTGAATGCCTCCAGACTCAAGTTTCTTTCATTGGTCACTTTTCAATCATGGCCAATAGTTATTATGCAGCCTAAAACGAAATATGATATTCAGAAACCATAATGATTCATAATCTACTATCCACATTCATCCTCTATATAGGTTTCCTAGGCAATAAAAACCACCTCATTCCAATAGTGCCCAGTTTTGTCCAAACCGGGGAGCCAAGCAGGGCTCGAACTGAGAACTTTATGAACGAGATATTTTTGCAGCGAAAAGCAATCAATAGTGAATAATGAACATTATTGCTTGACGTTCAATATTCAGGAGTTTTGAATAGCGGCATGATAGATTCAACCCGTCAATTAATCCTTGATAAGGCCAGACAGCGCTTTGCACATTATGGGCTGAAAAAAACTACCATGGCCGAGATCGCTGTCGACTGTGATATGAGTGTTGGTAATCTGTACCGCTTTTTTAAAAACAAGGAAGCCATTGCTATGGCTGGCGCCAGCGCCTGCATGCTGGAAAAGGCGGAACGCTCGGAAGCACTGGCTGCCGGGCAGGATGATGCATGGCAAAAAATGAATCAATTTTTGCTTGATCGCCTGCGTTATATGCATGCCTTTGTCAGTGAAGCGCCGCATCTGCATGAGATGGTTGAATTTGTTATGATACGCTCTACGGATATATTACAGCATTATGAAGACAGGGCGATTGAACAGATGTCTGCATTCCTTGAAGAGGGCATGACTACGGGACAGTTCCGGCAGGCCGATAGCCAGCAGCTCGCTTCATCCATTTATATGGCCACATTCCGTTTCAATATGCCGTTGTGCATGGATGCCCCGCTGGAGCAGCTGGAGCAGGAACTGGAAATCATGCTTGATATGATACTCAAGGGACTAGAGGCCAGATGAACAAGTTCCTGCAACTGGTGACCAGTTGGCCAAAACTGGTGATTGTACTGGTTGTGGCTTTAACGATGGGCATTGCTTCGCAGATGGTGAAAATGCAGATTGAAACAGATATCGAGGCATTTATTCCCGAAGGGCATCAGGCGACCTTGAATAATGATCGCATGAAGGAAATTTTCGGCACACCCGATCTGCTGTGGATCGGCGTAATCCGCGATGATGGCGGCATCTATCAGAGCGATACGCTTAAAGTGATTCAGGATATCACCGAACGCGTTCGTCTGCTGCCGGGCATAGTTGATATGGATGTCGTATCGATTGCCACTGAAGACAATATTCGCGGTACTGCCGATGGCATGGAGGTGGAACCCTTCATGGATGTCGTACCGCAGGATAAGGCAGGTCTGCTGGCGCTGAAAAAGAACATTCATGATTTCGATGTGTTTGACGGTTTTATTGTCGCACAGGACGGTACTGCCGCTGCCATTCTGGCTGAAATTGAAACCCAGGAGCTGCTTGCTGAGCGAGGACTGGATAAGTTCAAGGTTTATGAAAAGGTTCAGGCCATAGTTGATGAAATAGGAAAAAATCGCCCCGAGCAGTTTCATGTGGCAGGCATGCCGGTGGCTGAATCGACACTGGGCCTGTATATTTCGGAAGACTTGGGCCTGATGATGCCCCTGGTATTCCTGGTACTCGCCATCCTGCTGTTTTTCACCTACCGATCCGTGCGCGGCATTGTAATTCCGCTGGCTGTGGTTTTACTGTCTGTGATGGCCGCTTTGGGTATTATGGCGGCAGTCGGGGTGCCGATGTATCCAACCACAACGATGGTACCGGTCACACTGATGGCCATTGGCGTGGCCGATGCGATTCATATTCTGGGCAAATATTACGAGCTGGCACTGACAGATCCGGACAGGCACAGACGTGAAGTCGTCCTCGATGCAATGAATGAAATGTGGCGACCGGTGATGCTGACCTCGTTTACCACAGCAATCGGCTTCCTGTCATTTCTGACCATGGAAATGGTTCCGCTGCAGATGATGGGCGTGTTTGCGGCTGTCGGCATTATATATGCGCTGTTCGTTTCACTGACGCTGGTGCCTGCAATTCTGGCTCTGATGCCGGTGCGGGTGCCGAAAAAAATGGCCGCCAAAGTTGCGGATCACGGGCTGGAACGGGCTGATTTCATCTCGGCTTCTCTGGCCCGGTTGGGCATCTGGGTTGGCGGCCATGTGACGCATACCCTTTTTCTGACCAGCTTGCTGATTTTTCTCTGTGCATGGGCTGCAAGCAAGGTGTATGTGAACGATTCCTATGTGGCTAATTTCCAGCAGGACTCGGCCATTGTGCTGGCAGATAAGGAGATCAATAAGCGCTTTATCGGTTCTTATCAAATGAATCTGGTGATTACAGCCCGGCAGCAGGGCGCATTTTATGATCCTGCCCTGCTTAAGGCTGTCTGGGCCTTTCAGCAAGACATGGAGAAAATTCCCGGTGTCGGCGGTTCAATCAGTATTGCTGATTATATTCGGAAAATGAATCGATCCCTGAATGAAAACAGGGCAGAGATGGCGAAAATTCCGGATTCATCAGATCTGATTGCCCAGTATTTTCTGCTTTATTCTTTTTCCGGCGCGCCTGACGATTTTTCCGAAGTGGTGGATTCCGAGTATCGCAGGGCCAATATCCGGCTGTTTCTGAATAATGGCATTTACAAGAATTACCATCCGATTGAAAATGGTATCAGTGAATTGGCAAAGCGCTATTTTGAGCCGCTGGGTGTAGAGTGGTTTTTGGCCGGTAATGCCCATATCTCTTATGTGCAGACCACTATGATTACCGATAATCTGCGCTTTAATATTATTGCTACGGTGTTGGCCATTTTTCTCGCAGCATGGGCCATGATGCGCTCGTTTGTTGCTGGCATGTTTGTTATGACACCGGTGCTGGCAGCAGTGATTTTGAACTTCGCCTTTATGGGGTTGACGGAGACGACAATAGGGTGGGGCTCGTCGATGTTCACCTCGATAGCAATATGTATCGGGGTGGATTATGCCATTCATCTGATCTATAAATTCCGCAACGAATTTGCCCGTACGACCACCTCATTACAGGTATTGACCCGCACACTGGCAACTACCGGCAAGACGATATTATTTAATGCCGTTGTTGTGATCGCCGGTTTTCTGGTCTTGCTGGCAAGTGCCATGCCGCCCAATCAGCAGATGGGGTTGCTGGTGTCTGCGGCCATGCTGTCTTCTTTTATCGCCACGCTGACCGTGATGCCGGCACTGATTCTGGCAGCCCGTCCGCGATTTGTATTCGGAGAAAAGGCATGAACAGAACCTTTTACCACGAAGAGTAAGAAGGAGGAATAATAATGATAGCTATGCAATGTACTTTTTTGTTTTTTCGTGCTCTTCGTCCCTCAGGGGATATTCTCTTTCGCAAGCGAAATTCACCTGATGTCCTGCGTGGTAACTATTTAAGGAGATTGATATGAACTTACAGAAAATTGCCTTGATTGTTTTTGCTCTGGCTATTGCTACCGGCATGGCATCGGTACTTTCTTATGGCGAGGAACTCAGTGGAGATCAGATTATGCAGCGGGTGAATAACAGGGATGACGGCGATGATCTGACCCAGAAAATTCACCAGAAGCTGATTGATAAGCGCGGCGGCATACGTGAGCGCCATATGGTTTCCTTCCGCAAGGATTACGGTAAAGATAACAAGGGTATCTCCTATTTTCTCAAACCAGCCAATATCCGCGATACGGCGTTGTTGACCTACGATTATGATGGTGTGGAGCGCGATGATGATCAATGGTTATACCTGCCGGCACTGAAGAAGGTGCGTCGTATTTCCGCATCGGATCGTGGCGATTATTTCATGGGCACTGACTTCACTTTTGAAGATATTAAACAGACACCGGAACTGGAAGATTACAACTGGACGGTGACCGGCTCTGAGAAAATCGACGGTTTTGATTGCTGGGTTGTGCAGGGCGTGCCGAAAACAGATGAATTGAAAAAGAATCTTGGTTATTCAAAAACCGTCAACTATGTGCGTAAAGATATTGATATGGCAATTCGCATTGATTACTGGGATCGCAAGGGCCAGGAATTGAAACATTTTAACATTACCTCGCTTGAACAGATCGATGGTATCTGGACTGCAACCGGCATGTCGATGGAGAATATACAGACCCGGCATAAGACCGAGATGGTATTTTCCGAACAGATATACAATACGGGGCTTTCCGACCGCACTTTTTCCGAGCGTATGCTCAAACGCGGCTATCGCGGTAAATAGGCCATATGAATATAAAAAATTAGACGCATTGGGATCATTATGAAATCTGTTTTTGACTGGGTGCTCAGGCATCCCAAGTGGATTATTATACTGCTGATTGCTGTAACCGGCATGGCCATGAGCCAGCTGCGCAATATGCAACTGGAGACAGACCTTGAGGCCATGCTGCCCAAGGATCTGGATGCTTATGTCAATAAATATGTACTGGAGGAGCGCTTTGGTGCTGAGGATATGGTGGTTATCGGTATCCTCAACGACACCCCTGACGGGGTGTACAATCCGCATACGCTGAAGCTGGTCGCTGAATTGACCGACTGGCTGCAGACGCAAGCTGAATTTCAGACGCTGGCCATGAATGATCTGCTCTCGCTTTCCACCATCAAGGATATCCGGGGCACCGATGAAGGGCTTGAAGTCGAACAGTTCATGGAAAATGTACCGACTGAAAACGAAGCTATTACCCATATGAAAGAGCGCATGCATGCCTTTGGCGTGTATGAAGGTTCGATTGTTTCAGCTGATGGCAAGGGCACGATTCTGGCTGTAAAACCGGTGCATGATGCACATCAGTATCCGAAAATTTATGATCTGGTGAAAGAGAAAGTGGCCGAGCTGCAAGCGCGTGGTGGCAGCGAACAGTTTTTTGTTTCCGGACGTCCGATTATCGAGGGTGTGTTCGGCCAGTACATGCCTGCTGAAATGAAGCGCATGCAACCGATGGTAATGGCACTGCTTGTGTTGCTGTTGTTTCTGGCCTTCCGCAGTCCGCGCGGCGTGCTGATGCCGCTGCTGGTGGTGGTGGTGGCCGAG
>JAJRTX010000283.1 GCA_021545665.1 Zetaproteobacteria bacterium
CGGACAGGGAAAGGGCGTCCCCTTCTTGCCGGTTCCGACAATATGCAAATGCCATCGGAGCGGCCATGCTGTGAAACAGTTCCTGCCAGATCAGGCCGGTTTCCGCATGGCCGACAAAAAGAATCCCGTCATCCCGGAGCATTTTCGCCAGCAGGGATACGGTTCGTTTCCGGTGTCTATCATCCAGATAAATCAGCACATTTCGACAACAGATAACATCATATACCCCTATTTTTTCCAGCTTTTCATGATCAAGAATGTTGGCCTGATGAAACTGCACACAATCACGCACCCGGGATGATAAAACATAACCTGCATCGGTCTGATGAAAATAACGCTGTCGAAAACCCAGGTCTTCCGTACCCCGAAAAGACGATACCCGGTATATGGCCCGTCTGGCACCGCTCAAATGCAAACGACTGATATCCACGGCATCAATATGAAAGGCCTGTGGAGACAGCCCCATATCCAGCAATGTCATCGCCATTGAATACGGTTCCTCTCCGGTAGAACAGGGCATACTCAACAAACGCAGCCCACGCCCTCCGGATATGGCCGAAAGATGCTCCTGCATTAGTTGAAATGCTTCCCTGTAACGGAAGAACCAGGTCTCCGGCACCGCCACATCTTCAACCAGTGCCGCCATCTCTTCCGGGCAGTCCTGTAACACCCTCAAAAAATCGTGTTCATCTGCCACACCGGTTTTTTGCATGCGTTGCCTGATCGACTGCTGCACAGAATTACCAACCGTTGTCGCATCCAGTCCGATCGTTTGACGCAACAGGGCAACAATACGTTGCATACTCACGATGCTTCACCCTGTTGATGCTGAAAAATCAAACCCTGAACCGGTTCAGGCAGCAATTTATCAACATCCACCCACTGCAACATCCCCTTACGATCATGGATGATGCCACCGAGATCCAGAGCATCCGGCGTTTCCACCCCGGTTGGCTGAATATCCTTGCGCTCGAACCTGCAGGTCTCGATCACTTTTTCAGCCAACAGCCCAAGCAAATATTCTGTTTGATCTGTGGCTGTATAGTGCACAAGAATCATGCGTGTGCTCAGATAAGCATTGGCTTTTCGATTGATATGTAAAGCACATAAATCGATAACCGGCACAGCCTTCCCGTGATAGCAGATCACACCGGCAACCCAGGCCGGCGTTTCAGGGAGTTTCTTCAGCCGCACCCTCGGCACAACCTCCTGAACCATGGATGCATCCATCGCGAAACGCTCATCTCCCAGCGAAAAACAAAGCAGTAGCATCAGATAATCCACAGATTAGCAAAAATATTCAGGATGCCTGAACCTTGAAAAGGGCAGCACCTTCCTGTAAAGCTCGCGCCGCATCATTCAATTCTGCGATGGCATTGTTGGACTGCCGTGCAAACTCGGCTGTTTGCTGAGCTGCCTCACTGAGGCTTACCATCGCCTCATCAATCTGTGTCGCCCCTGCAACCTGTACCTGCAAACCTTCATTCACCGACTCAATGTGAGGCGCCAGCGATTGCACCTGTTCGATAATATGCTCCAGCTGCGCCCCTGCCTGTTTGGCCTCGGCCACACTGCTTTGAATTTCCTCAGAGAACTTATCCATACTCATCACACCGGCCGACACCGCCGACTGAACCTCACCCACCATCTGCTCAATATCGTAAGTGGCCACCGCAGTCTGGTCCGCCAAACGCCGGATCTCTGTCGCAACCACGGCAAATCCTCGCCCGTATTCCCCGGCCTTTTCAGCTTCAATCGAAGCGTTCAGGGATAATAAATTGGTCTGATCAGCCACCTTGTTGATCGTTGTCACCATATCACCGATATTGCTGGCTTTTTCATTCAGCACAGCCAGCTTGTTGCTGATACTGCTGGATACTTCAGCGACCCGATTCATGGTTGCATCCAGACTGGCCAGCATTTTTTGCCCATCAACAGCTGAAGCAGCAGTACTCTGGGCAAGGTGCGCCACCTCCTCTGTTGTCTGCCCCAGTTGCATGGATGTGGCCGAGATTTCTTTCACCGAAGCTGCCACCTGATTGGTGGTTGCAGCGTGCTCGGTCGCAGTCGCTTCCTGTTCTCTGGCTGAAGCTGCAATTTCGGTCACGGAACTGGCCACCTGAATACCGGAATGCTGCACCTTGCCAATCAGCACAGACATATTCTCCATCAGACGATTCACCAAACCGGCCAATTGCGCTGTCTCATCCTTGCCGGCAACAGTAAGCCGGCGTGATAAATCACCGCCGCCCTTCGCCAGATCATCCATCCTCTCAATCAATTGCGCCAGAGCGTCTGTAATATTCCTGGACAGGAAGAACAGCAGCATCACAACCACGAAACCGATCAGAATCAGCGCGGTATAGAAAATCCCCTGAATCCGGGAAATATCCTCTGCCAGCTGCTCTTGTGTATCTCTAAGAATCTTCTTCGAACTGCTCATCAGCATTCTCAGCATAGGCACGAGACCGGAAACCACCTTGTCTGTTTCGGCAATATCCTTTTGCACCTCTTTCTGACCAGCGACCAGAGAAAGAAAAGAACGATTGTAGAAATCAACCTTCTCCTGAATGCCTGCTTTCTGGGCTTTCGACATCGGCGACTGCGACAGCAACGCGGCAAAACGAACCTGCTCCTCCGCCATCTGCTTCACATACTTGTCCTTCAGGCGCGCCAGAAAGTCCTTTTCGTGGCGTCGCATCATCAACATGGAATGACTGAGTGTGATTTCATGCTGTTTGGCCAGCACACGCTCCACATCATGAATGGCCTCTCGACATCCGCCCAATAGCCCCAGATTTTCATTCATACCCAAAGCAACCTTGCTCTTCACCATACGGTTGATGATGTCTTCATATTGATGGAAACTGTTTTTGATAGTTTGCACATGCGATTCCATCGTCGAATCAGGAGCCAGACCCTCCAGAATGCGGACATGCTCATAAATCTCAGCCATGGTTTTTCTGTGCTTGTCGATATAGACCATATCATTACGCATCAGGAAATCTTTTTTGTAATTGACCGCTCGCAGAGCCAGCACATCCAGCTCAACAGTGGCATTGTAAAAATCTGCTGCCTGCTGTTGTTCTGCGGCCACCTCCTGCCGAAGGCTCTCACCATACTCATAAACCCACATGATGGCGATAAAACCGACCACCACAATGGCACTTGGAATAAGCAATCTCTGACTAATCGTAAGATTATTAAGCGCCTTCATAGCACCTCCCCCTCCTGATCAAAGCAGCATCCATGATCATCTTTATCACATCAAAACCGTACCTTGCTGCAACAGCTTCCACAACTATTAGAGACTACACAAACCTTACCATAACAACATCGCACTTCACCTGAGACAAAAGCAATTGATTTGCATATTATCCGCGGCCTTTGAATGAACGAGTGGAGCATATAGTGGGCAACGACAAACAAACACAAGACACCTTCGATTATCGGCCAACCGTTTTCCTGCCGAAAACCGATTTTCCGATGCGCGGCAACTTGCCGAATAATGAACCGAAACAACTGGCCGCGTGGGAGGATAGCAATCTCTACGCCCGGATTCGTGAGGCACGCAAGGGTGCGCCCAAATTCGTACTGCATGATGGACCGCCCTATGCCAATGGCAGCATTCATATCGGCCATGCTGTCAATAAAGTGTTAAAAGATATCGTCATCCGCTCACGCACCATGATGGGGTTCGATGCGCCCTATGTGC
>JAJRTX010000284.1 GCA_021545665.1 Zetaproteobacteria bacterium
CAAGTAACGTCAGTGGTTGCGGGCTTAATACTATCTGTTCCAGTGCACCATCATGAAAATCTGAGCGGAACACAGTGTCCAGTGACAGCAACGCTGCCAGCAAGGCCGCAACCCATACCACTCCCGAGGCAATAGTACTGAGTACCCTGCTCTCCGGGCCAAGCGCCAGTGGAAACAGGCTGATAATAATCACAAAGAACAACAGCGGATTAATCAGCTCGCTACGATGACGGTAGGCCAGCAAAATATCGCGGTTAAACATGGCCAGGAATGCGCGCAACATTGTTTATTGACCTCCCAACAGCACAGGAGTTTCAGAAAGATGCGATAAAGCCATACTTTGATGGGACGTCAGTAATGCAATGCCGCCGCGCTGGCAGTGTGCCGAGATCAGCGCCTCGACCATTTTTATACCCTTACGATCCATAGCAGTATAGGGCTCATCCATTACCCAGATCGCCGCATCACTAAGCAGCACACGCGCAATGCCCAGTCGACGGCGCTGGCCTGCTGACAGGGTTCTGGCCGGGGAATATTCAAATCCTGCCAGACCGACTGTCTCCAGTAACGCTTGCAGATCGTGATCCGAGTCCTGACTGGAAAACAGCTTTTGCATAAATGTCAGGTTCTCGACGACCGTCAGCTCTTCTTTTATGCCATGCAAATGTCCCAGATAGGCCAGTTGCTCCTGAAACTCCAGCCGTGCTGAGCGTATATTCTGGCCATTGAACTCGATATCACCCTCATCTGCGAGAATCAGGCCACACATGATACGCAGCAGAGTGGTCTTGCCAGAGCCATTCGGGCCCTCAATTTGCTGTACACGGCCAGGATGCAGCGTAAATGACAGGTTTTCGAACAGCGGCCGGTCATCACGAGACATGAAAAGGTCGCGTGCAGTCAGTATTACTTCAGGAACCGGCCTGAATTCAGGCAAGGGGATTGTAGTCATGAGTACTTAAACTGTGTGAGGTGGCAGAGTATGGACTGGCATGAAATTCAGCATGCTGCTATTCTGCCACAGCACTCAGCAAGTCGCCATTCAGATAACCAAAAGAGCCTGTTTTTATGTCACATTTCGATGTTTTCAACGGTGATGCCGATGGAATTTGCGCGCTAATCCAGCTACGGCAGCACAATCCAGTGGATAGTACCCGAATTACCGGGGTAAAACGTGATATCAGCCTGCTTAAACAGGTTGAAGCACAGTCAGGAGACCAGATCACCATACTGGACATCTCGCTGGACAAAAATCGTGATGCCCTGCTGAATGTCCTGCAAATAGGCGCCAAAGTGCAGTATTTCGACCACCACTACGCTGGTGATATACCAGATCACCCGGGTCTGAGCGCAAATATTGATACCAGCCCGACCACCTGCACCAGCCTGCTGGTCGACACATATCTGGAAGGTCGCTACCGCGCATGGGCCGTGACTGCCGCTTTTGGGGATAATTTTCACGATAGTGCGATCGCCGCTGCCAGCCAACTGTCACTATCAGAGCAAGAACTGGATCAACTGAATGAGCTGGGCACCTATATCAATTACAACGGTTATGGCAGCAACCTAAGTGACCTGCATTTTGAGCCAGACCAGCTCTATCAGCTGATGCTGCCATATAAGAACCCACTGGATTTTATTACCGCTGACCCCAGTTTCAAACAGCTACAATCTGGCTACCTCGAAGATATGCAAAATGCACAAGCGCTGAAGGCAGAAAGTGAAAAGGCAGGAAGCACCGTTTTTGTATTACCCGAGGCAGCCTGGGCCCGACGTGTCAGCGGGGTTTACGGGAATGAACTGGCGCGCAAATACCCTCAACGAGCACACGCCCTGCTCACCCACAAGCCTGAAGGTGGCTATCTGGTTAGCGTCAGGGCACCTGTTTCGAATCGGGCCGGCGCTGACGCACTGTGCAGACAATTTGAAACAGGCGGTGGCCGTGCCGCCGCAGCGGGAATAAATCATTTACCGGATGACGCGTTTGATACGTTCGTACAACGTTTCCAGGACGCCTATCCGGGTTAATCCCTGAAATTCTGAAACTGTAATGGTAAATCCAGGTCGGCTTCGCGCAGCATCGCCATGACCTGTTGCAGGTCATCGCGTTTTTTTCCGGTAACACGAACCTGCTCACTCTGTATTGCTGCCTGTACCTTTAATTTTGTTTCCTTGATCATTTTTACAATCTTCCGGCACGAATCCTTGTCGATGCCTTGCAGTACCTTGATCGGTTGCTGGGCACGATTGTTGGTTATCGTAACCTCACCCGTTTCCAGACAGGCTACATCAATACCCCGTTTTGCCATTTTTCCACGCAGGATTTCTTCTATCTGTTTAACCTGGAAATCGCTTTCAGATTCAATCGTCAGTTGCTCATCATTCTGTATGATTTTAGAATCCGATCCCTTGAAATCAAATCGATTGCCAATTTCCCTGTTGGCCTGATCGACTGCATTGGTCAGTTCGTGTTGATCCACTTCCGAAACCACGTCAAATGTAGGCATGAAGCATCCCTCTCGTTATGTAATTTATATCGATGTACGGTATAATAACCGAATTATTTATTTAGTTCTTTTTCAGGATTTTTTTCTATGGCTACCATCCAGATTACCGATAAGTTGATGAACAGCATCATGGACGTGATTGTCGATCATGATAAAGAGGCTATAGATGCCGGTATCGGCGCTCAATATATGTCAGCCCTGATTGGCTACATGGTTGCACGTTACCCCTCTACCAATACCCAGAAGAAAGAAATCATGTCTCATCTGGCGCAGTTTTCTGAACACGTCATGCTGGATAATATTGCAGACGATGCATCCACAGACAAACCAGACGCAGAACCTGCGCAGGAAGAGTCCTTTGGTGTATGGAAACCGGAAAACTAGACCATGGACAAGCTGAATCATTATGCTGACGGCGAACTCAAACTAATCTACCGTATCCTGCATGAGAACCTTGCCAGCAACCCGGAATTGATGGATTCAGATTTACTTAATGATCTGCAGACCCTGTTACAGAAAAAAGCCAGACAGGATGGCGTAGATGTATCGCTACACTCGCAGTGGGCTGCGTGGTTGAGCGGTCTGCCGCAGGAGTTGTCCTGATAGCTGACGAATTCAGGCGTTTTGTCGTATTGCGCCGGGGTAATCTGATTTACATTTACAGTTAATCTTCTGTCTCCAGCTCGACCTGATAACCTCCATGCCGACGGATATTAATCACTCCTGTATCCAGCAATAAATACTGACCCTTGATCCCTTCCAGCTTGCCACTTATCTCAGGCTTTTTATCAAGATTCATTGATGTTACTTTTTCCGGATAACGCTCAACCGGATAGTCCAGTACTGTGACTGCCTGATCCAGAAAA
The DNA here is from genome assembly GCA_021545665.1 of Zetaproteobacteria bacterium. Next base: position 3,374 of record JAJRTX010000284.1, read on the forward strand.
TCAATAGAGTCTTCTCCAAACTGCTGCTGACTTTGTGTGATCTCGGCAGCACAAAGCTCAAACAAGCGATCACGCATCATCGCCAGATCTACTTCTTCGGTATCATTTTTAAGCATACGTCGCCAATTGGTTTTGTCTGCTACATGCTGCTTGAAAGCTACTTCCAGCAGGCCCGACTGGTATCGCGAGGCAACTTGCAAAATCGGCAGGGCCTGCACGGCACCCTGATCTATCCAGCGCGTTGGAATTTGTGTCTGTCTGGTAATGCCAACTTTCACACCCGAGGTATTGGCCAGATAGATGATATGTGGCTGCATACAATGTTGTCGGCCCCAATCCTCGTCACGACAGCTGCCCTGGTCAAAATGACATTTTTCCGGGCTAACAATGCAAACATCACACTCCGGCAGCTTTTTAAAGCACGGATAACAGTAACCCTGGTTAAAGCTTTTGTTCGTGCGCCGCCCACAGGCCACACAGTTTATTTCACCGGTGTGACGTATCCGTATCGTCTGGCCTATCAGCTCATTCATATTGATCTGACTGTCATCTGACACTAGCTGATATTTTACTGGTGATACCAGCTCACTCTTCATCTTTCGTAAATTCAGGGTTTTCATATAAGTTTTCAAGGTTCCGGGAATGTTTTATATATAAGGTACTACCCAACATGGGCGATGCTCACATTACCCGAAGCCGTTTGAGACCGCAATTGACACAGGCAATCTGCACATTGCCCGTAGATCAGGTTCACAACGCGACATGAATAATGAATATTATCTTGAATATTCATTATTCATGTGCTTTACTGCCGTTCATGACTGTACC
>JAJRTX010000285.1 GCA_021545665.1 Zetaproteobacteria bacterium
CCTCGTTACGGGTGCGCCGCGCCTTGATGCCTTGCCGAATCCAGGCTTCCTCCTGGGCCAGCTTTTTGTCGAACAGGGCGTTCTGCTCTGCCTCCACCGCCAGCCGTTCTTCTTTCTTGCGCAGATAATTCGCATAATCACCGGGCCATGAGGTCAGCTGACCCCGATCCAGTTCAATGATGCGGGTGGCCAGTTGTTGCAGAAAAGTTCGATCATGGGTGATAAACAGCAGAGCGCCCTTGAAACCCAGCATAAATTCTTCCAGCCAGGTGATACCCTCAATATCCAGGTGGTTAGTGGGCTCGTCCAGTAATAGCAAATCCGGTTCCTGCACTAGCGCACGCGCCAGTAGTACACGCCGTTTAAGGCCACCAGAGAGTTCATCCATGCTCTTGTCCACGGGCAGTTCCAGGCGTGAAATGGCCGCTGACACGCGCTGTTCGAAGCGCCAGCCCTCGGCGGCTTCAATCTGCTGTTGCAGCTGAGAAAATTTTTCCAGTACAGCCGGATCATGTTCACCCTGCTCAAGCTGAAGCGCCAGATGATGATAATCACTCAACAGGGCGCCCAGCGTTTCCAGACCACTGGCCACCACATCAAAAACACTGCGCTGGTCTCCAACCGGCACTTCCTGATCCAGGCTCGCGACCCGTAGACTATCGTGACGCCAGATCTCGCCATCATCAATTCCGGTTTCATTTGCTAAAACACGTAGCAGGGTAGACTTGCCAGTACCATTGCGTCCAAGCAGACAGATCCGTTCACCCCGCTCGATGTTCAGGTTAACCTGTTCCAGCAGAGGTGCACTTCCGAAGGCGAGGGAGACATTTTTGAGGCTGACTAGCGGCGGCATAATAATAATGAGATTGCGAAATAATTAGCCATTATACCGACTTTCCTTGCCCCCCCCATGGTTTCAGTTAAAATAAGTGCCTCATGCATCCACCTCCTGCAAAAATTCACCATGACCGATGAAAAAGATAACCGGGAACTGCGCCAGAAAATGGAGCAGCTTATCATTGAGCATCGTGATCTGGATGAGGTGATTCACCGGCTGGTGTGCGATCCGGACGTGGATCAATTACAGATTGTGCGTTTGAAAAAACGCAAACTCTATCTGAAAGATATGATCACACGGCTGCGCAGCAAGCTAATCCCGGATATCGAGGCCTGAACCTGCCAACTCTTGCTGGAAACTGAAAATGACAAATTCTTCACCTGACAGTCCTGATGCTGAACTTTTACTCGCCACCGGATGCAGCCACTGCACGATTGTTCTCGAAGGCCTGTCACAACTCATCAAAGAAGGCCTGATCGGGCAACTACAGATCACCAATATCGCCTCTCAACCACAGCGTGCGCAGGAACTCAATGTGCGTTCTGTCCCCTGGGCGCGCCTCGGCCCCTTCATACTGGAAGGTCAGCATTCCCCAAACGAGCTGCGCAAATGGGCCCAACGCGCCAACAGTATCGAAGGTATGAGCGAATACATTGCGGAAGAACTGAAACAGGGAAATCTGGACAAGTTAATAAAAATACTGAGTCACTCACCGCAACACCTTCGAGCACTCATTCCCCTGCTGGAAAATGAAGAAACTGAAATGCAGGTGCGCATTGGCATTGACGCCATTCTGGAAAGTATCGAAGATAAAACCAGACTCGCCCTGCTGATTCCAGAGTTCAGTCAGCTTGCCTCCCACAAAAGTCAACGCATACGCACCGATATTAGTTATTATCTGGCGCTAACCGGTAGCCCCGAAGCGATTCCGGTATTGAAAAAACTATCAGAGGATGAATCGGAAGAAATCCGGGATATTGCAAAAGAAGGGCTGCAAAGGCTAGCCAAGGCTTAAGTATAGTTCCGTAGGGTGGGCACGCTCTTTGTGCCCACGCAGTAAATCAGCGAATTCATATCAACATTGGTTACAACTGCAATATAAAACCAAACCAGTACTAGAAGCCTCTAAATACGTAGCCAGAAAATTAACACGTGGTCACAAAGAGCAGCGTGCACCACAGGCACTTCCTTCGGTCGCCCACCCTACCGAGCCAGCTTAACGGTTTACCCCACCAGCATGGCGCGGGTTTCCTCAAACTGCCCACGAATAGATTCCAGCACCTCTGGAACGATTTCATCACTCAGGCCAATCATCTCCCAGGCCAGCGGATGAATGCGCGGCGCATCCGTCTCCTCGCTATCATTGGTATTGAGTTCTGCCAGCACCGCCAGAGTATTGGCAATATGCACAACCGCCGTTTCTTTCTGAAACTCATCAGCCTTTTCCGGCTCGTGGTGCCAACCAATCGTTGCCACCAGCATCGCGGGCCAATGCCAGTCTTTCGCTAACTGCGCACCGAGTTGCGCATGATCAAAACCGATAACCTCACGCTCGCTCAGATAAAGATCCGGCTCATCCGGTTCTTCAATGGAACGCAGCACCGCTTCACGCGCCAGATCCGGCAAGCGGCTATACATTAACAACTGACCAATATCGTGCAACTGTCCAGCCACAAACAACGCATCCGGCTGCAAGCCTTTTATATCATCGGCCAACGTTTTTGCCGCCAGCCCGCAATACAGACTGTGCAACCAGAAATCATCCATGCTGATTAAATCATTGGGGATGCCTTCAAAGACCTTCAATGAAGTGGTGGCAAGGACAAGATAGCGTAGTCGTTTGGTGCCAATGATATTGACTGCCCGGACAACCGTATCCACTTCCTTGCTCAGGCCATACAACGGACTGTTGGCCATGCGCAGCAACTGCGCGGTGAGACCTGGATCCTGGGCAATCACTTCTGAGACTTGTGCGGCCGTGCTTTCAGGATCATCCAGCAACTGGTTAACCCGCAAATACACTTCAGGGAAAGAGACGATTTCTTCAACATTGCTAACAAGTTCGGCTAGATTTTCAGACATTGTTCACCATACTTATGGTCGGTTGGTTTATACTAATCTAGTCAAAGTATAACCACAGAAATCTGAGAGTCTAGCCAGGCGTCAATCGAGGACAACAATATCGCCCATGCCAAAATTTCCTGATAAATGGTATGTCTATATGCTCCGCTGTAGTGATAACTCCTACTACACCGGTATCGCCAAAGATCTTTCCCGCCGTCTGCAGCAACACAACAACGGCCCGAAGGGCGCCAAATATACCCGCTCCCGGCGTCCCGTCAAACTGGTCTATCAGGAACAACAGGATGATCGTTCCAGCGCACTGAAACGGGAATACGAAATCAAGCAGCTCCAGCCACAGGCCAAACGGGCGTTGGCGGAAAACAAGCAGACAGCGAGATAAACATCAGGTTCTAAACTGCAGGGCCAGTTTCCTCACTATCCTTTCCAGTTCCTGTGTTTCAATCGGATAAGGCAAAGTAATGCAGGTAGGAAAACGATCGGTTAAGCGTTGTAACTGATGCTCAAATTCTTTTTCAAAAAAGATTATGATTTCCGTCTCTGGCATTCTTTGTAACACCGCCATCAGTGATTCAAGACTGCTAGTTCGATCTCGAAAATCGGACTGGTAGTTGAATTCCGCCACAATCACCGCCGGGCGTAATTTCTTTAACCCCTGTATCGCCTTACGAACCGTATGGAGTTGTGAGGTATTGAAACCTGCATTGTGGTAGATACTTGAAAAATCAGGATAGCCCCCCAATTCAATAATCATTAACAATTCTGGTTTAAGGTGTTCGTCTGTCATGATTTATTGCTGTTTCGCAGATAGCTGAAAGCCATAGTATAATCTCTAACCCAAAACCTGTCGCATCGACCCGGTTTTTTGTATTGAACACAGGAAAAAATAATGCCTTATTTTGTCTACAAGATTGAACCCGCTGTCAGTAATCTGGTAAAAAACCTTGAAATGCTGCAGGATTTTGAAGCTTATAAAGAAGCCAAGAATTTTGTAAAAGATGAGCGTAATAAACTGTCAGCGGAAGACAAAACCACCTACAAAATCATTTTTGCGGAGAATGCCTTACAGGCAGAAGAACAGCTGATGGAAAAACGCGACGCGCCTATCCTCAGAGAGTGGGAAAAATAACCTGCAGAAAAGAGACCTGGAATGGACGAAACTCAATATCGCTCAATGTACCATTCGGTCAACCAGCGTAAATGCGTATTTGAAAAAACCATCAACGCACGACGCTGTAACTGCAGCTGCTCAAAACGGTTCAACCTCGCTGATCGTGAGGGCGTGGCCTGTGAATCTGCCAACCGCTATGAACACTGTGCCAAACTGCTGGGGCAACTGCGCAAAAACGCCAGCTTTGCCCTGCACATCACCCGTATTGATGGGCCACTTCCGCATGCCAATGAGATCAAGGTTCAGGCCGGGGGGCTATTCGGACTTAAAGATATCGTACTAAAAGAAAATCCAACTGCACCAGATACGAATGACATTGATGGTCTACTAAGAGCGGCTGAACAGCAGTTCGGTCAAATTGAAAACTTCCCCTACACTGAAATCGTTAAGTCCATCACTAATTTTAAAGGCCGCCAATACCGTAGACGATAAATATGCCTCAGGCATAACGACCATTTTTCAGGATGAAAACCAGTCAAAGGTACAGTCCAGATGGGCTCGCACCTGTACCAGTCCACGCAGACCATCTTCACGGATAACCACTATCGGCGGACGTTTCACAAAATGATTATTGCATTTTTTCATCCATATCATGGCCATCTGTTTATTGTGTGGATAGCTCGTGCGTAACGCTTCAAAAATTCCGAAAATATGCTCAATTCGTTCAAAGACTTCCGGGGTCTTTGGAAAAGCCTGTCCATCACGGTATTTTCTCAGTGCCCGGGTCGGTGTTTTTTCCGGCAGGTTTAATACAGCTAACTGTTCTGCAGCACTCAATCCCCAATCATCAATGATCATCATAATTGATCGGGTCAGAGAGCTGTAATCCTCTGCACTCATTTCATTCATGGCTGTTTCATTCATAATAATACTCGATTCAAATCCCGGGGCATGAAAACCCGACTCAGTATAATATCTGAATCCATAACACTTCACCCATAAGTTAAGCGGGTATTTTTTGAACCGCTGTAAAAGCAGGCGCTTATGCTATGTGCCGTCATCAAGCGATGGATTCAGGTAATATATACCTTCAACTATTTCCAGATCATTTACAATATATCATCAGAAATAGATTAACCTGCTCACTTTGCTTCAGGTTTAACCTGTCAATTTCAGGTTTATTTTGAACCAGGACCACAACAGGACTTCAGTATGTCATCAAGTTATACAAAAGTCGCCAATCTGAGAGAAATCAACTCTGGAAGTATGCTCAAGGTAACATTACAGGAACAGGACATCCTGCTTGCGAATATTGACGGAAAAATTTATGCAATCGCTGACCAGTGCAGTCATGAAGATGCATCACTTTATAATGGTGCACTCAAGGGCAACTGTGTTGAATGTCCCTTGCACAGTAGCCGCTTCAGCTTTGAAACGGGCAAGCCAATGGAACCACCGGCCACCGAAGCTATCAGAACTTATAAAGTAAAAATAGAAAATGATGATATTTTGATCGCACTATAGATAATCGTCAGGGTGACGAATTATCTTTAGTGCTTATGCTTGTGCTTCGACTGGAAAGGGTACTGTAAAATATTAACGGACTCAGTTATGTCTTCCCGCTCTTCTTCCTGCATGCTGGTAAAGGTCAATTCGAAGGAAGCAATCGTAATAACTTCGCCCAGTTGCAAAGCATGCAGGTCAATCTGCTTCTCACCATTGAATGTGCCATTCTTGCTATTCATATCCTGAATAAATATTTCACTGTCATTCAGAATAATCTGAGCGTGCAGACGACTGATACGGGGTTCCTTTAGCACAATATCATTATCACTGTGTCGCCCAATGTTGAAGCGCGACTTGTTGAGTGGGTATTCACCTATTTTGCGCCCATTCTTGTGCACTATAATTTTCCAGCTAGCCGTAACCTCATGCTCCTTAGAGCTGAGCTCATCGACATCAGAGCTAAGCTCATCGACATCATCATTTTTCTGTAATACCGGAATATTTTCTACTGGTCGCCCAAATGGTTGCCAGTTTAGCTCATCAATCGAAATCAGTATTATGCTTTCGCTGATCAGGTTGTCGTTATTGACAAAGGCACAGGTAAGTGCGTGATCCATGAGAACATTAATCAGGCGTGGCCGACCACCGGTATATTCCTGAATCAGGGGGAAAACATCACTGTTAATGGAAACCGTATGCTTCTCACCGGCTATGTTCAGGCGATGCCTGATATAGTTTTCAATGTCATCATCATCCAGTGCTTCGAGGTGATAACGCAAACGTGCACGCTGACGCAATTGTTCCAGCTCGGGCTGATCGATAAGCTCATTTAGTTCCGGCTGCCCGATCAAAAACAGGCTTAATAATTTTTCACCATCTTGTTCAAATTCAAGCAGTAGACGGATTTCTTCCATCACTTCAGGCGCCAGATTCTGGGCCTCATCGACAATCAGTAAAACGCATTTGTTGTTCCTGTGTTGCTCCACAAGATAAGTATAAATCTGATCCAGCAACTCGACTTTGCGATCATGGAAGGACTTGATGCCAAATTCACGCAATAGCATCTGTAAAAATTCAATATTAGTCAGTAACGTCTGATGAATTCTGAATGCCAGAGTGGCATCATCCAGCGTGGATAGAAAATCCTGGATAATCAGTGATTTTCCTGAACCGATTTCGCCGGAAAGAATAAATAACTGGTCGTGATTGCGTACAGCATATTCCATATTTGCCCGGGCACGGGAATGACTGCTGCTTAGATACAGATATTTCGGATCGGTTGTCAGCCGAAACGGATGTTCATCCAGATTGAAAAAGTCGTAATACATAATCCCAAGTATCCATCTAGTAAAATTTGCACTACTGACTATTTTAGCAAGTTCCACGTATTAATCGCCAGAAATGTCCGAACTATCGTTCTTGCCGGAAGTGCGTACTTAACATTCCTGTCACACAGAAACAAACTTAACGTGTTGATATTTATGGATTTAAAAGAACATTCCCGTAATGATGAGGGAATTTTTGTAGAATGAGCAAGATGACCTATGACTAATTGCATAGCAGAAAATATGGTAAAAATAGCAATTGGCCCCGTCTTTGCCCCAGCCTGACTAGAACTTCACGAATGCCAGCGAATAGTCAAAATTAAACATATCCTGCTCACTGATGGCCGTGTAAACCAGTTGCAGGAAGGACAGGTTTTGATCAACCGCACGCGCAAAATTATAAACC
>JAJRTX010000286.1 GCA_021545665.1 Zetaproteobacteria bacterium
AAAGATAGAAATGCGATCAAAAGTGAAATGAACTGGCGTTTCACTGTTCAGGATGCAAGAGTTAAATTGAAACACCTGTACCCGACCTTATAATATAGACTGTGTACTAGAGCAACGCAGGAGCAGCTTGTCGAGTAGATTTCTCATAAGTCCGGCAGGTTCCCAGATCATAATTATTAGGGGAAATATAAAGTGTGTATTACTTGATTTCGGGCGCTGTGGTGTCATTATTCGCAACCGTTTTTTTTAATGGGGAGTAAGGTGTGACCTTGCTCCTTTTTTATTAATCGGATTGGTCATTATGCGAGGATGGCGGAACTGGTAGACGCGCTGGCTTTAGGTGCCAGTACCTTTGGTGTGGGGGTTCGACTCCCCCTCCTCGTACCACCGGATCTTATTTTTCAATGGAGATTGTTCAATGATTCAGACTGAAGTAAAAAATCTTGGAATACACGAATATCAGGTGCATGTGAGTGTGCCTCAGGGTGAATATGACCGCATTTATACTGAGCAGATTCAGAAGCTTAGCCGGCAGGCAAAGCTGCCCGGTTTCAGGCCTGGAAAGACGCCAATCAGTGTCATTAAGCAGAAGTTCGGCTCGAAACTGCATGACGATACCGTATCTGAATTGCTTCAGGCGCACTATATCACAGCCATAGAATCCTCCGGACTGAATCCGGCCATTCAGCCGCAACTGGATATCCCGGAAGTACAGCCCGGCGAAGGTTTTGAGTTCACGATCAAGGTAACGAGCTGGCCGGAGGTGGAGGTAAATGATCTCTCCAGGCTGGAATTTGTAGAAACGACAGTGCAAGTTGATGATAGTGATATTCAGTCAGTGATTGATCGGCTGATGAAATCACAGGTAATTTACAAGCAGGAAAAAGATAGCAAACTTGAAAAAGGTGATCAGGCGCATATTGACTTCGTCGGATCTATTGATGGTGAGGAATTCGAGGGTGGCAAGGGTGAGAATGTGGCTCTGGTTATTGGCGAGGGACATTTTATTCCAGGTTTTGAAGATCAGCTGACTGGCAAGAGTGTTGGTGAAGATATCACTATTGACGTTACATTCCCTGATGATTATCAAGCTGCGCATCTGGCAGGTAAGGCAGCCAGCTTTACAACGGTTGTCCGGTCTGTGGGTAAGCCGGAAACAGCAGAGAATGAAGATGCCCTGGCTAAAATACTGAACTTTGAAAATGAAACTGCATTTCGGACTGATATTGAAAACCGTCTTGGTCAGGAGGCTGAACAGGCAAGCTATACATCGACTCGGGATGCTGCTTTGGATGTATTGCTGGCTGCCAATATTATAGAATTACCGGAAGCATTGGTTGAGCAGGATATGCTGGAAGTAACAAAACGCGTTGTTGAAAATATGAAAGAGCAGGGCGTTAAAGCGAGCCGTGAAATGTTTGCTGATGAGGCGTTTAAGAAAGAAGTTAGAATGCGCTCTGAAAGAGGCTTGAAGCTGTCTCTTTTACTCAAGTCTGTACGTGATAAAGGGGAACTGTCCATCGATGATGCCGAGATTGATACTGAGATTGACAGACAGGCACAGCAATACCCTGAAGATCAGCACGAGTCGTTCAAGTTGTGGTTAAAAGAACAGAAAGAACAGATGACGTCCATGCGAGAGGGCTTGCTTGAACGTAAGTGTATCGCTTATATTGTCTCCCAGGCAAAGACAAAGGCTGCCAGTAAAGCTCTGTCAGTCTGGCAGCAGGAACAGGAAAAAAATCAGGAAGGCGTATAAGCTTTATCGGCCAGTTCTTTACTGGGAAACAGTTAATAAGAATAGTAATGAAAGGAGAATATATGAATTTGGTTCCGGTCGTAGTGGAGCACACTGCTCGTGGAGAACGTTCCTATGATATTTTCTCCCGCCTTCTCAAAGAGCGTATCATTTTTCTTAATGGTCAGGTGGATGATCATATGGCCAATTTAATTATTGCCCAGTTACTTTTTCTGGAGTCGGAAGGACCTGAGAAAGATATTTTTCTTTATATTAACAGCCCCGGCGGCTTGGTTACTGCTGGCATGGCGATTTATGATACCATGCAGTATATCCGCTGTGATGTGTCGACTTTATGTGTAGGGCAGGCTGCCAGTATGGGGGCTCATTTGCTGGCATCAGGGACACGTGGCAAACGTTTTTCTTTACCCAATGCCCGCATCATGATTCATCAGCCTTTGGGTGGATTTCAGGGGCAGGCTACTGATATTGAAATTCATGCACGTGAGATTCTGAAGTTGAAAGATCGAATGAATGCAATGATGGCTGATCATACCGGGCAGCCGCTGGAGAAGATTGCCGATGATGTGGAACGCGATTATTTCTTGACCGCCGATGAGGCATGCGACTACGGTTTGGTAGATAAGGTGCTGACTTCACGCAGTGATGCGGGCCTGAGCGTGTTAACCGGGGGTGTTGATGACGACACAGAATAGCAGCGGCGACAACACATTATACTGCTCATTTTGCGGTAAATCACAGCATGACGTAAAAAAATTGATTGCCGGGCCCACTGTTTTTATCTGCGACGAATGTATCGAACTGTGTAATGAAATTATTGTTGAAGAGCTTTCCGGAGGTGATAAAGAAGCCAAACCAACAGATGATGGTCTTCCTAAGCCGACAGAAATAAAAGCATTTCTTGATGATTATGTGATCGGGCAGGAATCATCGAAGCGATTATTGTCTGTGGCTGTATACAATCATTACAAGCGCATTGCCCATAATGAGAAGTCGGATGTGGAAATTTCCAAGTCCAATGTGTTGCTGCTTGGGCCTACCGGTTGCGGCAAGACGCTGCTGGCTCAGACGTTGGCACGGGTATTTGATGTGCCCTTCGTGATGGCCGATGCCACCACGCTGACTGAAGCAGGTTATGTCGGAGAAGATGTCGAGAATATTATTCTTAAATTGCTTCAGGCTGCTGATTATGATGTCGAGAAGGCGCAGCGTGGTATTGTTTATATTGATGAGGTGGACAAACTTTCTCGCAAGGCGGAAGGACCATCTATTACTCGCGATGTGTCAGGCGAAGGTGTACAGCAGGCGCTGCTAAAATTGATCGAAGGAACTGTGGCTGCCGTTCCGCCACAGGGTGGCCGTAAACATCCTCAACAGGAATTCATGCAGGTGGATACGACCAACATTCTGTTTGTTCTTGGCGGCGCATTTTCCGGTCTGGAGAAGCTGATAGAAGCCAAGGGTAAGCAGCGTTCAATCGGTTTTGGTGCTGAAGTGACAACCGAGGATGAAAAGGATATTGGCGCAATCCTGAGCAAGGTTGAGCCGGAAGATTTGATTAAATTTGGTCTGATTCCTGAGTTGGTCGGACGTTTGCCTGCGGTGGCTACACTGAGTCATCTGGATAAGGATGCTTTGCTGCGCATTCTGACAGAGCCGAAAAATGCGCTGGTGAAGCAGTATCAGGCGCTGATGAATTATGATGGTGTAGAACTAAGTTTTACCGATGGTGCGCTGGAGGCAATTTCAGAAAAAGCCATCAAACGTAAAACCGGCGCGCGCGGTTTAAGGGCCATCATGGAATCGGTGATGCTGGATGTTATGTTTGATATTCCAAGCTTGGCTAATGTTGAAAAATGTCTTGTTAATCGTGAAGCTGTTGAAGGTAAGAGCAATCCTGTTCTGTTGCTGAGTGGAGATGATAAGGTGGTAGAGGCTGCCTCCTGATTTTCTATTTCAGATTATCTATTTTTCAGAAGAATATTGATATTGAAAGCATACCCACAGGTATCATAGCTGTTATCTTGCAAGGTAGTCGGTCGGGCGATTGCAGGCCGTTGACAGGTGATGGGCATAGATGCCCCGAATCCATATATTGTATGAGTATATAGTTTTTATCTAATTAGCATAAAGGAGTTTGAAGTGGCCGAATGGACAAAGGACAACGTGGGGAAGGAGGTTGAATTGGGTGAACAGGGTGATCTGTTGCCGGTGCTGCCGCTGCGCGATATCGTAGTTTTTCCGCATATGATCGTGCCGCTGTTTGTCGGGCGTGATAAGTCTGTTAAAGCGCTGGAACAGGTTATGCAGTCTGGAAAAACCATCCTTCTGGTGGCTCAGAAGGATGCTGCCCATGATGATCCCGGCGCTGATGACTTGTATTCAGTTGGAACGTTGGGCAACATTTTACAACTATTAAAGCTCCCCGATGGTACCATCAAAGTGCTGGTTGAGGGTGGGGCGCGCGTATTGATCAGAGAATTGCTTGCTGACGGTGACTATTTACGTGGCCATTTTTCTCTGCTGGCTGAAGCAAATGAAGATACTCAGGAGCAGGATGCCGTGTCCCGTTCTGTGATTCATAAATTTGAGGAATATGTAAAACTGAACAAGAAGCTGCCACCGGAAGTGCTGGTATCTGTATCAGCTGTGGATGAGGTGGATAAACTTGCTGATACGATTGCTGCGCATCTGAATCTGAAACTGGAGGACAAACAGGCATTACTTGAACTTGCCAGTGCAATAGGTCGGCTGGAACGTCTGTATGCACATATGGAAGATGAAATGGAGTTGTTGCAGGTTGACAAACGAATCCGTGGCCGGGTTAAACGTCAGATGGAAAAGAGCCAGCGCGAGTATTATCTGTCAGAGCAGATGAAAGCTATCCAAAAAGAGTTGGGTGATGAGGATTCGGAAAGTGATCTTCAGAAGCTGGAAGAGAAGATTCAGTCTGTTGGCCTTGGCAAGGAAGCAAAAGATAAGGCAGAAGCTGAGTTCAAACGCTTGAAAATGATGTCTGCGATGAGTGCTGAAGCGACAGTGGTGCGTAATTATCTTGATTGGCTTATAGATTTACCCTGGGAGAAACGCTCCAGAGTAGGCCGGGATATTACTGCTGCTGAAAAGGTACTTGAATCTGATCATTTCGGTCTTGAAAAGGTTAAGGAGCGGATACTTGAGCATTTAGCTGTCTTACAGCTGGTTCGAAAAATGAAAGGGCCGATTCTCTGTTTTGTCGGACCTCCGGGTGTGGGTAAAACTTCTCTGGCCAGGTCGATTGCGCGGGCAACAAAACGTCGTTATGTACGCATGAGTCTGGGTGGCGTTCGTGATGAAGCAGAAATCCGTGGCCATCGACGCACTTATATTGGCTCCATGCCCGGTAAAGTTTTGCAGTCGATGAAAAAAGCGGGTACTAAAAACCCGTTATTTTTACTCGATGAGATTGATAAACTGGGCGCTGATTTTCGTGGCGATCCGTCTTCTGCGTTACTGGAGGTTCTTGATCCTGAGCAGAATCACACCTTTAATGATCATTATCTGGAAGTAGATTATGATTTATCCGAGGTCATGTTTATTACTACAGCTAACAGTTTGAATATCCCGGGCCCATTACTGGATCGTATGGAAATTATTTGTATCTCCGGTTATACCGAGCATGAAAAACTTGAAATTGCCAAGCGCTATCTGTTAGAAAAGCAGATAAAAGATCATGGGCTGAAGACTGGGCAGCTGCATATTGATGAAACTGCACTGGTTGAAATTATCCGTTACTACACACGTGAAGCGGGTGTGCGCAACTTGAGCCGGGAAATTGCCAAACTATGCCGCAAGGTGGCTCGTAAGATTGTGCAGTCAAAAGATAAATCAGCGATTCATATTGGTGCTGAAGATATTGAAGAGTATCTGGGTGTGCGCAGGCATTTATTCGGTCTTGCCGAGGAGCAAGACCAGGTTGGTGTTGTGACTGGTCTTGCCTGGACAGAAGTGGGTGGTGAGTTACTACAGATTGAAACAGCATTAATGCCCGGCAAGGGAAAACTGACGGTGACCGGGCAGTTGGGTGATGTAATGCAGGAATCGATTCATGCGGCACTTACCTATGTGCGCTCCCGCGCCTCTCAATTGGGATTAAAAGCTGATTTTCATCAAAAAGTGGATATTCATGTGCATGTGCCGGAAGGAGCCATACCGAAAGACGGTCCTTCTGCAGGGCTTGCTATGGCAACATCTATAGTGTCGGCTTTAACAGGCATCCCAGTTAAGCGGCATGCCTGTATGACAGGCGAAATAACTTTACGTGGCAAGGCTTTGCCCATTGGCGGGTTGAAAGAGAAATTACTTGCGGCGCATCGCGGAGGATTGACTGAAGCCATTATCCCGACAGAGAATGCCAAAGACCTGAAAGAGATTCAGCAGGATATACTAACTGGCCTGCAAATCCATACTGTGACACATATGGATAATGTGCTCGAACATGCCTTGACTCGGCTTCCTGCCGGGATGAGTATAGCGGGAAGTTTTGTACCAGGAGTTGTAGATGATATTTATCTTGATGATAAATCTATCGATAAGAACTCAGCAGCAATGGCACATTAAGTAACAAAAATCAAAAAAATCGATTGACAGAACATGGGGTCTCGTACGTATAGTTCGCATCTCATCGAACTCATCGGGAGGAATTAATGAATAAAGCAGACTTGATCAACCACGTGGCCGAGCAATCAGGCCTAAGCAGGACAGCAGCAGGTGACGCTGTTGAAGCAGTAATTGGTGGTATTACCGGCACACTGGCAGAAGGCGGTTCAGTTAGCCTTGTCGGTTTTGGTACTTTTTCTGTAGTGGCACGCGCAGCTCGTACTGCACGTAACCCACGCACAGGTGAATCCATTGAAGTGGCCGCTTCCAATGCACCTAAATTCAAAGCGGGGAAAGCACTAAAAGACGCTGTTAAGTAACTCCGGAAGGCGGGAACTTCCCGCCTCTGTTTTAACAAGGGCTTCATGGCCCTTGTTTTTTTCGGGCGCTTAGCTCAGCTGGGAGAGCAACGGCCTTACAAGCCGTAGGTCGCAGGTTCGAGCCCTGCAGCGCCCACCATCTTGGTGATAGTAAGTGATTTAAGTAAGTTAAAGCCGCTACGGAGTGGTAGTTCAGTTGGTTAGAATGCCGGCCTGTCACGCCGGAGGTCGCGGGTTCGAGTCCCGTCCGCTCCGCCATATCGATGTCTGACAACACAAGAAGAAGCCTGTAAACTAAGTGTTTGCAGGCTTCTTCTTGTGCCTTTTTCAAAGAGAAGAGATGCTTCCTCTATCAATTGCCCTTTCCACCATATAAGTCTGTATTATATTTATTGTTCTGTTTTCTCAGCCGCATGCCAGCTTAAAGCTGGTAGAATGCTATCCAGTTGATAGCTGGATTGATCCAATGTATTTTGTATGGAGCCGGTGAGGTGATGAGTGGAATCAATTGTTCCATTACCGCGATAGATTTGACTGTGGCTATTTAACTCCAGTTCTGGAATGTCAGTCTGATTTTGATGAATACGAAACTTAATTTCCAGTTTCATGAATGCGTAGGATTGAATTGCAGGCGTTTTAATGCCAAGACGTTCCGTAAATGATTCGGCTTTGTCCTGTTGCTTCCATTCACCATCGTAAATGAGGATGTCACCATTACTCTGTTTCCATTCGCCTACATCTTGAACAGGCAATCGACCATGTAGCTGGATGTTGGCATGTAGTTCACCCTGTAAATCTGACTGCAACCATGAGTTCAGGCCTTTCAGTTCCTTCAGTTTCAGGTTGCTGATGCGTCCAGAGCCCTGAATGCCCAGACCATTCACTTCAGGAGAAAGGGTCAGCAATGGGGAGGTGAATGTACCTCCTGCAATTGATGCCTCCAGTGTATCCAGTTCCAGTTTTCCCTGTTTAAGCTGGTAGCGGCTGTTTATATCCTGCCATTTGTTGCCCAGAACAGTCAGTTGGCCATGTTGAATTTTTCCGCTGACATCGATATCACCCCATATTGCATGCGGGGCAGAAAGATTATTCCAATTCAGATTGGCAGCAATGATATTGATTGTTCCCTGTTTTGTTCGGACGGTAAAATTACCTTTTAGTTCAGCTTGTCCGTATTTACCTGCTAATTGCAGACGCTGGCTGCTGAAGATGCCTTTCACAGTTTTTATGGCACCATTAGCATGCCAGGAAGCAGAGCCAAAATTCTGTAGTCGCCAGGATCCGGACATGTTTTTTAGCCATCTGATATTTGAGTTATCCTTATCACTCCATGTAGATATTGCATCGCCATCAAGTTGCCCCTGGATATGTTCAAAAGCCTGTCCAAGGTGAATGGATTGAGCTCTCAATGCATCGAAATTTATACTGAGTTGGTTGATGGTAAGTTTTTCTTTTTGATTATAATGCGCCCATTTGAGTTGACCCAGAGTTGAATTGGCCAACTGGCAATTCTGGATCATGGTTGATACAGGTCTGTGCAAGGACTGATTTGACCAGATTATCCGAGCCTGACATTGAGCCATGATGTTTTCTGGTTTGTCCAGCCAGCCTTCATAGGTCAGGTGTGCCTGATCGGCATTAAGATTCAGTTGCAGATATTTATCTTTATTGTTTTGATGCAAGTGGAGTTCACCGGATATCTTACCTGCAAGTTGTAAGCCGGGTTTGATGTCTAAAGATGTAAGCATTAAATTGGATAAAGGCTGTAATTGTGAAGCATCTGTATCGGCCAAATCAATAAACATGTCCTTGTGGCCATTCTCTTTCCCCGAACTTTGAATGGAAATACTATCTTCAGTGTTAGCGAAGCCCAGTGTTATTCCAGCTTGCCATTGTTTTGCGTCACC
>JAJRTX010000287.1 GCA_021545665.1 Zetaproteobacteria bacterium
CTTGTATGACTCAAACTCTGATATTCTTTCATTTGTAAATCTCCTTCTCTTGGTCGAGTTCGGAGATTTACAATGACCGCGGTATAGGTCAAACCTTTGGGAGTCACCCCGGCAGAGCCGGGGGATTACCTCACTGATTTAAACCACTTCTAACGCTTGACTAACATCCGCTAAAATATCTTCAATATTCTCAATACCGACAGAAATTCTTATTAGATCAGCACTAACGCCAGCGGCAGCTAATTCGTTCTCGTTTAATTGGCGATGCGTAGTTGATGCAGGGTGGCAAGCTAGTGATTTTGTATCACCTATATTGACTAAACGCAAAATCATTTGCAAGGCGTCTATAAATTTACCCCCAGCTTCTTTACTACTGACTTTGTCATTGCCTTTAATACCAAAACTTATTATACCTGATGCTTTACCACCGGTGATTTTCTGACATACATCATAGTAAGGGCTGTCTTTTAGGGTTGCATAATTTACCCATGAAATTTTCTCATGATTTTGTAAGAAATCAGCTAATTTTTCTGTGTTTTCACAGTGCCTTTCCATGCGTAAGCCCAACGTCTCAAGCCCTTGTAATATCTGGAAAGAATTCATTGGAGAAATTGCTGCACCTGTATTTCGTAGCGGTACAACTCGGCAGCGACCGATATAAGCGGCAGCACCTAATGCTTCGGTATACACCACACCATGGTAAGAGGGGTCAGGCTCATTTAGCATGGGAAAACGCTCTTTATTAGCTACCCAATCAAATTTACCAGAATCAATAATAACCCCGCCAATTGAGGTGCCATGACCACCGATATATTTGGTTAGTGAATGAATTATAATATCAGCACCAAAATTTATGGGCTTACATAAAAAAGGCGTAGCTACAGTGCTATCAACAATTAGAGGAATACCTCGCTTATGAGCAATTTCTGCCAACTTTTGAATATCAACAATATTACCTGCTGGATTACCAATGGTTTCACAAAAAATAGCTTTAGTCTTATCATCAATGGACTTTTTAAAGGCATCAAAATCATCAGAAGAGATCATTTTAACTTCAATACCTTGCCGAGGGAATGTATGTGCAAATAGGTTATAAGTTCCTCCATACACCTGGCTAGTACTAAGGATATTATCACCTATCTGGCAAATGCACTGAATGGCATAAGTAATTGCTGCCATACCAGAAGCGACGACCAAACTAGCAACACCGCCTTCCATTGCGGCTAAACGCTGCTCCAACACATCGGTTGTGGGATTCATAATGCGAGTATAGATATTCCCAGAAACTTTAAGATCAAATAGATCTGCACCATGTTGTGTGTCATCAAAGGTATAGGATGTTGTTTGATAAATAGGAACAGCTGCTGCTTTAGTTGTTTCTTCAGAGGTATAGCCATGGTGCAAAGCAAGTGATTCAAGTTTCATACATTCTCCAAAATTATTTTTAGTTTATTCAAAAATTTGTTTTTATGTCTATTTCAGAATTCGCGTTTTTTTGCCTAACGACCAAGCTGTGCGGCGCAAACGAAGCATCAATATCAACAGTTACCTCCCATCCCTCTGAGGGAGGAAACTGCTGACGGATTAAATGATATTTTACTTCAAGCTGATACATTATTTTTAAGGCAACGCTCAACATACGGCATCCGCCGTATAACAAGAAAGTTTCCGCAAACACCGTATAGCTCCCCTATACAGGATGATATCCGGCACTTGCAGTCTATTACTCCTTTCCTGATTTCGACAATACCCAGCAGACCATTGATTAACAAGCGTTATTCATATCGACACAAAATGCAAGGGTAATTATACGGCTTTTGCCTCGATATCATCGGTTTTGGCGTGCTATACGGCGATTGCCGTATAGCACGCGGATATCAGTGCAAATTACGGCAGCATAGCTTGCTGATTAAAATGCCTTGGTTTTTCTTTACAAAAGGATGTGAAAACAACACAAATCTATACCCATGTCTTGCAGCGCGGCGGGAATGCTGTGCGCAGCCCCCTGTCGCGTATGATGGGGTCTGTAGCGAACTGGACAGCAATTTCAAGTCAGGGGCACACCTCACGCCCAGGCAGCCTGGATAATGCGACATCTTCCTTGACAACTACCATAATCCGGGGAGCATAATGCCACTCCCCGGATCCCACAACGTTTCATCAAGGCTACCTCAACCCGGCGTCAACGCCCAACGGGCAATAAAACACCGATGACCCGATCACCCCACACATGCATGCCCAGACCGGAAATAATCAACGCACTACCCAGCCAGATCTCCAGCGAGGGATGCTCGCCATTCAATACCAGGCCGATGATCAGCGCCAGCACTGGTGTCACCAGGGTGATCAATGCCACCCGGTTGGCCTCCAGGTGCTTCAACAGATAGAAATACAAGGTGAAGCCCAGCGCGGAACCGAACACACCAAGATACACCAACGCCATACCGGCCTGCGCACTGATATCCTCCGGCGCCGTGCCGTCATAAACCAACCAGGTCACAATGAACAGCGGCATAACTATAAAAAGACTACCACTGGTGACAGTCAGGCCCGGCAGACTGGCGCCCACCTGCTTCACCCATACACTGCTGAAACTGTGCAGAAAAACGGCGGCCAGCACGGCCAGCACACCCCACCAGACACGGCCTTCGAACAGGATGTCCGCGGCAAAAATGCTCAGCAGCCCACACAGACCCAGGGCCATGCCCAGCAGTTTGCCCGGCGTCAGACTCTTTTCTTGCAGCCACACGGCCGCAATCAATGCCGTCACCAGCGGGTTCAGCCCAAACAGCACAGCGATCAGGCCCGACGGCATGAATTGCGCACCCCAGTAAACGCTGAGCATGCCGCCATAGATCCCCAGTCCGGCGGCCATATAGGTTCGTCGCGCCTCACGATGCCAGGGCAGGCCCGGCTTGAACAGTTGCAGCAAAATAGCGCACACCAGTGCACCCAGTGCCATGCGCCCGGTAATACCAAACAGATA
>JAJRTX010000288.1 GCA_021545665.1 Zetaproteobacteria bacterium
AGCCACCGCATCCGGATGATGACTTTGAAGTGGTGTAGTCAGTCGGCCGGATGGCCGACCAATCACCGGCTTCTAGCCGTAAAAGGAAGCCACCGGCTTTTAGCCGGTGGTCGTTCACACTATATTTGTTTCTAATAATGAATATAACCATATTGATGATGAGAGTTCTTACCGTAATCCTGGTTTTCCTGATGCCGGTTGCAATGACATCTTCTTTTGCACAGGAATTGCCATCTTCAGAGAGGATTACCGGTGTGCCGCTGGAAGTGCCGGAGAGCATTCTGAAAGCCTTGAATACCCCTGCGCTGGAAAAGCAGGGCATCAGTGGTGCCCGCCTTCGCTATGCGATTAAAGAAGATTCTGCTGTTTTGCGGGAATGGCTGCGCAGCGAAGGTTTTCTCGACACCAAAGTGAATAGCGAAATTAGTGCGGATGGACTTGTGGTTTGGAATATTGCATCCGGTGAACTCTGGCATATTTCAGGATTTAAAGTTGATCCTCCGCCTCCCGCTGACGTGACCCTGCCGAAAGAAAAGAAAGTGTTCCGCAGTGCGGATTATGAACAGGCTAAAATCAGCTTGCGCAGGGTGTGGGAAGACCAGGGTTATCTGAAAGCCGGTTTCGCCGAAGCAAAGGTTATTCCCGATCATCAAAATAAAACCGTACAGATATTTTGGCAGATTTCGCCAGGCCAGTTATTCCGTATTTCCGAGCTTCAGGTTGATGGCGCAGTTCAGTATGACCAGAAGCTGGCAGTGAAGCTCAGCCTGCTTCAGGCTGGACAGGTGCCTACCGTGCAGCTTATCCATCAGGCAATCAAGAGCATAACGCGGGACTCACACTACAAGAGCGCGATCATTATTCCCCAACTTGATGCTGCAGTAGATGATGCAGTACCGATTCGCATCGAAGTCGTTGAAGATGCAAGCCGGATATTGACTGGGGATGTCGGATATAGCACGGATGTCGGCCTCAGTGTCGGAGCGAGCTGGCTCAACCGGGGCGCGATGAAAGGCAATCTGGAGTATGATGTAAAGACTCTCTGGTCGCAGGCAACCATGGGCATGGGGCTTTCCATTTCCCGCCCGGTTTGGCCGGGTGTGCGTGACCGGGTTGGTATTGAGATGGACTACCTGCGTGAAGATACTTCCGGAAAGCAGTTAAATACAATGAGCGGTGGCCCATTCTGGCGCCATGATTTCGGCCTTTTCGATTTTGTGAAGCTCTCCTTGCAGCAAAATTTTGTTAATGGCGCTGGTGAGCGTTTACGTCTGCTGGAGCCGGGGCTTCAGCTGCATGTAGACCGCAGAGCTGGGGAGGGGCTTCCTGATAGTGGTCTGCGGACGGATGCCAGTATCGCATTTCCAGTACAGACAAATGGTAATGGTCGCTGGATGCTCGCAAAGGCAGGCGGCCGCAGTTATCATAGTATTGGTGACTGGTTTCTGGCTGTACCGCGTATGGGTTACGGATATTCTCTTTCTTTTCAGAAATCTGTTCCGAAAGCCTTTCGGCAGTATACGGGTGGCGCTGGCAGCGTACGCGGTTATGAGCTGGATTCTATCGGGCCGGTTGGTGCAGATGGATTGGCCACAGGTGGCCTGCATGCTGCTTATGCTGGTGTAGATCTGGTAATTGCCCCTGCAAAACAGTTTTCACCCGTATTGTTCTCGGATATCGGCAAGGTATGGGGCACGGCTACCGGCAACGAACCTGTAATGTATTCCGTGGGTATTGGCATCATAGTCGGTACACCTGCCGGACCTGTGCGGCTGGATTTCGTTAAGCCATTGCGCAAGCGGGCGCAGGATGCCAATTTTCAGATCTATTTCTCCCTGGGAGAAGTGCTGTAATGATCGTAACTGTTCAGCGCACCCCTGATTCTCCCGATGGCAGCGTTAAAAAATGCCCACTTACAGCAGTAAGCTCTGCTTTTTCGCCTTGCTATCAGAAAAATCATAATGGTACTAAATAAATGATCAAACGAATTATCCAGTTTGTTGTGGGTATTATGTTACTCATGGTTGCAATTGTGGGCGTTGCATTAGTCTGGGTTGGCAGCGATGGTGGTCGGGATTGGCTAAGCAGGCAGGCTGAATATTATTCTGAAGGCGCTGTTCTTATTTCCGGCCTGCAAGGGCACCCTTTATCCGCACTGAGTGCGGCAAGTATTGAATATCGTGACCCTCAAATGAATATAACGGTTCAGAAGGCTGAGTTCAGCTGGGCCCCAATGGCCTTATTCAAAGGCAATCTGGATATCCTGTCTCTATCTGTGGCTGACTTGAAAGTGCATCAACTTGCCGGGGCTGAAGTGGCTTCAGAACCAGCCTCGGAGATTCCGTTTGGACTTGTTTCCCGTCTGCATCTACATGTATTCCACATCGGCAATGTTGAGGTTTTTGATCCGGAAGGCGCAGCAGCTGTGAAGCTACAAAACATCAGTGTGGATGAACTGGCTTTTTCACCAAGACTTACCGGAACAGTTAAGCTGGAAGCAGAAGGTAAAACGGCACAAATGGAACTGACTGGCACGATAGATGATTGGGAACTCAAGTTGGCGGCACGCCCGTTAGAAGGTCAATTTCCAGTCGCGGACATAAAGCTGGCCGGTCAGATGCTTGAACAGGGCAGTATGCAGTTGCATGCAAAGCTGGATGAGCAGGGTGCTATTCAATCTGAGGGTGAGTGGAGCTTTGCTGCGGGTTTAATCAAGGCGGAAGTCCGGTTGGAGGCACAAGGCCAGTCGGCACAGATTCACCTGGATGGTAAGCTCGATGACTGGAAACTTGGGATCAAGGCGCATCCATTGCAGGCTCAATACCCCGATATTGATTTGCGACTGGCCGGTCAGACGTTTGAGCAGGCCAGCATGCAGTTGAAAGCAAAACTGGAGCAGGGCACTCTCCAAACCGATGGTTTATGGACAATTACTGAGGGTTTGATCAGTGGCAAAGGTACACTGAAAGCGGATTTCAGCCCGGTCAAAGTACAAGGCCAATGGCAGCTCAAAGCAGAGACTGAAACCAGTGCAGTACAGCTTTCACTGGTCACAGATGTGGATGCTGGCCCGCAATTCAATCGTCAGCTACATCTCACAGCTGATGTCGATATGAAAGACGACAAGCTGAAAGGTGTTGTGCATGAGAGCGGGCAGGCTCTGGTCGCGGAGTGGAGCTACAAGGATGACATCCTGCAACTCAAAACCCAAATGGATAAATGGATAGTGCCGCTTAAGCAGGCTGCGGGTGTTGTTACGGGTAAAGTTGAGGCTGGTTTTAACACCGAAACATCAGCATGGAAAGTGGAAGCTGATGTGCCTGAGGGCAAATTAGCCGGACTGATGGCGAGTCTGAATATTAAAGGAGAAGGTGACGACAAGGATTGGCAACTGTATAGCGGAAATATTGATTTACTGGGGGTGATCGTAAAGGCATCGGGCAAGGGAGATATGCAGGGAGGACAGCTACAGGGTCATTTGCATTCTGAAAACCTGCAGGCTGTGCTGGCACTGGCTGGCAGTGAACATGGTGGTGGTATACTGAATGGTGACTTCCGCTTAAGTGGCACCATGATAAAACCAAAGCTGGTTTGGAAAGTGCAGTTAAAGGGTTTAAAGAGTCAATGGGCCAATGTGAATCGATTGCAGGGTAAGGGTTGGTTGCTTCCTAATCAAAGTCAGGGAGAACTCTCCATCAATGCCAGCGACATCTACCTTGAAAGCGGACAAAGCTGGAGCCGATTGAAGATGCAAGCCGGTTTGCAGGAGCAAACCTTATCTGTGCACAGCACTGCTGTCGGTGAAATCGGCTGGCAAGTTCAGATAAAGGCAAAAGGGCAAGATAACAAGTGGGCCGGGAAGGTCGGGAAACTGCGTCTGGATTATCAGAATAAATCTGTACTGGCTTTGAATGAGCTGCCATGGCATTGGCAGGCTGATCAGTTGCAGATTCCGGAATCGAATATCCGGATTGCTAATCTTCCGGCCCGGATTTCTCTTCAGCTTGATGATAAGAGCCCACAAATACATTTAAAGGTACCATCCGTGGAAGCAAAGACTCTGAAGCCATGGCTGGATGAATCTCAGTTAGATGGTATTGATGGCAGTATCCATCTGGATATAGCTCTTGGCGGCACATGGGAAAAACCTTCACTCAGACTGAGGTCCGGAAGCGACAAATTGAGTATGCAATGGCCCGAGGAAGATAGGAACCTGCCACCTCCTGTTCTGAAAAACCTGCAACTGTCTGCCAGTTATGAGAAACAGTTATTGCAATGGCAGCTTAGCGGCACAGCCAGCGGTGACAGCAAATTGCACAGTAAAGGGAGAGTGCCCTGGTTGATCAGCTTTAGACCATGGCTGTTTGCCCCCGTTAAGAACAAACCCGGCAGAACATATGCATCCCTGCAGATCAGGGATCTGGCCCTCTTCCAACCCCTGGCTCCGAATCTCTATCCACTCGTCGGCAATGCTGCTGTCACGCTTGATGTGCGCGACCCGTTTGGAAAATTACAAGCTGATGCAGCTTTGAATCTGGCGCTTACTTCACTTGGTGTTCCTGAACTGGGTCTGGATATGAGTGGGCAGGTGCTCGCAAAGTGGAAAAAAGACCGGGGTGATGTCGATATTGAAATGAAAAGTGGGGATGGTGTTCTGACTGTGCAGGGGCCGTTTACATGGCCGATGCAGAAAATGCCGACCATTGATTTTAAACAGTTCCCGGTCATTCAGCGGCCTGGTCAAGAGGTGATCATTGACGGTCATCTGGGTATGAATCAGCAGCAAAAACAGGCATGGATAAAGGGCTGGGTGACAACCTCGAAATTGAGTATTGAGATACCGGACTCACAGCCGAAACCAACCTCCGATCTACAGTGGACGCAGCAGGAAGAGGAACCGAAAAGCAGTGACGATTTGCCACTGACACAACTGGATGTGAAACTGAATCTTGGTAAGGCGGCGGAGATATATGGCCGCGGCATGAAAATGCAGCTTGCCGGGAAGCTGCACCTTGGCGGCAGCATGAAGAAGCCACACTTAACAGGTGAATTAACAATACCCAAGGGTGGTATTGATTACCGTAATATCCGTCTTGATGTACTGCCTGATAGCCGTGTGGTTTTTACCGGCGATCCGGAGCGCCCACTGCTTTATGTGCAGGCCGGTCGCAAGATCAATGACATCATGGTCGGAGTTCAGATTGATGGACCAGCGGATGGATTGCAGTCCCGTCTGATCTCCAGTCCCACCATGTCTGATGGGGAAATCCTGTCTTATCTGGTAACCGGTCGACCACTATCCACCTTAGGCAAAAATGGAGCAGCAGATGCTCTGAGTGCTGCAGGCTTCTTGCTCGGATCTGGAAGCGCCCTGCAAGATGTGCAAAATAAAGTTCAGAGAGGTTTGGGTCTGGACAGTCTGGAAGTGGATGCGGGTATAGAAAGCAGCAAAGTGGCAGTTGGCAAGAAAATAGGCGAGAACACTACGATAAAACTGGAGGAAACCATTGCTGCTGAGTACACAACCGCAGTAACGCTTGAATATCTTTTAACCAAAAGTATAACCGTGTTCGCCAGACAGGTACAAAATGCCGCGCCAACGCTGGGTTTACGCTATCGCAAGTCCTGGACAGGCATGGCGGATAAATAGTAGAGAGGGATCGTAGACTGCTTCTGTTTAGCCCTGATTATTCTAAACCCAGCGGCGGACTCTGGTTTTGTAACTGAGATATTCTTCTCCAAACTGTTTTTCCAGAGCTTCTTCTTCCGGTTTTATCTGGAAGGCATTCATGTACAAAATAAATGCAACTACAACAAAGAAGCCAAAGGAGCTGGTGAAATAGATGCTGGTTGCGGACTGGATCAGCACCAGTCCGAGATACATCGGATTTCTGGTGAAGTTGTATATGCCGTTCGTTACAATGCTTGATGTTTTATGCGGATATCTTGGGTCAATGGTCGTTTTCTGTTTTCTAAAACTGAGCAGGGCCCACATATCAATGACAGCGGCTGCTGCAATCAGAGTGAGTGCAGTAAAAGTCCTGAAGTTTGAATCCGGATCATGCGTTGGCAAGAGTTTGCTCAAGCTCCAGATGATCAGCCCGAAGATAATTGCGACAACAGGTGGCGGAATAGTTAAGTGAAGTCGTTTCAGTTTGAACTCCGGATTCAATCATAATGAGAATGAAAACTGATCTTAGACAGTAATCAAGAAAATGTCACAACCTGATAGTGCAGCTTAACATTATCATGTTACACTTTCGATAATAGCAGTGTGAGGAGAAGTAATGGAATCGCCAAGCGGGCCGAGCAGAGAGCAGTTGCGAGCGCATCGCCAGATTTTCTGGGATGCGTGGCAGAAAATGCAGGCTGATCTGCCACTCAATGCACTGGAAGTTCGTATATCAAGGGTGATTGCACTGCATCCGGAATATCACCATTTCTTCAATGATATGGAAGATTTTCTTGACCGGGATTTTGAGGTCGATGATGGCATGAATCCTTATCTGCATCTGTCCCTGCATCTGTCCCTGGAAGAACAGGCGGCGACCCGGCATCCACCGGAAATGGGTAAGGCACTGGAGCATTTGATGATGATCAGGGGCATGGATCGGCACGATGCCCTGCATAAAATGCTTGAGGCACTGGCAGAAACCGTTTTTTGCGCCCAGCATGCAGGTGGTGAGCCGGATGTGGCAGCCTATGCAGCCCGCCTCAGAGAACTGAGTAAATCATGATTCGTAATCTACTGATTGCCATTTTCTTCTTCTTCGGCCCGGCGCTGCTGCTGTTTGTTGCGCGCAATATGATTATGATCGGATTACTCTGGTTGAAAATGCGCCAGAAAAGAGAACATGAGCACAAGATTATTGATATTACGCCGATTCATAATCACAGGCATCCGAACTGGTTTGTTATTTTTGTTGTTATCATCAGCCTGGCTTGTGCCATCACTATTTTTATGGAGCTGCAAAAGAAGGTTGATGTAGAGCCGCAGCACTATGTCCCGGCCTACACCGATGATTCGGGACAGGTTGTTCCCGGTCACTGGCAACCGATAGAACCGGAAAACAAACAATAACGCACTGTTATGATAAATGAATATACAGCTATAACTAAAACAAGAGGATGATTGGTGGATAGGTTGGATAGAGGAAATTCTAGGGGTTACTTGCCAGGAAAAAACTTACAATGAATTGAAAAACACACTGGCTGTTACTCTCAAGGAAGCCTTGGAATTTAATCGGCAGGATGCACTTTCAATGGCTGGAAGCCGATACAAAGAAGAAATAATTGCTGTATGAAAAGAAAGGAACTACTACTAAAGCGCGAAACGATCCCCGTTTTCCCTTGAAGGTGGATATTCAAAGGAACTGAAAAAGTTGGGGGAACTCAAAAAATCCATTTTTCAAAAAGCTTTTGCTGGGGAGTTACCAAATGAGTGTTGCTGATTTTCCTAGAGGTTCAGAGTGGCGAAAGTGGGATTTGCATGTCCACACTAAAGATACAAAAAAGAATGATAATTTCACTAGCGCAACATTTGATGATTTTTGTGTAATCATGTTCCAGAAGGCACTACAAAATAATATCTCAGTAATAGGAATTACTGATTATTTCAATTTAGATAATTATAAAAAAGTAAGAGCGTTTGTTAACGCCATTGATTCTAATTCATCATTTAATGATGTAGAAAAATACAGTATCAAAAATATTTTCCTTCTTCCAAATGTGGAGCTCCGTATTTTGCCGGCTACTGATAGCGGCTCATTAATCAATATACATTGCTTGTTTAACCCAGATGGATCATTTCTTGCAACTCTAGACAATGACTTCTTTGGTTCATTGCAAACAACTGATGGGCACAAAATGAATAAGTTTGGCATCATCTCATTAGGAAAAAGTTTTGATGATAGTTTTGATGATCAACAAGCCCATAAGAAAGGGGTAGAAACTTTCCACTTAGACCCTTCAAAATTAATTGACTTGTTTAAAGATAAATCCTCTTTGAAAGATAATTGCATAGTTGTTGTCGCAAACTCCAATCGTGATGGAGCATCTGCTTTGCAGGAGCACTATAAACTTTTTGAAAATGAAACAGGCTCTCTTGATGGTGTTAGAAGAAGTATCTACAAGTTGTCCGATGCAATATTTTCAGGGAATCCAAATGATCGAGATTTCTTTTTAGGTGAGAAAAATGGTGTTGATCAGAAAGCTGTCATTCATAAATGCGGTTCTTTAAAGGCATGCATTCATGGTTCTGATGCGCATTCAGAAGAAAGACTATTTAATCCAGATCAAAATCGATTCTGTTGGATTAAAGCAGATACAACTTTTGAAGGGTTAAAACAGATTATTTGTGAACCTGGGGAACGCGTAAGAATTCAAGGTAACAAACCAGAAGAAAAGAGTGGTTATCAAGTTGTTGAGTCAATTGTTGTGGATGACTTAAATTGTAGGCAAGCAGTGTTATTAAATCCAAATCTCAATACAATAATTGGAGGGCGCTCTACTGGAAAGTCCACGCTGTTGAAACTCATTGCCCATGCAATTAACCCTAATATTGGAATAGATGAAAAACATATTAGAGATATTGCAGAACAAGGTACCAGTGTCAGATGGCAAGATGGTGAAGAAAATAAAATACGTGATATTGAATTTTTTCCACAAAATCATATGTACGATATCGCAAGAGATATAGAAAAAAAAGATAGACTCATTGAAGGTATAGTAAAAGAAAAAGACACAGACTCTGTTTTAGATGACTATGAAAGCTTTTGTACTTCCACCAAGACAACCATACAAACCAATATTGATAATTTGTTTGAGTTACAAGCGGAACAAAATGTCTATAAGGCACAACTAAAAGAAAAAGGTGATAAAGAAGGATTAGAAAAAGAAATAGAGAATATTGAGAGTAAGATTAAAGAGATCCATGATGATGATTTCTCAACAGATGATCTGGATAAATATGAAAAAGTAAAAAGAGCCCTTTTGGAGAAAGAGCAGTTATTAATATACATTCAAAAAGACAAGCATGAAATAGAACTTCTTAAAGAAGAAAATTTATTTAATCAGTCATTTATTTATAAGCTTAATGGTCTATCTGATAAGATTGCTAAAGAAGTCGAAGGAATCTTTAGTAAAATTAGAGAAAGCGCCCTTAAGGAGTGGAAAGTAGAACTATCTAAGCAGATAGAAAACCTAAGTATTACTGAGAAGACTCTCCAGAATGATGTTGAAGAGATAAAGAAAACCACAGTCTTCAAGAAAGGTGAAAATCATCAAGCTCAGAATAAGCAATATAGTGAAATTAGTGAACGATTGAAAAATGAACGTAAAAAGTTGGACGATATTCTTTCTATCCAGAAACAAATAGAGATGCTGGAAAAGCAGAAAGACAAGTTGTTTTCTCAAACTGTGGATAATCATCTTGCCTATTCCAAGAAGATAAATGCTTTGATTACTGGGTTTGATTTGGAACATGAAGATATTACGATCACAATAGAGAGAGTATTTAGAAAAAAGAAATGCTCTGGCCTTCTAGAGGATTTTATTAATCTTCAACCTAATGCTAACAAAGATTTAGTCGATGATTGGGCAAACAGCTATGACCTTGATACTGAACAAAAGGTTAAGAGTTTTCTTTCCCTTGCTTTGAATGGTTCAATTATTTTAAAAGCATACAAGGATATGAAGGACTTTACTAAGGGCTTACTAACAGAAAACTGGTTTTCTATTTCATACAAACTTACTTATCAAAATGACACCTTTGAGAAAATGTCAGATGGTAAAAAAGCATTTGTTATCTTGAAATTGTTACTCGAATTTAGTGATAAAGAGTGCCCTATCTTGATAGACCAGCCAGAAGATAGTTTGGATAATAGAGCCATATACAACGAATTGGTTACTTATTTGAAACAAAAGAAGAAGAGCCGCCAAATTATTTTAGTTACTCATAATGCCAATATTGTAGTAAATGCAGATGCTGAAGAGGTGATTGTTTCTAATCAGCATGGGGACGATTCCAAGAATCATGATGCTATAAAATTCCAATATGTTTCTGGAAGTATTGAAAACACTATGCCTAAAGATCAGCAAATTGACATCGTGTTAGAGTCCCAAGGTATAAGAGAGCATGTATGTGAAATACTAGAAGGTGGAACTGACGCATTTAAGAAGCGAGAAAATAAATATGCGATTGGAAATGTGCATCTATGAACTATAGGGGCGGTGCCTGGCTTGATTTATTGCCTTATGCCAGTAATGAGCGCCGGGCATGAGTTACTGGAAGATCAGTTGTTTCCATTATGGAAATAACTGCCTGAGATAGTAACAAAATGAATTGCGGATGAAGCTGGGAGAAATATGCAACGCAATATCAATGCTGGGGAGGTTGAGCTATGAGTGATCATGAACCAGCTGAAAACAATCAACTGGTGCCCCCAAAAGGGGAGGTGCTGGTTTATCAGGCTAAAGACGGACAGGTCAAGGTGGATGTTCGGCTGGAGGATGAAAGTGTCTGGCTGACAATTGAACAGATGAGCATGCTGTTTCAGAAGTCGCGCTCAACCATCAATGAGCATATTCTGAATATATATAAAGAGGGTGAGCTTGAGAAATCACCCACCATAAGAAAAATCGGAAATTCCGATTTTTCTACAAAGCCAACTAATTTTTATAATCTGGATGTGATTATATCTATCGGATACCGGGTGAAATCAAAGCAGGGCACGCAGTTTCGCATCTGGGCTACACAACGATTGAAGGAATACATCATCAAGGGTTTTGCCCTGAATGATGAGCGATTTAAAAGCGGTCAGTCGATGAATTATTTTAATGAATTGCAGGCGCGGATTCGGGAAATTCGTCTGTCGGAACGCTTTTTCTATCAGAAGATTAAGGACATTTATGCCACCAGTATTGATTACGACCCAGGGGATGAAAAAACCATCCTGTTTTTCAAGGTTGTACAAAACAAGTTGTTGTGGGCGATCAGTCAACAGACTGCGGCGGAGCTTGTATATCGTCGGGTGGATGCATCGTTGCCTTTGCTGGGCATGCAGTCGTATGATAAAGAATCAAACACCTCCATTCGTAAAAGCGATGTCAGCATTGCCAAAAACTATTTAAATGAAGAAGAAATCAAGTTGCTGGGATTACTGGTTGAACAATATCTGGCATTTTCCGAAACTATGGCGCAGCAGCATCAACCGATGTATATGAAGGACTGGATAGAAAGGCTGGATGCCATATTGCAACTCAATGGCAGGGAGTTGTTGAGCCATGCCGGTCGAATCAGTCATCAGGTGGCAGCAGAAAAAGCTGCGCTGGAATATGAAAAATACCGGGACGACCAAAAGCAGATAAGTCGGGAGATCAGCCTGAAAGAGATTGAGGCGGATATTGAACATTTGCATGTTAAGGGCAATAAATGAGCGTAATGAATTGCAAGAAGATGCGGTGCCTGGTCTTGAATGGTGGATGAGGAGTCATGAATGAAGCACAAACCAAATACGATTTGATTGATTCCGCTTTAAAAGAGGCTGCTTGGGGCGTAGTAGAAGGTTTGCTGATTTGCTTAGAATTTCTGGTTACCCAATGGCATTGTTATGACGGATGATCGAATGAATAAGCTCGTTGTTTTCCAGAGCAAAGAAATTCGTAGAGCATGGCATGAGGATGAATGGTACTACTCTCTGGTGGATGCTGTTGGCGCATTAACCGAAAGTGCCAATCCAACTGATTATCTGAAAAAGATTCGTAAAAGGGATGAAGAGCTTGGGTTCTACATAGGGACAACAGATCCCCAGGTAGAAATGTTGACGGAATCAGGTGGGTTGTCATGACTAAGCGAGAAAATAAACTTGTCCTGTTTCAATCCAAAGAAATTCGCCGACTTTGGTTAGAAGATGAATGGTTTTTTTCTGTTATTGATGTTGTGGCTGCGTTGACCGATTCGGTAAATCCTCGTGATTATTGGTATAAAATGAAGATACGAGTAAAGGGTGAGGAAGGATTTGAACCGTCGACAGTTTGTCGACAGTTAAAAATGCAGGCTCCTGATGGAAAAAAACGGCTTACCGATTGCGCCAATAGCGAAGGTGTTTTGCGCATTATTCAATCTATTCCATCACCAAAGGCGGAACCTTTCAAACGCTGGCTGGCTAAAGTTGGTCAGGAGCGCATTGATGAAATTGAAAATCCTGAACTGGCTCAGGAGCGCATGAAAGAAATTTATGAGCAGAAGGGCTATCCATCAGACTGGATTGATAAACGTCTGCGCGGCATGGCCATTCGTCAGAACTTAACCGATGAATGGAAAGAGCGCGGCATTCAGGAGCATAGGGACTTTGCCATATTAACGGCGGAGATTTCCAAAGCGACATTTGGGGTGACACCGAGCGAATACAAAAAGCTTAAAGGATTGCCTGAAAAGTCCAAAGCTAACTTGCGTGATCACATGGATGATCTGGAACTGATTTTCACCATGCTTGGCGAGCGCATGACCACTGAAATATCAAAAGAAGAGCAGCCTGACAGCTTTGATGAAAACAGATATATTGCCAAACGTGGTGGTAAGGTCTCGGGCAATGCCAGGAAAGAAGCTGAAAAAGAATTAGGAAGAAGCGTGGTTTCTCAAGACAATTTCCTGGAGATCAAGCAAGCTCGTAAGTTGGATGATGAATCATGAGAAAAGGTGTGGAAAAGGGGACGCTTCCCTTTTTTTACTCAAGCACCTGATCTGTGGAGGGTGATGAATTGAAGCTCCCTTCTCTTGATGCATCAGAGGTTGCAGCGCACCTGAATGGTGATGTGCTGCTGTTGACTGCATCTCCGCAGTTGGCAACCGACTGGAAGCGGCGGCTGGTTTCGGCTTCTGCTGTTCAGGTCTGTGAAACTCCTGCTGTTTTCGGCTGGCAGCAGTGGCTGCTTGCTTTGGCCGGACAAATTTCTGACATGCCGGTTGCCTTCAACAGATTGCAGGAAAAACAGCTATGGCAGCAGATTATTGGCAACGATTTTCCGGATGCTTCAACGGCTGCGATCAGAGGTCTGGCAAAGCATGCTTCTGCGGCCTATCTGCTGATGCGGCAATATGATATCCAGGTGTTTGAACTGAATTATGGCGGCGAAGAAAGTGAGGCGCTGGCCCGCTGGATCACAGCCATGCATCGGCACACAAAAGGAAAAGTCTATGCGGGTCGGATTTTGCAGGCTGATATGGATGGGCTGTTGCTGACTCATCTTGCCCGTCTAGCTGTGCCGCAAACTGTGATGCTGGATGGTTTTGTTGAGTTTACTCCGCTTCAGAAGAAATTTATTGATGCCATGAAATCAGCAGGCAGTTCAGTTTTACAACTGGAACCGAGCCGTTCAGAGGCAGTTGCCACGTTGACAGCCTGTGCAGATGAAGAGGCTGAGTGCAACCATATTGCGATTCGATGCAGGGAAATACTGGATCAAAGCCCTCAGGCGCATATAGCCATACTGAGCAGTGAATCCGCTCCTGATTTGAGCAGACTCAGACGTTGTTTGAATCAAGCGTTGATGCCTGAAGCAACTCAGAATCCGGCCTTATCACAGCAGGTCGTTAGCATGGCCGGCGATGTGCTGGTTGATATTCCGATGATTCAGCAATTGCTGCATATGTTGTCACTTGGCGGCAAGCAGGCGCTTACATTTGCTGATTTTTCTACTCTGCTGTTTTCACCCTGGCTGAAAGGATATGAAGACGAACGCCTGCTACGAGCTGAACTGGATGCCACTTTTCGACGCCAAAACCGGCACAGCCTGTCATTCAAAGGCCTGCTGCAATCCTCATATGTGCAGGCCGTGCCGCAGTTTCTGGCCGTGCTTAAGACGCTTGTCGAATGCAAGCAGAGGGCGCAAACAGCCAGGTTATGGGTGGATCATGTGCATGAGTTACTCAAGGCAAGTGGTTTTGTGCCCGGTGCCAGAAAGGATGAAATAAAGCGCAGCAATGTTGAAATTCGCCAGATGAATGCCTTCCGAGATGTGTTGATCTCGCTGGTTGCTGTTGATGCGGTTTGCGGCAAACTGAGCTGGGCGCAATTTCTGTCCATGCTTCGATCTGCCTGTGCTGAGAACAGACTGGCGCTGGCTGCAAAATTTCCCAATGTGATGCTGATGCCGCTTGCCCAACTGAATGGCATGCAGTTTGATCATGTGCTGGTTTCGGGATTCAATGAAGAGGTTTTTCCACCTCCGGCCAAGCCCAATCCTATGTTACCTGCCACGTTACAGCAGAAAAAGAGAATCCCAATAAGTAGCGGGGCGCTCGCTTTTGAAAATGCAGAGCAGCTTTGGCAGCAGTTGTTACAGGCAGCTCCGAGCATTGAAATCAGCTATGCAAAACAGAAAGATGAGAAGGAGCTGCTGCCGTCACCATTTGCCGCCAGTCTGGAAAAACAAATAGCAGTCAGATCCATGGCTCCGGTGCAGCGGCTGGAGCTTGAATCATTTGAAGATGCGTCGGCTGTGCCGCTTCAATCTGATGAGCTTGTGCATGGTGGCACTGCCATTATCAAAAATCAGTCGGCCTGTCCGTTCAGAGCATTTGCGACCCACAGGTTGAATATTTCCGGTCTGGAAGAAACATCGCCGGGCATAGAAGCGGGCAGCAAGGGATCATTGATTCATCTGGCACTGGAATATATCTGGAAACAATTGCAAACACAGGCGGCGCTTGCCGCACTGAGTGATGATGAAACAATGACCCTGCTTGATGCGGCTATCCGCCATGCCTGGCAGGAGAGCCATGTGGTGGCAAACGCCCGAACGCAGGGTTATGAGCAGAAACGTATGCGGCGTATCTTGTCTGAATGGTTGGAAAAAGAAAAAGAGCGGCCTGATTTCAGGGTTGTTGCTATCGAGCAGAAATATTGTGTGCAGTTGCCGGAATTATCCGCTCTCCAGTTTAGTGTAAATATTAAAGCAGACCGCATGGATGAGGATAAGCATGGCCGCCGTATTCTTATTGATTATAAAACCGGAGCAAAGCAATCCACAGCCAGTTGGCTGGTGCATAAAGATAACAGGCGTATAGAAGAACCACAGTTGCCGCAATATGCGCTTGCTGCCGGATTGGGTATTGATGATGCTGTGGCCTTCGCCCGTGTGCGTAGTGGTGAAATGGCTTATGAAGGGTTGAGTGGGGAGGAGGATATAGGCATTAAGGGCATTACAGCCTGTGATGGCAAGCGCAAAGCTCCCGAGGACTGGCAGCAGGTGCTGGACGACTGGAAAGCCAGTATCAATGCGCTGGCAGTTGAATTTGTAGAAGGCCGCTGTGATGTATCTCCGCGTGATGCCCGTGCCTGTTTGTATTGCGGTCTGAAAGCGGTGTGCCGGATTAATGAAACAGGTTTTGATCCCGAATGAGTGCTGATGTTCGCCTGCAGGCCCGTGATCCGGCTTTATCCTGTCTGGTGCAGGCTCCGGCCGGTTCAGGCAAAACAGAATTGCTGACCCAACGCATTCTGGCTCTGTTGGCCATTGTAGATGAGCCGGAAGAGATACTGGCCCTGACCTTTACGCGCAAGGCTGCAGCCGAGATGCGTAAGCGGGTGATTGAATCCCTGTGCGGTGCCAAACCGGATGAGTCCGCTGCACATAAAATGGAAACATGGCTGCTGGCTCAGGCTGTATTGCAGCGTTCTGAACAACAGGGCTGGAATCTGCTCCGGCATCCGGCGCGTTTGCGCATCATGACACTGGATAGTCTGACTTATTCACTGGCCCGGCAGTTACCCCTGCTTTCCGGACTCGGCGATATGCCAACGCCAAGTGAACATGCGCAGGTCATTTATCGGGATGCAGCGGAAGCTGCTCTGAATGAGGCCATGAAGGACTGCTCTGAACATGCGGAACGGGTGCTGCTGCATCAGGATCATCAGGCTGTAGCCGTTATTCAATTGCTGGCGGACATGCTGGCCAAACGGGAGCAGTGGCTGGGTGAGATTGCCGATCATGCGCGTGATATGAACAGCTTGCGTCAAATGCTGGAAGCCAGTCTGGCTTTTATTATGATGCAGAAGCTGGAATCCTGTACCACACAGATACCGAAATCAGTGAGAGTAGAATTGCCCGCCCTGATGATGTTTGCCGGTGAAAACCGGGATGATGATTTGTTGCGACAGATGACCATCTGGCCCGAAACATCGCTGGATAAGCTGGCTTACTGGAAGCTTATCGCTGATTTTTTGCTCACTAAAGACAAGTCTGCATTCCGAAAGCGTGTGGATAAAAATATGGGCTTTCCTGCGGACAAAGAACATGCCGCACAAAAAGAACAGTTCAAAACATTGCTTGATATGCTGGCCGGTGAAGCGGAACTGGCTGAATCACTGCATGCACTGCGTGGATTGCCGGATAGTCCGATTATGGATGATGGGCAATGGCAGGTGCTGGAATCACTGTTTGTGTTGCTGGTGCTGGCAAATAATCATTTGCAACGGCTCTTTGCCAGTCTGGGCGAGGCTGATTTCACCGAGATTGCGCTCAGGGCTATGGATGCGCTGGGAACCAATGATGTTGAGCCGGGCGATCTGTTGATGAAACTGGATTACCGTATTCATCATATTCTGGTCGATGAGTTTCAGGATACATCGCATTTGCAGATGCGTTTGCTGCAATGTTTGACTGCGGGTTGGCAGGAAGGGGATGGCGTGCACCGCAGCCTGTTTATGGTTGGCGATCCGATGCAGTCTATTTACCGGTTCAGAAAGGCTGTAGTTGGATTGTTTCTTAATGCTGCAAGCAACGAAGCGGGGCTTCCTTGTGTCGAAGCCTTGCAACTGGAACGGAATTTTCGCTCTGCACCTGTGATCGTGGACTGGGTAAACCATGCCTTTCAATCCATTTTTCCACCAACGCAGGATGTTGTTTCCGGTGCGGTTGCCTATGCCCCTGCAAGTGCCGCCTTGTCACATACAGGGGCGGTTTATCTGCATACCCAGCTGGGTAAGGATGCAGATTTGGAAGCGGAAAGTGTTGTGGCGCTTGTTCAGCATGAACTGAACATCCGTACTGCTGACGGAAAGGTACAGCGTATTGGTATTCTGGCACGTTCACGCAAGCACTTGCATACCATTATGCCAGCGCTAGCCAGAGCTGGCATTGCCTTTCGCGCCATCAAAATCCTGCCCCTGAACAGCAGACCCGAAGTAGTATTACTGCGTGCACTGTTGCGTGCCATATTGCATCCGGCAGACAGGGAATCATGGGCGGCTATCCTGCGAGCGCCTTGCTGTGGACTGAAAACAAGTGATTTATATGTATTGATGGCGGGGGATAGCAGGCCGGTCTGGCAGTTGATTGAAGATGATGAACTCAAACAGCGCCTGAGTATTGATGCACAGACGCGATTAGAGTTTGTTCGCCGGGCGATTGAACCGTGCATGATGAATAGTGGCAAGGTGCCGGTGAGAAAGCTGCTGGAAACAGCCTGGACGCGTTTGACTATGCCCGCCCTTGTGGATGAGACCGCCAGCTTGAATATTGCCGCTGCATTCAAATTGATCGAGTCACTGGATGAGGGTGGACGCATTGATTTCGCCGTGCTGGATGAGCGTCTGGAACAGTTGTATGCAGCACCGGATGCGGCCACTCAGGCAGGGCAGGTTGAATTGCTGACCATGCATGGTGCCAAGGGTTTGCAGTGGGATGTGGTAATTCTGCCCGGGCTTGGTAATGGTGGGGGTAAAACTGACTTGCCACTGCTGGCTTTTTCCGAAGTGCCTGTCAGTGGTGGTGCTATGCCATTAATTGCTGCTAAAGCTGAAATACGTAATAAAGACGCACTTTACACACTGGTTTGTAACGTAGAGAAAAGTAAATATAATAATGAATTACAACGTTTGCTTTATGTAGCTTGTACACGGGCGAAAACAACATTGCATATACTGGGTCATGTCTCTGAACGTAAAGAAGAGGCGACCAGCGGTTCATTGTTGAGTCTGCTGCTTGCAGGCAGTGATAATTGTTTTGGTGCGAAAATAACAAGCAATGAACCTGTGGAGTCATATGAAAATGGTGAACGAAATACTTTACAGCGTATCTACCGTGTGCCGGAAATAGTAATACTGACGGAAGAGGGTGGTGGTGAGCAGGAAACCGAATATGTTTGGGCCGGCAGTGAAGCGGCTCCGGTGGGTAATGCCGTACATGCAGCCTTGCAGCAGATAGCGGAAATTGGAATTGAGAACCTGGATACAGAAAATACAGACAGGGTGTCGACCGGGATGCGCCGAATGTTGATAGCGGATGGTTTGTCCGGCGAGATACTGGAAGCTGCCTGTATCCGCTGTACAGATGGGCTCCAGCGTGTTTTAAATAGTCAGAAAGGCCAGTGGATCTTGTCGGGTGAACATCAGGATGCACATAGTGAATGGGCTTTAAGCGCCGAATATGAAAACAGGGTTTCCCATCATGTGATTGATCGTAGTTTTATCGATGAACATGGCATCCGCTGGATTATTGATTACAAAACAGCCTCACATCAAGGAGGGGATCTGGATGGATTCCTGGCCGATGAGGAAAGCAGGCATGCGCCGCAACTGCAACGCTATGCTGAAATCCTGAAAAGTCTGGAGCCGGATCGTGAAATCAGAACCGCACTTTATTTCCCCATGCTGGATGTCTGGAGAGAGGTGGTTGAAACTGATTAATGCATGGTGTTGAGGAAAGAACAAGACATAGGAGTCTGTCGGACTTATGGAAAATTTACTGTGCGGCAGGGATGGCGGCCCAAAACAGCCTGATTTATCGTTACATAGCTACCGCTATGCGCCTCAAAATTATGCTATTTTTGACTCACCTCCCCACCTGCTCGTTACAACCCCCCCAAAGTCCGACAGACTCATAGAGCTCCGACTTGTTTCGCAGATTCATCCTCTTTTTTGATTAACCGAGTCATTGCAGAATGATCCAGATCCTGGAGTATATCCTGATCGGTGAAATGGTGTATATTTTGCCAGTGATATTTTTTCCGTACATAACTTCCCAACGTTTATCCGTACAGATGACACAACGGGAAATGCCATATCCATTCTTGCAGTCAGGACATTTTCACTTAATGGAGATGCTGTGAGTAAATCCGGAATGCGCGGAGCGAACGGTTTTTTGCGGTTGATTAACCGTTTGTTCTGCCGATTTTGGCACAGGCTTGAGAAGACAGAATTCAAATTGCCTGAAGGGCCGGTGATTCTTGTAGGGAATCATATTTGCGGGCTTGATCCATTGCTGATTCAGGCGAGCGTGAACCGGCCATTATGTTTTTTGATGGCGCGCGAGTATTATGAGAAAATGAACTATGTACGCTGGGGTTTTGATATGGTGGGTGCCATCCCGGTTAATCCCGGTGGAGCCAATAGCCATGCGGTCAATAAAGCGATCCGGGCTGTGCAGCAGGGTAATGCCTTGTGTTTGTTCCCGGAAGGTGCGGCCAATCCAGCGATTCCGTTGCATCGCATTCTGCCCGGCGCAGCTATGATTTCACGTGAGACGGGAGCGCCAATTATTCCTTTTCGTGTCTCAGGTGTATGGCCATTCGACCATATCCATATGTGGCGACCATTTTATCGACGTTGCCGGGCCAGGATAGTGATAGGAGAGGAGATTATGCTGCCGGAAACCGGTCAGGAAAGAAAAAAGGGGATTCGGGATGATACGCAGACTATCCGGCATGCTATTCGTATTTTAGGAAAAGAAGACTCAAAGATAATGACTCTGTAAACAGTATATGGCCGGATCTTTAAGGAAGTGCCGGTTTATTTGAACCACTTGCAAAAGTCTGGGTGGATAAGATGCAATCCCAGTTTGAGTGGGTTTTCAGGCTGGATTGAGGGGCATGGTGGTTCTATATGTCGAAAATTCAGCCTGAAAATACGCCGAAGTGGGGAAGTAAATTGCCATCTACAACTTTTGCAAGTAGCTCATTTCAACTCAAATATGTAATCCTCCTGAATCCAGATCGTTGGTGAATTGCTCCACATTGCTTGCATTGCCACCTGAATCTTCCAGTTTGGTCATTTTAATCTGCAGACGCAGATCATTTACCGAGTCGGCCTGGCGTAGCGCCTCATCCTCGGTGATAACACCATCTATCCACAGCCCGAGCAGATGCTGATCAAAGGTATGCATGCCATAGATGTTTCCTGCTGCCATAGCATCCTTGATTTCTCCGATATTCCACTTGCCAATTAAATCAGCTATGCGCGGGGTGTTGATCAGAATTTCAATAGCTGCAGTGCGACTATCATCCGGTTTTTTAACCAGTCGCTGGGACAGAATGGCTCTCAGATTCAGAGCTAGATTCAGACTGACCTGCTGGTGCACTTCTTCCGGAAAAAAGTTGATAATGCGCTCAAATGCCTGATTGGCATTGCTGGCATGTAAAGTGGCCATGCATAAATGCCCTGTCTCAGCAAACTCAAGTGCAAGCTCCATGGTTTCGCGATCACGGATTTCACCGATCAGAATAACATCCGGAGCCTGGCGCAGTGTATTCTTCAAGGCGCTCTTATATTCCAGCGTATCGGTACCCACTTCGCGCTGGGTGATGACACATTTCTTATGTTCATGGATGAATTCAATCGGGTCTTCGATGGAAATGATATGCCCCGACTGATTTGAATTGCGCCAGTCCACCATGGCAGCCTGCGAAGTGGATTTGCCGCATCCTGTAGCGCCAACAATAAGCACCAGCCCTCGTTGCGTCGTTGCAATATCCTTGAATATCTCTGGCAATCCCAGTTCATTAATGGTTGGCACAACAGTTTTAATCTGGCGAATGACCATGCCTACATGACTACGCTGACGGAAAATATTCACACGAAAGCGTCCCATATTGAGGTATGACAGAGACAGATTCATTTCATAATCCACTGCAAAAACTTCCCGCTGTTTATCGCTCATGGTTGAGTTGGCCAGTTTTTCACATTGTCCCGCACTTAAAGGCGGTTCTTTTTCAGGATGGATGACACCGTTGATACGGTAGGACGGTGGCATGCCAGCAGTGATATACAGGTCTGAAGCTTCTTTATTCACCATGGCCGATAACATTTGTCTGAGTATCTGCCTGACCGGCGGTTTCTGGGGTTTGTTTGCGTCCATAAATGTGAACTCTCTCCTGTTAGGCTCTGGGCAATATTTTTAACTTTATCTTTGTTCTAAAGTTCGTACTGAAGGTTAAACACTGCCGCCGCCAAACAGTTTTTTGTTCTGGGCTTTTGCCAGTGCTGTCTGCTGGGTGATTTTGCGGGATTTGATCAACTGTTGTAGATGTGAATCCAGTGTTTGCATGCCTTCATTGGCACCTGTCTGCATAACCGAGACCATTTGTGCAATCTTGTTTTCCCGAATCAAATTGCGTACTGCAACAGTACCCAGCATGATTTCATAAGCAGCAATACGGCTATTCCCATCGGCGGTTTTAAGCAGTGTTTGTGAAATCACAGCACGCAATGATTCGGAGAGCATGGCACGCACCATTTCTTTTTCAGCGGCAGGGAATACATCAATGATGCGGTCAATGGTCTTGGGAGCGGATGAGGTGTGCAGTGTTCCGAATACCATATGTCCGGTTTCAGCTGCCGTCAGTGCAAGGCGTATGGTTTCCAGGTCACGCAATTCGCCGACCAGAATAACATCCGGATCTTCACGCAGAGAACTACGCAGTGCATTGGCGAATGATTGGGTGTGCTGACCAAGTTCACGTTGTGATATCAGTGATTTCTTGGAGTGATGAACAAATTCGATGGGATCTTCAATAGTCAGGATATGACCGCGCTCATTTTCGTTACGGTAATCAATCATGGCCGCCAAAGTGGTAGATTTTCCCGAGCCGGTAGGGCCTGTAACCAGACATATGCCGCGTGAAGCCATGACAATATTCTGAAAGATTTTCGGACTATCCAGCTGTTCCAGCGTCAGTACTTCACTGGGGATGACGCGGAAT
Organism: Zetaproteobacteria bacterium; assembly: GCA_021545665.1. Next base: position 21,980 of record JAJRTX010000288.1, read on the forward strand.
ACGGCACTCATGCCACGATTCTGTTCAAAGGCATTTACACGGAAACGTGCGATGTCACCGAGAGCAAAGGAGAAATCGAGTTCCTGATGTTCCTCAAACATCTTGCGTTGTGCATCATTCATGATGTCATAGATCATGGCTTGAACTTCGCGCCGATCGAGTTCATCCATTTTGATTCGAGTCATATCACCATGAATACGGATTAATGGAGCTTCTCCGGAAGATATATGTAAATCCGAGGCATTATTTCTGACCGTAAATGCCAGTAGTTCTGATACGTCCATGACCTCTCCCTGCTGTCTGTTTTATGTTCCGAGTGAGTAATAGTTATAGCAGAGCATAAAAGGCTGGGCCTTTTGCTGCAAGTTCAACTGGCCGCCATTTTTATCCCTGAAGCTGATTGCCCATCCCGTATCATTATGTATTGCCTCGACAAAGCCGACTCGTGTTGCCGCAATGGTGAAGGGTTTCAGTTCCATTATCGAGTCATCCCCATGGCCTGTGCAGCATATTTTTCGATACAAGAGGCGCGACCCTCTCGCATACGCTGCCCAGTTTATCATTTTTGAAGGCTCTCCAATACCTGTTTCTGATTCCACGCCGTTTGATCAACCGGTTGATCAAGGTAGTCGGGCGACTTTGGCAAAGATTGTGAAACAGATTGATTCACGAAAAGAGCGTATCCAGTCGGTAGATAGTTGTTTCAAAGCCTGGTGTGAGAACACATTCAAATAAGTCACGGCTTGCTCATCGAGTCAAAACGCATAAAGTCAGTTCTGTTTGGGAGAACAGGGAGACTATTTGAATAACCAGGTAAATATCAAAGCGCGGGCTGTAGATGAACCTGCTGGGCGAAGTTATCGGGCAAATCAGGGGATGAACTGAATAGACAGCTTATTGAGGTGAGGGCATGAACAAGCTGGATCGTATTTATCAACTGCACCAACTACTCGTATCGCATCACTATCCTGTTGCGGCGGATGTATTATGTGAGAGGATGGAATGTTCCCCGGCGACCTTGAAGCGTTTAATCGGATATATGCGGGATATGCTGTCTGCACCGATAGTCAGCAAACGCGGCGTCGGATATTTTTATGATCCGAATATTGCCTTTGAACTGCCTGGTTTATGGTTCAATGCCGAGGAACTGCATGCACTGCTGTCGATGCGGAAGTTGCTCGATCATCTGGAGCCGGGGGTGCTCAAAGAGAGTTTAACTCCGATTCAGAAACGACTGGACAGGATGCTGGAACAAGTCGGCCATGGCAGTGAAAGTGAAATGGGGCGAATTCGTATTCTGTCGATGTTGCCGCGCAGCCGGGAGTTGTCTCACTTCTCCAAAATATCAACGGCGGTGCTTGGCCGCAAGCGTTTGTCGTTTGCTTATGCCGGACGAGAAAAGGGCGAGCAGACCAGACGCGATGTTTCGCCTCAGCGTCTGACGCACTACCGCGATAACTGGTATCTGGATGCATGGTGTCATCTGCGGAATAAGCTGCGCACCTTTTCACTGGAACGGATGAGCGATGTTCATCTACTGGAATCAGTGGCGGAGAATATTGATGAGGTGGAACTAAATCGAAAACTGGGCAGTGCCTATGGCATATTCTCAGGCGTGGCGGACAAAGAAGCGGTGTTGCGCTTTACGCCGCAACGGGCGCGCTGGGTGGCGGATGAAACCTGGCATCCTGAACAGAGTGGCCGCCAGCTGGATGACGGCAGCTATGAACTGCGCATTCCTTATGCCGATGATCCGGAACTGATTCTGGATATCTGCCGATACGGGCCGGATGTGGAAGTAATGGAGCCAGCATCTTTGCGTCAGTCAGTCGCTGAACGCTTAAAATTAGCAGCCAGTCAATATGACTGAGTATCAGGTTTTGAGCTTTTCGCCTGTTAAGCTGGCGCATTGCCAGCGAGGAGGGGCTAAGTTGATGATTGAACCTGATGCTAATTCCCTCTGCTTTGAAGAGGCGTTGAATGGATAATCTGTCACCGCAGAACCTGAAAGCTATCCTGCATTCCAAGCGGGCGAATATTTTTTATCTGGAAAAGTGTCGTGTGATGCAAAAAAGCGGGCGGGTGCTTTATCTCACCGAAGAGAAAAAGGATAAGCAGTATTGGAATATCCCGATTGCCAATACCACCTGTCTATTGCTCGGCACAGGCACATCAATCACCCAGGCTGCCATGCGTATGCTGGCCTCAGCCGGTGTACTGGTTGGGTTCAGTGGCGGTGGTGCAACGCCGCTTATCGCTGCCAACGAAATCGAATGGTTGTCGCCGCAGAGTGAATATCGCCCGACAGAATATGTGCAAGGCTGGATGTCGTGGTGGTTTGATGATGATCAACGTTTAAAGGTTGCCAAACAGTTTCAGCAGTTACGCATCGCATATCTGCAACGGATATGGGGCAGGGATAAGGATTTGAAGGCCGAAGGTTTTGATGTCGGTGATACCGATACAGAGCGGGCCATTAATTCTTTTTCAGTACGTATTGAAAAATCTGTCAATGTCACCGAACTGCTGCTGGTGGAAGCGCAGTTAACCAAAACGCTGTACAAAATCGCTGCCAATCGAACCAGACAAAAGGGTTTTGTACGTGACTTTGAACGCGTGGACGATGCCAATGCCTTTCTCAATCATGGTAACTATCTGGCCTATGGTTTGGCTGCCACCACATTATGGGTGCTCGGTATTCCGCACGGCTTTGCAATCTTTCATGGCAAAACAAGGCGCGGCGCGCTGGTCTTTGATGTGGCCGATCTGATTAAGGATACGCTGATTCTGCCGTGGGCATTCATCTGCGCCAAGGAGGGCGCAACCGAACAGGAGTTTCGTCAGCAGTGTTTGCAGAATTTTACCAAACACAAAGCGCTGGATTTCATGTTTGATACGGTGAAAGAGATGAGTAAACAGGGCTCCTGTTTATGATGGTGACGTTTGTTTCCCAGTGCGAGAAAAAATCACTGGCGAAAACGCGCAGG
>JAJRTX010000289.1 GCA_021545665.1 Zetaproteobacteria bacterium
AAGTGATCAATAAACAATTTACCATCGAGGTGATCAAATTCATGTTGCAGTGCTACAGCCGGAAAGTCCTTAAAATCGGTTTCATGCTGAGTTCCTTCGATATCAAACCAGCGCACGCGAACTGCCGCAGGTCGGGTCACATCGGCATAGGTCTCCGGCACCGATAAACAACCCTCTTCCCAGGTAGCAGTTTCGTCACTCTTCCATAAAAACTCGGGGTTGATCCAGACTTTCAGATCGCGCACCTCATTTTCCGTGCCGATTTTATGGCGCACCTCATCCCCGCGCCAGGTCGTGTCGGTTACTGCCACACGCAACGACACACCAATCTGAGGCGCTGCCAATCCCACACCCGGTGCGTCGTACATGGTATCGGCCATATCCTGCACCAGTTGCTTTACTTCATTGCTGATCGGAAAGCTCACAGGCCTGGCTACCTTGCGCAGCAGCTCATCAGGATGAATAAGGATTTTTTTAACTGACATGAGTGCTAGAAAGTTCCTTTATTCCAACCAAACATGGCACGCTCGGGCGCAGCAAATTCGATATAGATACGATCTGCATTGATGGCTAATTCCTGCTGTATCAAAGCACACAGGGTGGCTGATATTTCAGCTGTCCGATCAGTCGTCAGGCCCAGGCTTTTCAACTCCAGGAAAGCCAAAGGTGCTTCCGTACCGGCAAATATCATCGACCTGTTATCAGACACTTCAACCATCACATAGTCTTCAGGTTTGCCCAATACCTGTGCTACGGTAGTGGAGCAGAGGGAAAGAAAATGAACATGATCATGGACAATTGAATTTGTACGCACATGTAAATATGGCATCAGTTCTCCTCTACATTTGATGTTTGGGATTCTTTCTGCGCAGCAGTCTGGAGATTTCTCTGTGCCTGCTCTTCACGCATCCGGTTCTTTTTAATACGCATGTCTTTGGTGGCATAAAAAGCTGCCCACCACAAAAAAACACACAGAGCCAGCATAACCAGCCAGAAGATCCATTCAGACATGAAAACGACCTGACATGAGTAGACTTTTCATGACTTCTACAGACATCAGTCCACCTCAGCAGTTGCAGGCCCCTCTTCCACAACAGTGGCAGGTCGCGCATCAGCGCGGGCTTGCAAAGCACGGTTGATCATCTTCACAGCAACCAGAATAAAGCCCAGAGCAATAAATGCTCCCGGAGGAAGAATAAACATCAGCACATCAGGATAGCTTTCACCAAATACCGGGATTCCAAAAAAATCCCCCTGACCAAGCAGCTCACGAATGCCACCCAGCAAGACCAGTGCAAAGGTGAAGCCTAAACCGACTGCTATCGCATCAATCGCAGAGTCTGCCATAGTATTTTTGCTGGCAAAGGCCTCAGCTCGCCCAAGAATTGCACAATTGACTACGATCAACGGAATAAACAGCCCCAGCACCAAATACATGTCATGCATCCATGCGTTCATCCCCATATCCACCAGCGTGACAAAGGATGCAATAATAGTGATATAAGCCGGAATTCTGACGTTTTTTGGAATAACATTGCGTACCAGGGAGACAACAAGATTGGAGCCCAGCAACACCATCAACGATGCTGCCCCCATCCAGAAGCCGTTTTCAGCTGATGTAGTAACACCGAGCAATGGACATAAACCGAGCAGCTGGGCAAAAACAGCATTATTATGCCAAAAGCCTTCTATAAAAACTTCTGACTTTTTCATTGCCCACCTCCATTACCGACTTTTTTTCCTGAAGAAGTTTTCTTTACAACCGGCCTGATTTTGACTGCTATTGCCGGAACAGTTTCAGAAACAGACTCCGGCACAATTTCGGACACTGTTTTCTTTGCAGCATCAGGACTTACCTTAGGCGCAGGTTTTGCAGCAGATTCCGGCATGGCTTCGGATACTACTTTCTGTGTAACTTCAGGGCTTATCTTTGGCACAGGCTTTAGTGCAACCTTGGGCACAGGTTTGGTAGCAGATCCGGATACTACTTTGCTTGCAATTTCAGGTGTTTTCTTGATAGCGGTTTTGGCCGCAACTTCCGGAGCAGGCTCGGAACTGGCACCCTGTTTCACATCCTCTACAGGTTCCGGTTTAGCATCCTGAGCTGTTATGGTTTCAAAAATCAGCTTCCGGTTCGCCTGGTAATACTCCAGAGCACCCTTGACAGCCTTGACAACAGCCCTGGGCGTGATCGTTGCTCCGGTAAACTGATCAAAATCACCGCCATCCTTTTTCACTGCCCATTTCGTACCTTTCAGGCCTCGACCCACAAAAGTACCCAACCAGTCAGCATTATTGGTTATACCATCACCCAGACCCGGTGTTTCACGATGAAATGTTACCCGGATGGCATGCACACTGCCTTCCGGACGCACACCGACAAGAATACGTATCGTACCGGAATAACCATCAGGTGCGACCGCTTCCCAAGCCAGGCCAACAACCGTTTTTCCGACATCCTTACCGGGATAAATTGTTACCTGCTGCTTACCTTCACCCAGAACAACCATATCAGTCTGTGCATCATTTACATGCTCGGGCAAAACCTGTTGCAAAGCCTTGCGCAGTGCTTCTCTCTGTGCCTGTGCTATCGGTTCGCGGGTAAAAATATCGGTTGTGGCAAGTAGCCCGGCAGCAATTACAGCTACCAGCACAAGAGCTGTGACCATTTGCCATTGCTCTTTATCCACCTTCATGAGGAACTGCCCTCATTTTTGTTACCGTGACCATACACCTGAGGCCTGCAATAATGGTCAATCAGTGGCACTGCACAATTCATCAGCAATACAGCAAACATCGCCCCTTCAGGGAAGCCTCCAAAACTACGAATACACCAGGTCAGCACACCACAGCCGACACCAAACACGATCTGACCTGTTGGCGTAACAGGCGAAGAAACCGGATCGGTCGCCATAAAGAAGGCACAGAGAATCAAACCTCCGGCAAACAGATGAAACATTGGCGATGTGAACTGGGCTGGTTCAACAACATTGAATATTGCCGCCAACAGCACCACGGTTCCGATATAAGAAAATGGGATATGCCAGGTGATGGTATGCCTGGCCATGAGATAAATGCCTCCAAGAAGCAATGCCAAAGCACTGGTTTCGCCAATACTCCCGGCTTCAAAACCAAGGAAAGCATTCAGATAGCTATAGCCATAAGCATTTAATGCATCAGCAACAGCAACACCCTGAGACCATTCCGTTTTCACATGGCCTAACGGGCTGGCCATGGTAATGGCATCCAGCCCCAGACTCAGTGACTCAGGACCAAACAGGAAAAATGACAGGCAGCCAGAGAAGTCGTATAAATCAAATGCGACCGAGCTGTCATACATCGGCACAAGCCAGGTGGTCATACTCAAGGGGAATGAGATTAGCAGAATCACCCGTGCAGCCAGAGCAGGATTAAAGATATTATAGCCCAGACCACCATACACTTGTTTACCCAGTACAATGGCAAATACGCCCCCCAGAACAGCCATCCACCATGGCGTTGCGGCAGGCAAGGTAAGCGCCAGAAATAATCCCGTCAGGGCAGCTGAATTATCCAGCAGAACAGATAATGATTTACCCATCATTCTCAGGCAAACAGCCTCAGTAACAAGACAACTGAGTATACATGTAACAATCAGCAGAACAGCCAGCCAGCCGAACAGGTAAACGCTGAACAGCGTTGCCGGAAATAATGCAATAATAACTGTCAGCATGGTGATTCGAATCGAATCACCGCCATGCATGTGTGGCGAGGAAAGCATAATGTTAGGCATTGGAATCACCCTTCTCTTTTTTCACCGCTGCTATTTCCACCTTTTTTTCCGTGGTCGCATTGCTTTCTGGAACGGCTCCATTTGCTGAAGGGTCTTGTGCAGCTACTGCTTCTTTTTTTGCTTCTGTTTTAATAATTTTTTCTTTTGTTACTGTTTCTCCAGCAGTCTCATCTTTTGCAACACTTTCACCTGACGCTTTTTTTACTGGCGCTTTTCTTCTGGCCGCTGCTCCAGCTGCTGGTCGCTTACGCCCTTTTGCTCGCCGTGCGGCTTTCGCAGCCTCTTCACGTGCCAGTCTGGCATCACGGGCAGATGATCGTATACGTGATGCCTCAGCAAATCCCTGTTCCCGACGTTGTAATGCAAGCTGCCCTTTGCCATAGCGGAAATAATGTACCAGCGGAATATTAGCCGGGCACACATAAGAACAGCAACCACATTCGATGCAGTCAAAAATCTGGAAATTCTCAGCCTTGTCAAACTGATCACTGCGACAAAAATCAGCCAACATGTTTGGAACCAGATGTGACGGGCAAGCCTCACTGCAGTGGCCGCAACGGATACAAGGCTGTTCAGCTGCGTGCGCCTGCACAAAAGAATCATCGCGCATGATAAGCAGGCCTGTAGACGATTTAACCACTGGCACATCAGGGTGGCGTAAACGTTCACCCATCATCGGACCACCCAGAAGAATACGTACCTTTTCAAATTCATTGAGGCCACAGTGGTTAAAAACAAAACGCATTGGTGTACCTATGCGAACTCGTAAATTGGCCGGATTTGGCATGGCATCACCGCTTACCGTGACCACCCGCTCAGTTAATGGCTGTCCCAGAACAACTGCATCATACAAAGCTTTACTGGTTCCGACATTTTGACAGAGCACACCAATATGAAATGGTAATTGACCTGCCGCCACCTCTTTTCCGGTCAGGGAATATATCAACTGTTTCTCACTTCCCTGCGGATAACGCGTAGGCAGTACAACCACGCGTACACCATCCATATCAGACCGTTTATCCAGGGCTTCCTGCATGGCCACTGCCACATCCGGTTTATTGTCCTCTATCGCGACAATACCAGCCTTGGCTTCAACCATATGCATGATAATAGCCATGCCGGTCAGTGTCTCTTCGGTATACTCAAGCATCAGACGATGATCATTGGTTAGATATGGTTCACATTCGGCACCGTTGAGAATCAGTGTCTCAATCGGAAAACGCTTGTCCTGAACCAGCTTGATAAAGGTTGGAAATACAGCACCGCCGAGACCAACCAGTCCGCACATACGAGCCCGCTCCCGCAAAATAGCCGGATCTACCTGCTGCCAGTCGGCAATCGGCTTCAACCCGTCATCGCGCTGATCCCTGCCATCAGATTCAATGACAATGCTCGGCATTCCCATGCCGGATGGATGTGGTATCTGACGTTCCTCAATACTGACTACCTTGCCGGAAGTCGGCGCATGAATTGGAACCGAGACATACCCCTCTGATTTACCAATCTTTTGTCCTCGCAGTACATGCTCCCCCACAGCAACCAGTGGTGAACAAGCTTCCCCGATATGCTGCTTTAAGGGAATAACATAGAGGGGTGCTATCGGACAATCTCCAATCGGCATTGAAGCTGTGATTTTTTTTGACTCCGGGTGAACACCACCTGCAAATCTATGCGCCATCATGCCCAGATGCTGGGCCAGATTTCTAAGTATGGCCGGCATGGAGCTCCCGCCTTTCATGGACAGCATGGATACTTTCCGTGTCAGGCAAAGGCCATGACCAATGTTCCAGCAATTCCGGTGTTGCCTGCATTTCAATACAGTCTACCGGGCAGGGTTCAGCGCATAACTCACAGCCCGTGCAGTATTCACTAATAATCGTATGGAATTGTTTGGCTGCACCGATAATACCATCCACCGGACAGGCTTTGATGCATAACATGCAACCAATGCATTCATCCTCACGAATATAGGCCAGCATGGGCCCTGAGGCCTCCTCTTCAACTGTTTTTGGCTCTACACCCATCAGGTTTGCCAATTGCAACATAACCCGCTCACCGCCTGGCTTACAGCCGTTGATTTCAGCAGCCCCACTGACAACCGCCTCGGCATATGGTTTGCAACCGGGATAGCCACATTGAGCACATTGTGTCTGTAGCAGTATAGCATCAATCTTTTCGACCATCGGATCGCCTTCAACATGAAACACCCTTTGGGCAATAGCCAGTATCACACCAGCCAGCAGTGCAAATGCGCCAAAACTTAACAAGGCATATACTAATTGCGACATATCGATCAGACCTTAACGAGGCCGGCAAAACCCATAAATGCCAGACTCATCATGCCAGCTGTGATCAAAGCCAGCGGCGAACCTTTGAATAGTTCCGGAACGGGCGACATTTCAGTACGCTCCCGCAAACCGGCAAACAGGATCAGCACCAGCGCAAATCCCAATGCGGCACCAAGACCATACAACGCTGAAGCCAGAAATGTCTGTTCCTGTTGTACATTCAGAATTGCCACGCCGAGAACAGCACAATTGGTGGTGATCAACGGCAGAAAAATACCCAGCGCCTGATACAGTACCGGGCTGGTTTTATGGATCATCATTTCAGTAAATTGCACCAGCGTAGCGATGATTAGAATAAAGAATATCGTTTGTAGATATAACAAATCCAGAGGAATAAGCACATATTCCTGAACCAGCCATGAGGCCGTTGATGCCAGTGTCATCACAAACATTACGGCGAACGACATGCCAATGGCTGTCTCAACTTTGCTGGATACACCGAGGAATGGACAAATGCCCAGAAACTTGGTCAGGACATAGTTGTTTACCAGCACCGCAGATACTAAAATCAGGGCGATTTCACTCATGGCGTGGAGTATATGTAAATACCCCGCCAGCGTATAGTTAAAGAAACCCACATTTTTTATGGGTAATTAGCAGCTGTAAAATGGCTGCTTTTATACCTGCACTTGTTGCATAACCGATTCAGAATATACGCTCATTCCTGTTGAAGTTGTAAAAAACCCATTCTTAATATTTTTTCTCGGACAAGAGGTGTTTTCAGAGTAAATATCCTCCGGCAAAGCCGGAGGCTTTAATTTGTGAACCGCTCAAAGCGGCATTTACGGAGCCTTCGGCTCCTTGGCCCCTAAAAGGGGCTGATATGGCTTCCCCTGTCAACGAAGCGTACAGG
>JAJRTX010000290.1 GCA_021545665.1 Zetaproteobacteria bacterium
AATACAGAAAGGCAATTAAGATCTGTGTGAACCACCACATTGGCAATATTGCGGTGCACGAACACTTCACCCGGCGGCAGGTCTACTATCTGGTTCGCGGGCACCCGGCTGTCGGAGCAGCCGATCCAGAGGAATTCAGGGGCCTGCTGCATGGACAACTGGGCGAAAAATTCAGGATCCTTGTCCTTGATCGAAGCCGCCCAGGCCTGGTTCCTGTCAAAAAGGTGTTTTAGTGTTTCCACAGTTCAAATTGCCCCTGGTCACATTTTGCGCGTTACCTGCAATTATCACCCAAACCCTGACCGAATGACACGGGCACGCATTCTCCCGTGCAGGTTAAAAGCCATCGCCCTATAAACTCTCAATCACTGATGATGTCATCAGGGCACAGCATCATTCACAATGACAAGCGTCACTCTTAACGAATAGTTCATATAGTTTCGCTTCACTTCCATGGAAGCTTGCTATAACCGTACAAGACGTGCGTCAGATATTTTTCTCGACAATGTGGGTGGGCTTGCCGTCAATGCTCTCCTGGTTTTTTTCCTCCCAGTACGCCTTAACACCTTCTTCGCCTTTTTTATCCGCCCACTCATTCAGTTGCTCCCTGTCTCCCGCGTAACTATAAAACGGCACCCCCATCCCGCAGGATGTCTGGACCAGGTCAACAGCCAGTTCAAATATCTGCCTCGCACCCGGCAACGAACCAAAAAGAGCGGCCTTTTCATTCCATTCCGGGTCATTCCTGTGGATTACCCTGGCCTTTCCATAGATCCGCAGGATCATCGGATTACCTTCCAGCGCAGCAAACATGACTGTCATCCGGGGATTCTCCTGAACATGCGCAGACGTTTCATTCCCGCTCCCGGTCACGTTCAGCCACAACACCCGATCGGGGGCCGGAACCCGCAATGAGTCCATTCCCTTTGGAGATATGTTTATTCTGCCGTCTGCGGCCGCAGTCCCGACGAAGAACATTTTCTGGTCTTCGACAAATCGCTTCAGCTTGTCGGAAATTTCAGCATATTGCTTTCCCATTGTTCGGATTCTCCCCCCAGACGAATGCACCATCCATGCAGAGGTACGACCAGTCAGAGGCCTATTCGCCCAGGAGGTCGGTTACATTGCAGAATTTCATAAACGAGCTGGCGTCATTAGACGTCCATTCTCCCTGTGGCTTGTCTTTCATACTCATGCACCATTCCTTGGAACCAACATCAGGTGAACATCCCTGAAGCAGGGCAAGGACTATAAACATGATCAGTGGATATACAGTTTTCATATCACTCACTCCACGTCCTGTTTGAGTAGAAATAATCCAGGTGCCGGACGATTGATGCACCTGACGTACCGGGTAACAGACTGGCAAGGCAGCGCACAAGTCGCTGAGTGGAAACAAGGTCCGCCGCCATTTAATCAATGACCTTCACGCCACGCCAGAAAGCCACAAGTCCTTTTATGTTCTTCGCTGCCTCTTTCGGTTCCGGGTAATACCACGCGGCATCAGTATTTACCTCACCATCAACATTGATAGTGTAATAGTTCGCAACGCCCTTCCAGGGGCAGCCTGTTTTTGTCTCACTTGGCAGCATATATTCCCTTTTCACTGCTTCCGGCGGAAAGTAGTGGTTGCCTTCCACAACGACTGTATTATCGCTTTCTGCAATGATGGTGTTTTTCCATGTTGCTTTCATGGTCAGATATCCTGTCTTTTACGTTGCGCTTACCTCATGTGGCTCTAGCCACCTAAACCACCTGAAAAACATACCCGCAACAACAGGTATCAATAAATCATTTCACTGTCGTTCAAATGTAAACGTCCGGTCTGGCAGCGTTGTTATCTTACTCCCATTTATCTCAAGTTTTATGCATTTGGCCAGGCATTCGACATTGATGATATTCTTAAAAGTCCTGTGGCAGCACCCAGCACTATATTAAATGCTATGCATGATTATAAATTACAGGCATTTTTCCTTTCCATTCATCCCATAAGCCATCATCTACTGTCAAATTTGACATAAAGTCGGCCACGTTAATTCGGCTGGTCGGGGCGGCATTAAAGATAGCGTTTCTAATGGGTGAAGGATAAATATCGTATTGAGTAACATTTCCCTCATTTGTAAGGCTGTCGGGACGAACTGCCGCCCACTCAATATATTTATGTTTGCTTCCGACATGAAGACGTAGAAAGTCGGCAGCATTTTCATTATCAACGTGCGGAGGAAGGAGTAAACGCAATAGCGATATGACGCACCTTTGGGAAAATGGGGGTGCCTCAGGGATATCCCGGTTACTGTTTCCAGTTGTATTCATCAGTATGAGCTTAACTTTTCCAGCCTGGTTTATTGATTCTATAGCTCGCGATATTTTTTCAACTGTATCGGTTACCAGCAATCGAGGCTTGCCGAACATACCCTTGAAAGTCAAATTATGTCCCAGGCAAGAAAGCACTGCATTACAATCTTCAAGGTATGGAGCAAGCTCTTTTTCCGACATCTCGGTTATATTCGCTTCAACTATTTGCAAGTTCGCCTGTTCTCCAATTTCCTGAGCAAGCGATTGTAAATTACGGACAATAGCGATTACCCTGATGCCCTGATGAAGCAGCTGTTGTACTAATAACTTTCCTGTGGCCCCACTCGCCCCTAAAACCAGTGCCTTCTTCATTGCTTTTCCGGGGCGCAAAGACACTCGATCAGCCGCTGTATCTGCCTTTTGCAACAGCCGATTCCATCTGTAGCGCAGGTTTGTTTTTGAACTTCTTCCACTGTTTTTGCCCCATTTACGATAGCATTGATAATATCTATCTTGAGAACATCATTACATGTACACAGGTTTTCGTCTAAATCCTTCTTAAGAACAGGAGGAAGTTTATCCAGAGGATTTTTATCAGGATCAATATTCATAAAAATACTTCATGCCCGTTTTACATATAACCACCAGGCTGTGTGGCGCGAGTGATGCGTAGCGCAGTGAATGTCTGAACAATCGACTTGTTATATATCTTATTGACTAACATCATTGTAACGTCATAACCACGCTGTCGCTGTGGCCTGTGCATGTTCGACAGACATCGAAGATGTGTTCATCCAGCCATTCATATCGCGCAGTTAGGTTAAAACACTCAACATAGGCATGCTGCTCATGCCATAGGTCCGGCACAGCTCCGGAACCGGCGCGTCGGCTTGAACTTTTTGTTATAAAATTTACCTCTACTCAGACAGAAAGTGCTGATGCTCACTTAGCGCCTACAGCTTATTTCTCTGTCCCCACCTGGCAATAACTGACTTCGATTCATCCTCGGAAAGTTTATATTCTTTAAGCAGCACGTCAACAGTCTTTGCTATTGCGAAAAGATAGCTGTCTGTTATACGCAAATGTTCAGCCATGAGCTTATCGCATATGTCATCCAGGACTTCAGTTCTGGTCCGCTTATCCACAGGATTTTTTTTAGCAAATAGATTTTTTATAAAACCGAGCAGACCACCAGCGCCCTGGTCACTCACAGGCTTCAATGCACCAGATACGCCTCCACCACCAAGCTCAAGTGTTGATGGCCAGCTACCATTCAGCTCCTGCCAAACTGTGCCTGCAACAGTTCCTGCTGCATGCGTATCTACCTGGCCGGAAGGTATGCTTGAAATAGATTCTTCTATCCCGTATTTCCTTCCTGTAGCATAGTCTTTCTCCAGCATTTCTTCACATTGATCACAT
>JAJRTX010000291.1 GCA_021545665.1 Zetaproteobacteria bacterium
GCTGAGCTGTACTGCTTTTACCTTGAAGTTCTTCGAATACTGCCAGGTCTTTCTCGGGTGATTAACTTTAGCCATTGGACACTCCTTCTGGTTAGAAAAAAGTGTCCGTCAAACCGGGGGAAGTTTAGTGCGAACTGCATCACCTGGTTATGTTTCATAGTCTAACTTGCCCCACGAATTCCAAGTCGAGCATTTTACCATAGCCAATTTTTATTTCTTCGCGGATACATTCTTCACCAGAAATATAGATTGTTTCTATTGAGTAAATTCTTGCTATTGCAGCTATGCCATTATCAAAGCCAAGTCCTTTGAAGAGGTCCGGATGTGTATTTAGAAAGGCATCGATTATATTTTTAGGCGCAACAAGCGATAATTGCAAATCAGTGCTGAACATATTTCCCAAGCTGGAGAGTAGGTTTCTTTCTATTACTACAGTGTAGTTATCTCCATCTTCAGTTTTTATGTCTAGGATTCTTCCAACAAAAAGAATTGGCTTTTCTGTAAGCCATAATTTTTCTAACTCGACCGTGAGGATTGGTTCAAATCTGTAGCTATTTCCATTACCTAATTGGGTGTCCCAGTCAGTTACACCATCGAATCGGAATGCCAGTTCTTGAACTGACGTCCGTATTCTTTTCTCGTTCTGCTCTACTTTTAGACGCTCTGCTTCGCGCTTGGCATTATTCTCGACGTAGGAGCTTATGAAGTACCCCGCTAGCAAAAGCGCAACGATTACTCCGATAATTTTATTCATAGCGCCTTAGCGTCCTGAAACATAACGCCTTGAACAGCGGCGCCAAAGCCGCGTAGCGGGTTTGGCGTCCGTCTGCTTCAACTGGTTATGGGGCAACACCGCCTCGGCTTTCAAATTGGATGAGATTGCTGACAGTTTAACCGAGATAGATGAATACGTCTTAGCTCAGCGAAAGCTGGCAGGTCGCTACCATCGAATAACCAACGGTAATTCCGGTGTCATGTCCTTCGATTGCCCTTCCTGCTCCTCATTGAATACAAGTTCCAGTCGATGCGGCTCGTTTAGTCGCAATGAGATGCCCTCGCATTCGGCTATCACCTCTAGCGGTAAGGATGGCCGAATAACTGGTACGCTAATGACCACTTCGGTGACCGTTTTATCTGAATTTTGCGGCTGAGGCTGATGCTCGGGTAACGGCAAATCAAGCGGCATGCAAATGCAAAGCGGCTCTTCGATCAGATTCGAGTTGTCTCCGACGTGAAAACATTGGCTAGCTTGAAAATACTCAGGGCAGTATCGCCACCCAGGGAATGGTGCAGCAGTTGATCCGGTGGTTGCCTTCACTATTAACCCAAATGGCGATGCTTTGGCATCAGCTGCGCGCTCCACAAAACGCAATCGACTTCCACAACCATTTTCTGCTTCGTTCGAATCACGTACATAAAGCAGCTCTAGCGTAGAATTCGAGAAGAAGAACCGACGATTCGCCGTGCCCTGACCAGGGTGATCGTTACAAGTTCCTTCAATCAGTCCAATGCCGGACAAAAGATCCGCTTGCGGAGCTCCTGGGCCAGTGAGAATGAAGAAATGGTGAAGTTCAATAGTCATCGCAAGAGTATGGGCATCAGCGTCGAGCGTGGCTGGATGGCTAAAATTCGATGGCAGTGAAAGCTGAACTAGCCCCATAACGCCATGATCAGCGGCCGGCGGTACGCCGGTCCGGCACCGCAGGTGCGAACTGCATCATCTTGTTAAGTGTCGTCATATTTAGCACCTCTTGTTCGTTGCTTGGCCAATCGATTTAACCCGAAGAAAATAGAAATATAGACCGCAGTCATGAAGCTGTAAACAATCGGCTTTTCCCAAAATGTACCTAGCGCAATTGATAGAACTGGGATCACAAGAAAAATGTAGCTAACTAACCTTAATACGATTGGTGATACTAAGCCTCCGGCGATCTGTTTTAAATTAAATATCATTCGTATCGAGAGGGTAAGAAGCCAAAGCAATGCGAATAGCATGGTGCCTCCTAGGCCGAAGGTGATAGCAGGGTTCTCGACCTGTGGGTCAAATATAATAACACCAGAACCAACAATGATGACTAGGTTCACCGGTAGCAGTAGAAGGCCGATAACGCATGCTAGCCACCGAGGTAGGCTAGCGGATTTTTCTGGTGGTTCCACTAAGACATTTAACGCCGCAATAACCGGCGCGACTGCGATGCAAATATAGAAGGCAGCGATGGTAAACGCGTCCGGTTCATTGCCTGGTTAGTAGGCAGGTTGTTTCCGACTTGCATCAATGCCTCCATTTATGAGCCGCGATACTACGCAGAATCGCTTAGCTTTCGTGACCGCAGATCAGTAACCGAAAACCACGTTCTGATTTTGGCGCTCGTTAATCAACACTTGCTTGAGTTTACCATCATTGTTGCTCGCCAATGTTTGGTGTGTGCGGATATTGCCTGGGAATCCGATTGAGTGTGCCAGAACCAATATGTTTCTTGAACCAACTTGACGTGTATTTCTTCATGCTTGGTGATCAATGCTTGCCTGAGATTACCACCTTTGCTGCGCGCCGTTGATTGGCGTAGCGAATTTTGCCGATAAACTCGGGCAGCTTTGACAAACTGATATGTTGCATGGATCAACTTGAAGTGCATTGCGATTGTGTTTCGAAGGCAATTTTGTTGAATGCTCTAGCCTACTAACGCCGCGATCAGCGGCCGGCGGTACGCCGGTCCGGCACCGCAGGTGCGCACTGCATCGCCTGGTTATATGGCAAAATCATA
>JAJRTX010000292.1 GCA_021545665.1 Zetaproteobacteria bacterium
ACGGGCCGAGCAGGGTACAAAGGTGATAAGCAGAGAAGAAACCACGCGGTCGCGTCCGCTTGATAATCCTTTGGTGGCGGCAATGGCGGGGACATTGCAACCCAGCCCCAGCAGGAATGGTACGGCCACTTTTCCGTGCAGGCCGATACTGTGAAAAAAGCGGTCCACGACAAAGGCAATGCGATGCATGATGCCGGACTCTTCGAGTGCAACCAGCATCAGTACCAGCGGCAGCATATAGGGCACAACAATGCCGATCAGCCCGATCAGGCCATCGGTTACGGCGCGCCCGATAATACCGGCCATGGTTTCAGGCTGCCATGCGGACACCAGTTCAGCCAAACGGGCTGCGGACATGGCATCCAGTGCAGTGCTGACTTCAAAGACCATGAACAACACAGCTGCAAATACCGCCATACTGCCCACCAGGCCCCACTGCGGATGCAGAAACAACATATCCAGGCGATCTTCCCATACCATTTTAGGTTTATGGATAAGTTGTGCGACCTCTTCAAACAAGCTGACTGCGCGATGGTGACGATCCGCTTCAACCTCGTCAGCCAGTGTCCGGGGCAACTCATTGGTAGCTTGCAATTGCAAGGCTTTCACTTCAGCCAGCACTTTGGGGAAATGACTGCCCAGCTCGGTCATAAAATAATGATCTGCTTCCAGCAATTGCATAACCAGTAACTGCCGGGGCATGGCAAATGCCTCATGCAACTCCGGCTGTTCCAGCTTTGCTTGTAGCAGGGACGCCCATTTTTGAATATGTAATGCCGGAGCTTGTGGAAGTGGACAGGCTGAACTGCGTGCAGTTTTCAATACCTGTTCAAACAGGCCTGGAAGCCCGTGTCCTTTTATCGCTGTAGTAGGAATAACAGGTACGCCAAGTTTTCTGGATAGTGCCTGCACATCAATATCCACGCCCTTTCTGCGTGCTTCATCCATCATGTTCAGCGCAATCACCATGGGTAAGCCAAGCTCGGCAAGCTCACACGTCAGCTCAAGGTTGCGTGCCAGTACACTGGCATCAATAACATGGATAATGATATCAGGACGGGAAAATGGCGCAGGAGGCTCACTATGCTCGTGTCGTGAAACCAGGGGCCGTGCATCACCCCAAAGCAGGTATTTCAATGCCTCAAGATCATCTCCTGCCAGTCCGCGCAGTGAATAAATGCCCGGTAAATCCACCAGATGGATCTCATCCATGCCGATTTGTACAGGACATTCAGCATAAGGCTTATGTGTACCCGTCAACTGGCCGGTATGATAGCTGGTACTGGCTACAGCATTAAAAATCCTGCTCTTACCACTGTTAGGCTGGCCAACAAGCGCTATGCGTAATCGATTTTCCCCACGATAGATGTGGCTGTGGAAAGTGATGGGTTGTTTCAGGTTGGATGCATGGGAGTTCAAAACAGAAACAAGACTGAGACCAGAAGGCTGTTCAAGTCAAGTCAGGCTCTATTCAGACGGATGCATATAAGATATAGGCCACACGTTTTTGTTGCGATCTATTGGCTTGTGCAATATGTTAAAGCCTGATGCCAGCTAAAACTTTTCGCACGATGTGAGGTGTTTAACGACCTGTTTTACCTGATTCGGCTAACAGATATTGTATAAACAGCGTTAACACACATGATGGAGGAGCAATGGACTACAGCTATTTGAATGACACGCTGATCATCCTTGCATCAACAGTGGCTGTAGTAGTTCTATTCCTGCGTATTGGTCTGCCACCGATTCTTGGTTATTTATCTGTCGGTATTCTTATCGGGCCTTATGGACTGGAGCTGGTTTTCGATGTCGAGCATATCCGGGTGCTGGCTGAATTTGGCGTGGTTTTCCTGCTGTTCACCATTGGACTTGAATTTTCAGTGCCATTGCTAATTCGCATGCGCGGTTCAGTGCTGGGTCTGGGCAGCGGTCAGGTGCTGCTGACGGTGGCGCTTACCATGGCCATTGCCATGTATTTTGGTTTTTCTTTTGAAACTGCGCTGGTTCTTGGAGGTGTGATCGCTATGTCTTCAACCGCACTGGTGACCAAGCAGCTGTCCGATCAGGTGGAATTACACACCCGCCATGGCAGGAACACTATCGGCATTCTGCTGCTTCAGGATCTGATGGTTGTACCTTTATTGATTCTCGTGGCCAGCCTGTCAGACCAGTCCGGATCGATATCGCTCACTACGGTGTTGCTTGCCTTTGGCGAAGGGCTGCTTGCTCTGGCATTAATTTTTGTCTTCGGCCACTGGGTTTTGAGGCCGCTGTTCCGTGAAGTGGCCGGTTTTCGCTCAGCAGAACTGTTTACCCTGACGGTGTTACTGGTGGTGCTGTGCTCGGCCTGGGCCACCCACCAGATCGGCCTGAGCTTTGCTCTTGGCGCATTTCTGGCGGGCGTCATGCTCAGCGAAACGGAATTCCGGCATCAGGTGGAATCAGAAATCAGGCCATTCCGCGATGTCCTGCTGGGACTATTCTTTATTACCATCGGCATGATGCTGAATATAAGGCTGCTACCTGAAACCTGGCACTGGGTTCTGCTGCTGCTTGCCGTGCTGATACTGGCGAAAATGCTGCTGGTTATGGGCCTGTGCCGCCTGGCTGGCTGGAACAACGCCGTATCCATGCGCACCGGACTGATTCTTGCCCATGGCGGTGAGTTTGGCTTTGCTATTTTGATTCTGGCCCTTGATGGCAATTTATTTTCAGCTGATCTGGCTCAGATTGTGCTGGCTACATTGCTGTTCAGTATCGGTCTGGCACCCTTTATCTTACGCCATAACGCGAAAATAACGGCATTTATAATGCCAACGGCCATGGCCATAAGCCGAAAAAAGATCAGAGATCAGCTTGTTAACAAGGCGTGCGAGCTTAATCATCATGTTATTATCTGCGGCTTTGGCCGGGTGGGACAGCATGCCATGCAACTGCTCAACGATGAAGGCATCCACAGCATTGCTATCGATCTGGATCAGGAGCGGATAAAACAAGCAAACGATTCAAAAAAACCTGTTTATTATGGTGATGCGGCCAGTCTCGAATTACTCAATGCCTGCGGCCTGGCCCGGGCATCGGCAGTGCTGGTCAGTATGGTGGATTTCAATACCAGTATCAAAATATTACAGCGGGTGCGATCAGTAGATGCCGAACTGCCGGTGATTGTACGCGCCCGTAAAGAGATTCACCTCTTCCAGTTGTATCAGGCCGAAGCCTCTGATGTGGTGACCGATACCTTCGATACCAGTCAGATGTTAAGCAAAGAGATGCTCAGCAGGTACAATATTCACCGTCAGAATCTGTAGACAATCAGTCTGTTTATGATTGCATGATAAACAGTATATAGAGATAAGTGCAGAATCCACTTGCCAGCAACGTACCTTCCAGGCGGTTGATTTTGCCCTGCGAGCGAATGCCAAAGGCCATAACAAACATGGCAATGGTAAAGGCAAACATCACCGGCAGGTCACGTAGCAGAATGTCACTGTTGAAGGCATGGGGATGAATCAGTGCAGGCATACTCAGTACGGCCAGCAGATTAAACATGTTCGAACCAATCACATTGCCGATGGCAAGCTCGGCCTCATTTTTCAGCACACTGACAATGGAAGCTACAAGTTCCGGCAGACTGGTGCCGATAGCAACAATCGTTAAGCCAATCACTAGGTCACTGATACCGAGAATCTGTGCGATCTCAACCGCGCCCCAGACCACAATCCTGGAGCTGAATAACAATACGAGCAACCCGACTATAAACCATAACCCGGCCATTTTCATCGGCATATGCGCCGGAATAACTTCTGCGAATTCTTCTTCTATGGGATCATGACGTTCACGTTTGCCCAGTCTGACCAGCCACCAGAGCAACACGATCAGCCCGGCCAGCAGGGTTATGCCATCCCACAGGTTCAGATCACCATCAGCCATCAGTGCAAAAGCCAGAAACATGACCAGGAAGAGAACAGGCAGTTCGCGCCGTAACGTCAGTGATTTCACTGTTAACGGGGCAACCATAGCTGTAACACCAAGAACAAGGCCGATATTTGCGATATTCGAGCCCAGTGCATTACCAATACCCAGATCGCTGTTTCCCTCGAAGGCCGCCATGGCCGCAATCAGCATTTCCGGAAATGAAGTGCCCAGGCTGACAATGGTCAAGCCGATAATCATTGGCGAGATGCGGAAATTCCGTGCTATGGCGGAGGCGCCATCAACAAAACGGTCAGCGCCCCAAACCAGTAGCAGAAAACCTCCAATGATGGCCAGACTAGCTTGTAACATGATCAGGCCCTACCCAATCAACGTTCACTCACCAGGCGGGACTGTGCCTCGTGATATTTGGCCGATGTCACTGCCATGATTTCATCGGGAACCTGTGGTCCCGGCGCCTGTTTGTCCCAGTCCAGCGTTTCCAGCCAGTCACGAATATACTGCTTGTCAAAGCTGGGCGGACTAAGGCCGGGCTGATAAGCGTCTACTGGCCAGAAACGGGATGAATCCGGCGTCAGTGATTCGTCGATCTGTACTAACGCCCCATTTTCATCCAGCCCAAACTCGAATTTAGTGTCGGCAATAATAATGCCCTTTTCCAGCGCATAAGCAGTTGCTTCTTTATACAGGGCCAGACTCGCATCCCGCACCTGCCTAGCAAGATCAGATCCAATAATGTGACACATTTGTTCAAAGCTGATATTTTCATCATGGTCGCCTACACTGGCTTTTGTTGATGGCGTAAAAATCGCTTCCGGCAGCTGATCGGCCAGGTTAAGCCCTGCTGGCAGCTTAATGCCACATACCGAACCCCGCTTGCCATACTCTTTCCAGCCCGATCCAATCAGATAACCACGCACAATGGCTTCAATCGGTAAAGGTTTCAGCCGTTTGACTACAATGGCCCGCGAGCGCACGCGATCACGTTCAGCCACATCCGGAATAGCCTCTTCCAGACTCATATCAGACAAATGGTTGGGCACGATATGGGCGAGCTTGTGAAACCAGAACTCCGATACCACTGTCAGCACTTCGCCCTTACCCGGCACAGGCGTAGGCAGAACCACATCAAAAGCGGACAGTCGATCCGTGGTCACGATCAGCAGATGCTTATCATCCACCTCATACATATCGCGCACCTTGCCGCTGTGCAGTAATTTAAGGCTGTTAATTTCGGCATGAAACATGGCGTTTGGCATCATTTCTCCTGTATTCTGTTAACATGCACGGATTATATTATCAGGCGGCGAAAAATGCCCGATTAAAGACACTCATACAAGTTATGTGCGGCTTCAATCGCCGGATTTGCATGCAATAGACAAATTCTTCATCTCTGCTGTAGCGCGCAGGAGGAAGAGTTAACCAATGGTCAGGCTGACCGATCAGGAGCAACAAGAGATTATCTGTTTTATTATCTATCTTCAGGAGTAAAACCACCGGCTTTGAGCCGGTCAGCTTCAGCTTGATGTTCATAATCTCTCCTCCTGTTTTGGCTCGCCCATTGGGTGAAAGCCAAAACAGGAGGAGAGATTATGAACTATAGTACA
>JAJRTX010000293.1 GCA_021545665.1 Zetaproteobacteria bacterium
ATCGCGCATGGCAATACACAACACTAAATTCCTGAGAGCACGATTCCCAAGGATTGTCACCGCACGCGTCACTGACTTGACCTGGCTGACAAAACCAAAATAGGCCGAATTTGAAATGCGCAACAGTTCTGCCGTCAGCACTGGATCCTTACTGACAAGGTTGGCAACGAGGCGGCTATCAATATCGGGCTGGGAGCAAGTTTGTACTACCTGGATAGCGTCTTTAGGTGGCGCAGGCAAATCCGCTGGCCGAATGCCCTCGACAAGACCGACTTGTTGCAAAACCTCTGGCAATTTATATTTCCTTATAATATTATATACTTACATATATTTAATAATATGATACTTTAAATATATGCAGGTGATTCCAGCACCCTTTCTTAGCGGCCCGATAAGCTCATATCTGAACACTTTATTAATCAAAAAAAACGGAGCAAAAGCTCCGTTTCGAAAATTCAATACTGGAAATCCCGGCTACAGCAACGCCTGAAGTGTCGAAGGAAACTGTTCAGCGGCCTCTTCAAACGCAGCATACATCGCCTCAGTCGACAGACCCGTTTCCTGAATTATGGTTGCATTGATTCTTGAACTCTCAACGGGTGCCCCAACGAAATTCCCCTGTTCGGATTCGTTGACCAGCACATTGGCCAGGTACAGAAGGTGCGCTTCGAGCCGCGCAGTTTGTGCAGCTTCCGGCTGATGATGCCAGGTTACAGCCTGTTGTAATTCCTCGGGCAGGTTCCAGTCAGCCAGTAACCCACCCGCCAGGCTGGCGTGATTGAATCCCAGGGTCACGTTTTCTGCGTGATACAGAACTTCCTCATCACCATTAGCCACCAGCAAAATATCACGCATGCTTTCAGCCCGGTAGTGGTACAGCACAAGACTGCCAATATCATGCAATAAACCAGCCACAAACATCCGCTCCGGATGCAGCATATTGACACGCCGCGCCAATGCACGCGCCAGCAACCCTGTATACACACTGTGCTTACAGAATGTTTCCATGGTGACGATATCATTTGGAAGGTTTGTGAAAGACTTCACAGCCGAGATTGATAATACCAGGCTATAAAGTTCACTGTTTCCAATAATTGTCACTGCGCGTGACACGGTGTCAATTTTACCACCCAGGTTGTAGAACGAGCTGTTTGCCATACGCAGCAAGCGTGCAGTCAGATTTGGGTCAACTGCAACTACTCCAGCAATATCACGCGAGGATGACTTAGGTGAATGAATCAACTCAAATAGACGCATACAGACATCAGGGGGCGAGACAAGCCCTTCTACATCATCCAGAAGTGCTTCAAAAGAGTGCTCCTCAACAGGAGCTACGGCATGCGTTTCAGTGTTATACATTGCAATTCCCTGATCATTTCAGAATTTAATAACGGCATTTGATATACATTCTAGAGAAATGCCGTTGGCACTTTTGAGACCTGCTTCACAACCTGCAAAGAACTGCCATGATATATATAAGCCATGTCCGATAAACCTGATATCACCCGACCCGGGATCTGAGCCATGACCGATAACGCATATGAAAATGTAGTAAAACTTGGTGACTTTGAGCAGTTAAGAAAAAACACGGATGGCGACAGCCCGGCTTCCCGGGTAATAAAAGAATCCAGGGAAATAGCCAGGAAACACCTTGAACAATCCATTGCACGTATGATGGAAAAAGTGGATGACGCATTGTTTTCCCGTGCCGAAAAAGCTGAAAACAATCAGATACAAACCTTGTATTTTGATGCAATGCGTGAACTGCGAATCATCCGCAAGGATGTTGAAGCCGGTTTTATCAGTGACTATATTCTTCGCTTTAACAGTGGCACGGCAAGAGATGGAAGCAATGTTAATTCCCTAAAAGCTGATTGGGACAACGCTGAAGTTTCCAGCCTTGGATTAGTCGACAAGGAAGCGCTGGAAGAGGATCTTGCCATTACCAACATGGTAAATAAAGTCCGTGGAACCTGCACCCAATCACTCTATGCGCTCGATAAACGCATAGGTATGCTGTTGCGCGACCCGGATCTTGAGAAATGGCTCAACCCGCTTGGGCCAGAATCGATATGTAATGCGTTCAAGGAAGCCGCACAGAAAATTGAAACCGGGATTGAAATACGCCTGGTTATTTTTAAATTATTTGACAAGCATGTCATGGGAAACATCGATAACCTGTATAAGGAGGTCAATCAACATCTTATCCGGCGTGGCATTATGCCGGAGATTAAAACGACTATTCGGAAATCCAGCTCAACCTGCATGCCCACTTACTCTCATCCTGACGCTGCGGGAATTCCGCAACAAACAGCACCTGAAACCGCAGATATCTGTCAACCACAGGGGCATATCGAAGGCAATGCTTATTCGCCATCAACTGGCATAGCAACAGAATTCTACCTGCCAATGAATAACCTGACGTATTTACAGCACGGTACCTTGCCAGAAGGGTCGATGGCAGAAGGCTTTAATACCAGCGCGATAAACATAGACGAGGTTGAGGGTGGCCGAGTGAATATTCTCTATGGCATCAAGCAATCAGGTCTGGTCAATAATCTGGGTAGAAGCGGCGATATGACAATTGATATCGTTGCCATGTTATTCGACTACATACTGGATGACTCAAACATCCCCGATGCCATGCGTGCGTTGATCGGGCGCTTGCAAATTCCCATTTTAAAAGTTGCCCTTCTGGACAAATGTTTCTTTTCAAAAAAATCTCATCCCGCAAGACAATTGCTCAACCGGCTGGCAGCCCTTGCTATCAGCTGGAATGAGGATCAGGGATCACAGGATCCGCTTTTCAAAACCATCAACAGGATTGTACAGACTATCCTGAATGATTTTGATGATGATATCAGCCTGTTCTCCACTTTACTGAAGGATCTGGATGTTTTCCTGCAACGCGATGAGGAAGAAACCAAAATTCGCGAACAACGCTCGGCAAAGGTAATGGAAGGCCAGGAGCGGCTTGAAGTTGCCCGCTCGACTACAATGAAAGAAATCACACCGCGGATCGATGACAAAAATAATATTGACTTCGTCCGCAAGTTTGTCAGTAGCCATTGGAAAAACCTGCTATTTGTCACCTGCGCCAAATATGGCAAGGACAGCGACGAATGGAATCAGGCTGTAGAAACCATGGATGTGTTGATCTGGAGTGTAAAACCCAAATCGTCCATTGAAGACAGAAAAAGACTGGTTACCTTGCAGCCTGGACTGTTACAGGCAATACGTGAAGGCATGGAACGGCTATCACTACCGACTGTTGAACGTGATGCCTTTATAAACGACCTGGTCAGAGCTCACGGCCGGACAGCCAACATGGCACAGGTTTCAGAAGACAGTAAATCACCAGATGATACATGTACTACAGAGTCAGAAAATACGATCGCGCCCCAGAATGGAGCCAAATCAGAAACAGCTAAAAATACAAATGCTGGTTCTCCGGAAATAAACGATAAATTTATGGAACAGGCCAGGCAGATCAAACCAGGCACCTGGGTTGAATTTAATAACAGGGAAAACATAACGCGGCGCGTTAAATTCAGCTGGATAAGTCCGATCACCGGCAGTTATCTGTTTACAGACCGCCAGGGACTCAAATCCGCCAGCCTGACATGCGCAGAATTTGCATACTACTTGCGTAATACAAGAGCGCGGATCATAGATAGTGCGCCTTTACTGGATCGGGCCGTTAGTACTGTATTAAAAGATTCACTGCTGTCCCGTTAACTTTTGGAGCGAGTATACATCTTAGGGCATGGCATCGGGATAACCAGATCAAGACCGTCTGCCACAGGGATGCGGCAGTCGAGCGGCCAGGGAGGGCAGATTTTGCGCGTCTTGATCTGGTTATTCCGATGCCATGTCCGGGTTGCTCAGCTTGAGTTCAAAACGTACAGGCTGCCTGGATTTCAACTACATTCGCACAGGTTAACGGGACAGCAGTGTAAAAGATTATAATAAGTAAATCACCTGTGTTACCCGGGCGGCTGCATGCCTGTTATTAACTTCAATACCCCAATCATTACAGGTTGGTGCAACATATAAATTAGCAGGCTGTGGCGCCCCACAAATGCGAGTGCTTGCAGCCTGTCATTTATTGCTCCGCAGTTTTGATTTAATACAGGTATCCAGCGGGCCGTATATATCCCCAGAAATACCACCCCCAGCCAGGGTATTATCGGGACATAATCTTCAGTCGCCGGTTTATACGTCATCATCCCTACCCACTGAATCCATGGCTGATCAAACCAGGCGAAATGGAAAGCACCCATGCCAATGAGCGATAGCCCTGCTATCAAACTCAACAAACGGTGTCTGACAAATAACAAACCAAGCAGGCTGGCAACGACAATAAAGTGGAGCACACCAAAAAACACTACGCGGTCACCGAAAAGATACCAGGTAGACATGCTTACAAGTCCGGCATTTAAAGCAATTAGAGCTGCTCTTTTCAAAGCTTTATATAGTCTGATTCTGTTATTGTGCGCCACCCACAGACTGACCCCAACCAAGGTCAGAAAAAATCCAAGAATAAAGGTTCTTGCATGCAGCCAGAACAAATCATTGTAAAAATCAAAGTGGGCTAACTTGAAATAACTGAGGTCGTAACAGAAATGGAAGGCAACCATTAATATAATTGCGGCCCCCCTGAGTATATCGAGTATCGCAAAGCGGTTAACGCCTGTATTTTCTGAGTTATTCATAGGGCGGATGGGTAATTGGCCAGGCATACGAGAAACCGGACGGGACGACAGCAAGCTATTCTATATTATATCGTCTGTTTCTTTATCTAAAGTCCTGGCACACATCGAACTGGATATACTTTCCAGGGGTACGGGTTTGGCAATACCATAGCCCTGTGCGTAATCTATACCAATCAACTTGATTTCGTTGAGTATGGCTTCATCTTCGACGAACTCGGCAATCGTCTTCATGCCCATCATACGGGCTAACTGGTGCATAGACTTAACCATTTCACGATCGATCTCATCGTGAACAATATCCTTGATAAAACTGCCATCTATTTTAAGGTAGTCAACCGAGAGCTTTTTCAGGTAGGAAAATGAACTCAAGCCACTGCCAAAATCATCTAATGCAAACTGACAGCCCCGCTCTCTAAGCCGCTGAATGAACTGAACAGCAGATGAAAAATTCGATATCGCTGCGGTTTCGGTAATCTCAAAACATATTTTCTCTGGTGAAACAGCACAGCCTGAAAATAGCTTGATCACATCCGCGCCAAATTGTTTTGACCCCAGCGAATGACCAGAAAGGTTAATTGATAATCGCCCGATATGCTGGCCTTTCTCAAGTACAGACTGGCACCATAAAAGTGTCTTCCTGATAACCCATAAATCAATCGTAGGCATCAGGTTATAGCGTTCAGCCGCAGGTATAAACAAGCCGGGTGATACCAGACCATCCTCCTCATTTTTCATACGAATCAGCACTTCTCCATACGGTACAGAATCATCTGGATTTCGCAAATCCCTGATTGTCTGAAAATACAGGATAAGCGAATCATCTTCGAGAGCCCGGGTTATATGCGTGACCAGGTGGATTTCGCTATGACGCTTACCTGGCTCACTTTCCTCTCCCTGATAAAGATGTACCTGATTACGGCCATTTTCCTTGGCTGCATAGCAGGCTATATCAGCAGCACTTAACAATTTACCTACACTTTCACTCTCAGAATTGACTTCTACCACACCAATACTCGCACCCACCTCGAATACCTTGTTATCCCAGACAAAGCGGTTATCTTTGATGTGCTTGCGAATTTTTTCTGCGATTATGCAGGCATCTTCTGCAGTACATCCGTCCAGCAACAGGCCAAACTCATCACCACCCAGTCTGGATAACATATCAGTTTCCCTGAGTTGTTGGGTAATCCCGTACGCTAACTGCTTCAATAATTCATCACCCGCATCATGACCACAGGTATCGTTGACTATCTTGAACTGGTCAAGATCGATATAGCATAGACAATGAACATGATTTTGTTCTTTTGCGCTAACCAGCGCTGCGTCCAGCGACCATTCAAATTCCCGCCGGTTAATCAGCCCCGTCAATGGATCGTGCTTTGCCTGGTAAGAGAGATGCTCCGTCAGTTTGCGTTGTTCGGATACGTCATGGAAAACAACGACGGATCCATGGTTCTCACCGTTCTCACCGGTAATCGGTGATGCCACACTTTTCCCATAAAAGACTTCACCATCCCGCCGACACAACAATTGATGATCACCCAGCGTATTCCAGAAACTGCCAACTTGATGTGCACGCCGGTCTTCAGTATGACCTTTCTTACCTGGATCGTCGGCCAGCCTGAAAACCTCATTAACTGGCTTGCCTCGTGCCTCATCGAGCGGCCAACCTGTTAGTTGTTCAGCGACCGGATTCATGAAACAAATAGCATCATTACTGTTAGTAGTGATTACACCGTCACCGATAGATTCAAGTGTGACCTGAATGCGTTCTTTTTCTTCAATGAGTTGTTCTATCGCTGATTGCTTTTGATTAGCTTCCAGTCTGAGCCGATGATTGGTTGCTGATAAATC
>JAJRTX010000294.1 GCA_021545665.1 Zetaproteobacteria bacterium
AAGTGGAACTGGACTACAAACCTGTGCGTTTGCAACCCATGACAGTGGAGTCATTTCCGCCGAAGAAGAGGGTGTATTGATGCGCAACTTCATCTTTTCCTCCAATACTGCGGTGCCGCATCTGCTATGGTGCTCACAGATGCAGCGCCTTGCCTTGAATGAAAATACTTGCTGTGTTGAGTTTGGATTATGAGCGAAATTATTAAGCTTTCTGTTTTTCGTTATGATCCTGAAAGTGGCGAACAGCCATTTATGCAGGATTATGAAGTGCCGATGCTCAAACCGGGCATGAAATTGCTTGATGCACTCAACCATATCAAATGGGAGCTGGACGGCACCTTAACCTACAGGCGTTCCTGTCGCGAAGGTGTGTGTGGTTCTGATGGTCTGAATATCAACGGCATCAACGGGCTGGCCTGCATCACCCCAGTCGCCGGTTTGAAGCAGCCTGTGCATGTGCGCCCCTTACCCAGTATGCAGGTGATTCGCGATCTGGTGGTAGATATGGATCATTTCTTTGACCAGTACCGGCAGATTCAGCCGTGGTTGCAAACAGAAACGCCTACCCATGAGCATGAGCGCCTGCAATCGCCGCAGGACAGGGATAAACTGGATGGTTCCTATGAATGTCTGTTATGCGGTTGCTGTACAACGGCCTGTCCGTCCTGGTGGTGGAATGGGGATCGTTTTCTGGGTCCGGCTGCTTTATTGCAGGCCAATCGCTGGATTATTGATTCACGCGATGAAGCAACCGGCAAACGGCTGGATCAGCTGGAAGACGTGTTCCGTCTTTACCGCTGCCACCAGATTATGAATTGTATGGAAGCTTGTCCCATGAAGCTGAACCCAACGGCTGCGATTGCAAATATTAAACGTCAACTGGTAGCACGAAAGACATAAGCCGTTCTTGTCACTTCAAATATTTATGTTGTTCAGGGAATCGCCTTGATAATACTTGCTAACCGATAAACTTACCTTTTCTTATTCGCGCAGCTTCCATGCACTCGATTTCACGGGCTCCTGAAACGACAATGTCCGGGTTCGGGACATAATCAAGTTTTTTGTTTGTTTTCTCGTAGTTTACTGAATTGAGAATTACCCTCATGGCATTGAGTCGGCACTGGTGCTTATCGGTTGAGCGAATAACGACCCATGGTGCTTTATTGGCACTGGTATTTTTCAGCATTTCATATTTTACACTGGTAAAGTCGTCCCAGCGTTCCTGAGCCTGAACATCTACTTCGCTGAGTTTCCATTGGCGCAGGGGGTCATTTTTGCGCCGGTCAAAACGCGCTTTCTGAATTTCCCTGGTAACGCTGAAATACAGTTTGACGAGAATAGTACCTTGACGAACCAGATCCTTTTCAAAGCCGGTAACACCACGCATGAACTGTTTGTGTTCCTCCGGGGTACAGAAGCCAAATACCGGTTCGACCATGGCGCGGTTATACCAGCTACGGTCAAATAATACGATTTCACCGCCACGAGGGAACTGGGCAACATATTTCTGGAAATACCATTGTGTGCGCTGCTCTTCAGTTGGTCTGCCAAGTGCCACCACGCGGTAATGTTTTTCATTCATATAACGGGAGACACGACGGATTGTCCCTCCCTTGCCAGCCGCATCTCGCCCTTCAAACAGGATAATCATACGCTTTTTTGATTTTTCAAGATGTTTTTGCATCTGGATGAGTTCGGCCTGGTATGGTTTTAACTCCTCTTCCCGCAAGTGTTTTTTCATCACTTTGGCTATTTTTTCACGCTCTTCCATGTCTGTATTACGCAGTCTGGTATAGTCTTGGAGAATATCCTCCAGCAGGCACTGTTTACCATCGACTTCGATGAATTCCGGATTGTTCAATGTATTCATGATTAAAGATCTCCCGATTAGACGTCGGCTCATAGTATAGCGATCAGGTTAGAATTTCTACAGGATTGATGGTTGAAAGCAGCTGGATCTGCAGATGATATGTCTATGCCTGAATATAATCTTATGCCTATCTACTCTTGCCTTTGGACGGCATGTAAAAGTAGCTTGTCAGCATGCAGTTGAAAATAAGGGTTCGTCGTTTGCGTTATCGACTAAACAGGCAGGGTATGCTGGAGCTGGATGCCTGGCTTGCACCATTGCTGAATGAAGATATGGATAATCCCGGACTTGTTTCTGCCATTGAGCTGTTGCTGAACTGCGAACCGCCTGAATTGCAGGCCATGATGCTTGGAGAGCTACCTGTGCCTGCAGAATTAGAAGTATTTTTAGCGCATAATTAAACGTATTGAGCATGCCTGAATTCAGTCGGGATATTGGTGTGCAATATCCTGGTTAAAATGATGTAATTACTTGAATCTACGATTATAATCAAGTTACATGATTGTTTTCGCATGTTTATCAGTGCTGCTTTAAGACTTATTGACCGAACTGGAAAACTCGCTGAAACTGGACAAATAAGCCCTTATAAACTAGAAATCTGATCTCAATACAAAGGGGCTTTAAAATCATGAAAAAAAATACTGTCATCGCACCATCTATTCTTTCTGCAGATTTTGCTATATTAGGTGAAGAAATTCGTGCTATTGATGAGGGTGGTTGCGACTGGATTCACTTCGATGTGATGGACGGTTCATTTGTACCTCCGATTACCATAGGTGACAATATCTGTAAGGCCATCCGTTCCTATACTGAAAAACCTGTTGATGTTCACCTGATGGTAAATCATCCGGATACTCAGGTTGAAAGTTTTGCTAAAGCAGGTGCTGATATTATTACGGTGCATCAGGAGGCCTGCATTCATCTGGAGCGCACCTTGCAATTGATTCGTTCGCTGGGCAAAAAGGCTGGCGTAAGTCTGAACCCTGCAACACCGGTATCCACTATCAAACATGTGCTACATTGTACTGATCTTGTCTTGCTGATGAGTGTGAATCCCGGTTATGGTGGTCAGTCTTATATCCATGCAGTAACCGACAAAATCCGTGAGGCGCGTCAGATGCTGGATGATGCAGGAAGTGATGCCTGGCTGGAGGTGGATGGTGGTGTTAATGTGGCAACCATTGAAGAAGTATCTGCGGCAGGTGCTGATGCCATTGTTGCAGGCTCTGCAGTTTATAATACTCCGGATTATGAAGCCGCAATAGCAGAATTGAGGGGGTTGGCTGAAAAAGCATAGATTTTTAAAGGTGTATATTTCACATATCATTATAGATTGATATTTTAGTTGCATACTGCTAGAGGTTCGCCCTGTTTTTCTGGAGCTATCTTTACGTATGTGTAATTACCAAGGGAGGAGGCATTTATGGCAGATCAGGCGGATCAGTCACGACGTAAGTTTCTTTATGTCGCTGCAGGCGGTTTAGGCGCAGTCGCTGCTGGCGCTACAGCAGTACCATTTATTGGCAGCATGCTGCCGGCGGCAGATACACTTGCCGCATCAAAAACTGAATTTGATGTTGCAACAGTTGAAAAAGGGCAGCTTGTTGTGATTCAGTGGCAGGGTAAACCTGTTTTCGTGGCCAATCGCACTGAAGCATTACTCAAACAGGTGGATGGTCATGATGATCAGCTCAAAGATCCGAATTCTGAGGCCATTCCTAATGTTCAGGCCGATTGGATGGAAACACCCGAGCAGCGTAAATACCGTGCTATCAAGCCAGAATATCTGATAACGGTAGCCAGTTGTACACATCTGGGCTGTATTCCTTTGTATAAGCCGACGACAGGACGCAAGGACTGGGGCGAATCGGTACCTGATGACTGGTTTGGTGGCTGGCATTGTCCATGTCATGGCTCGTTCTATGATATATCGGCGCGTGTCAGAAATGGTTCGCCGGCACCACATAATCTGCATGTAATGACATACAAATATCTTTCAGATACAACAGTTCTGATCGGTTAAGACAGGGGGAGGGGATAGTGTTAGATAAAATGATGAAGACGCAATTGTTCGCCTGGGTTGATCGGCGACTGGATCTGGGAGCCATAATTAAATCTCAGTTGACGGAATATCCGGCTCCAAAAAATCTGAATTATATGTGGAATTTTGGTTCGCTGGCGCTGTTGGTTCTGGTACTGCAGATTTTGACCGGCATTTTCCTGGTTATGTACTACAAGCCATCAGCTGAATTAACACAGGGTGGTTTCACCGTGGCCTTTGATTCAGTGGAGCGCATTATGCGCGATGTGAATTTCGGCTGGCTGCTCCGTTATATGCATGCAGTAGGTGCTTCGATGTTCTTTGTCGTTGTTTACATGCATATTGGCCGTGGTCTTTATTACGGGTCTTACAAAGAGCCGCGTGAGCTACTGTGGATTATCGGTGTTATTATTCTGTTAATTATGCAGGGGGCTGCATTTTTCGGTTATCTGTTACCGTGGGGACAGATGTCTTTCTGGGGAGCTACTGTGATCACCAACCTGTTTGGTGCAATTCCGGTTCTGGGAGAATATATCGGGCAGGTACTGGTCGGTGGTTTTGCAGTGGGTGATCCCACGTTGAATCGTTTCTTCTCTCTGCATTACCTGTTTCCATTGTTACTGGCTGCAATTGTCGGTGGTCATATTCATGCCCTGCATACGGTACATTCAAATAATCCGGAAGGCATTGATTTACATAAGCCTGAAGAACAGATTAATTTCCATCCCTACTATACGCTTAAGGATGCCTTTGGCGTAGGTATCTTCCTGCTGTTCTATTGTTATATCGTATTTTTTAACCCGCAGTTGGGGGGGTATTTTATTGAAGTGGACAATTATGTGCCGGCAAATAATCTGCAGACACCAGCGCATATTGCCCCGGTATGGTATTTGACTCCATGGTACACGATCCTGCGTTCATTCCCTGATAAACTGATGGGTGTGGTTGCAATGGGTGGCTCATTGGCAATTCTGTTTGTATTGCCCTTTCTGGATCGTTCGAAGGTGCGCTCAGCACGTTATCGTCCCATGTTCAAGCTTATGGTGATCATGTTCTTTATTGATGTCATCGTGCTTGGCTGGTGTGGCCATTCTGCACCAACGCCGGTATTGAAGCTGGTAGGACAGATTGCCACCGCATATTACTTTGCTTTCTTTCTGCTATTGCCATTGGTCAACAAGATAGACAAAACCAAGCCAGAACCGGAGGGGATTTAACATGAAGATGAATAAAATCCTGATAGTTATGCTGGTTTTTGCTCTGCTGGGCTATGCCACGCAAGCCGTAGCAAGTGGCGGAGGAGTACATCTGAAGCATGCCACGGTTGATGTGTCTGATCAGGCGCAGATCAGGCGGGGTCTGACAGTCTTTACAGATGTTTGTATGGGCTGCCATTCAGCCAAGTATGTAACTTATCGTGGTCTGATGGATTATCCTGAAATTGGCCTCACACGCGCAGAAGTGGATGAGCTTCGTGGTGAAAACTCATTGCTTGCTGGTCTGATATCCGAACTCAGCGTTGAAGATGCAATCGTTTCCTATGGCAAAGCTCCACCTGATCTGTCACTGATCGTGCCTGGCCGACGTGGTGGATCAGATTATATTTATTCATTGTTGACCGGTTATGTGCTTGATCATGAAGGTAAGGTTCCTGAAGGCAACTTCAACGAAGTATATCCAGGCAACCGTATTGCCATGCCTGATCCGCTTTCCTGGCTGGATCATGATGAATCAGAAACAAAAGAGTTAGAACAGCAGGCTAACGATGTATCCGCATTTCTGGCCTTTGTTGCCGATCCGCACCAGAACGAGCGCCGGGCAATCGGTTTCTGGGTGATGGCTTTCCTGGTTCTGCTCACACTTGTGCTGTGGCGCCTGAAAGTTGAAGTCTGGAAAGACGTCAAACACTAAACCGGAATCTGCTCTGGCTTGAATAAGGCCCGTCAGCATGGATGCTGACGGGCCTTATTTTATTCTGGTCGCCAATGTCCAGTTTGATCCAAACCACACATTGGCGAACGGCAAGTTTCGGCCCAGACCGTGTGAAAACGCTGATTACTTATGGTATAATGATGATTATCTCATAACGTTGCTGGGGGATTTTCATGAAGCGATTTGTTGTAGGAGAAAGCCGCAGCCAAAGCACGCTGTTTCCTGAGTTACTGGACGATTATGTTGCTGAAGATAATCCGGTTCGGGTGATTGATGTCTTTGTCGATGAGTTGGCTATGCGCGAATTGGGATTCAAAGGTGTGGAACCGCATGCTACAGGACGGCCCGCATATCATCCGGCAATGATGCTGAAACTCTATGTTTACGGATACCTGAATCGAATCCACTCAAGCCGTCGCCTTGAGCGTGAAAGTCAGCGCAATGTTGAAGTGATGTGGTTGACCGGCCGTTTGATGCCTGACTTCAAGACAATAGCAGATTTTCGAAAAGATAATGGTAAAGCGATTCAAAACGTCTGCCGTGAGTTTGTGATGTTATGCCGGAAACTAAACCTTCTCACTGAATCAATGGTGGCTATTGATGGCAGTAAATTCAAAGCAGTGAATGCCAGGGACAAGAATTTCACCCAAGCCAAGATGAAGCGCCGGATGGATGATATTGATAAAAGCATCGACGAATATATGCGTCGTCTTGATACGGCAGATCGACAGGAAGAACAGATTCGACAAGCCGACACAACCAGACTGAAAGATAAAATTGCCAAGCTGAAAGATGAGATGAAACATCTCAAGAAATTGAAGGCAAAAATGCTGGCTGAGCCGGACAAACAAATATCCCTGACTGATCCCGATGCCCGTTCCATGAAAACCAGAGGGAATGGCATTGTAGGCTATAACGTCCAGACAGCAGTTGATGTTCAGAACCATCTGATTGTTGAGCATGAGGTTACCAACAATGGTAGTGACCGTGGCCAGCTTTCAGCCATGGCAAAGAAAGCCCGTCAGAGCATGGGAGCAGAGAAATTTGAGGTGGTTGCGGATCGTGGCTATTTCAAAAGTGACGAGATCAAAGCATGCGATGATGCATGTATCATAACGTATCTCCCGGAAGCAATTACATCGCGAGGCCGAAAGACAGGAAAGTTTACCAAGCAAGATTTCCGTTATTTACCTGAGACTGATGAATACCTATGCCCGTCTGGTGAACGCTTGTACTGGCATTTCACAACCAAGGAAAGTGGAAGGATTTTGCGTTCATACTGGAATCGCGCTGCCTGCCGAAGTTGCGCAATCAAAGAACAATGTTCTCCCAGCCCTGAGCGCAGAGTCCGGCGCTGGGAACATGAGACGGTGTTGGAGGCAATGAAACTCAGGCTGAAGCTGAAAGTAGATGCCATGCGCATTCGCAGGCAAACGGTTGAACATCCCTTTGGAACGATCAAAGCATGGATGGGAGCAACTCACTTTCTGACCAGAACGATTGATCGGGTCAGTGCGGAAATGAGCTTGCATGTGCTTGCTTACAACCTGAAACGAGTCATCAACATGATGGGAGTTCGGGATCTGGTTCAGGCAATCCGAGCCTGAGCCCATTTTCAAGCCCCTATATCTGACGAAATACGACTTCATAGAGCCTGAAAAACTCCAAAATCCCTTCGTAGAGAAAATTGAAGCGGATAACTCAGGAAACCAAAACAATTTTGCCTTTAATGCGCATCTGCAGATGTGTCTTGAAACCTAATCTGCGTTTTCACACGGTCTGGGCCGAAATACGACGGTCGCGACCACCGCCAAATGCGGACATTCAGCTGGGCTGGAACTATCTGCGCTTCTCCCCGCCATACTCGATAAAACATTCAAAGGAGAACTGTAAAGCCAGGGTTAAACCTCGATTGGTATGGCAATCTGGGTGGCAATGGACGTGTAGATGTCTGTCTCTACTTCTGGCGTTTTGATGGTGACGAGCAATGCATACCGTGCCCGTTTTCCCCATCGTTCCAATTTTGGTCTCTCTTTCCACCAGCCCACCACAGGGAAAACAGCAATATGACGACGTGCGGCAAGTTCTGCGGCAGTGCCTTGCCACGTATCGGAATGAATGGAACCGTTCTTGCACAGATTCTCGCCCAGCATCCACTCGCCAGAATCCTGCGTTGCACCGCTTTGATATTCTTCATCTCGCGCTTGTTTATTGATGCGCTGATGAAATGATGGTTCACTCTCCAAAGGGCGGCGCACTGAAAACCTGAGTCCATGAGAGGCGTAGCGATATTTATTTGACCAGCCACGTTCGCCGGGATTTGGTTCGATAAAGTAGGAGAGAGTCACCCGCATTTCGACTGCGGTTTCTCCAAGCCCTGCCAGAATTTCCGTTGGCCACGGAAGATCATGCAAGTTGATATCGCGGGTTTTAACGCTTCCGTCTTCTTTGAAGAACGGTTGCAGGCTGTCTTGTGCAATGAGTGTGAGAGCATTTTTCGCGCTCCAAAATAAATCGATCTCATTGGGAACTCCGTAGCCACAATAACGAAGTAGTTGGCGATAATGATCTTGTCTCCGCCTTTGTGGATTGCCGGGAAGAAAACGAGCCTCCATAGCTGGCGTCCAACGGGCAGAATGAACCATGAGTGCGCGCACAGTCTCTGGCCAGAACTTCGGGTATTGCGCTTGAACTTTTGCAGCCAGCCTTGCGGCAAGCGCAGAAGCAGCACTGGTGTCGCCGAAAGAGACAAGCTGTTTACCCATCGCGAATTGATGCCCTGTCGTGAGTAGCTGCAATGCATCATCAATGTAATCGGCGTTTCCGTTATCCGGGTTGATGGCCATATTACCGGCTTCCATCACAATCTCAGGTTTGATCGGCCAAGTCCTGTTCCAATCCATTGATGTACAACTGGAAGGAGACAAATCGCCTGCCGGGGCAACTGTTTTCCAGCCTGGATATTCTGCCTCATCCAGCCAAACCTTCTCCGTATAGCCACCAACTGTGATGGCATTCCATGCTTGCCCAGGATCGTGAACCTCATCAGTGAGGTTGCTATCGGGATAACGGTGCCGCTCGTCGTGAGCGGTATTTCCTGCGGAAAGTATAACAAGACGCCGTGATTCATCTTCATAGCCTGAAGTCAGAGCATCAACAGTTGCCGACCATGATGATGGTCGTCCACGATCCCTGTCATCGGTCGTTGTCACGGCCATGCAATATGCACGCTCTCGACCCGGTTGTTCGATTTCCACGCGCCCCATGCTTTCACGAGTAATTGCACCG
This sequence comes from Zetaproteobacteria bacterium, assembly GCA_021545665.1. Next base: position 9,132 of record JAJRTX010000294.1, read on the forward strand.
TATAAACGCTTGTCCTTGTGATAGCCCGGAGCAGGCATGATTTTGACTGATTCGAGTCTGTGAGAAAGCTGAACCTGTTCATTGTGCGACAAGGGGATAGTCAAATCACCATAGGCTGCAAGTCCACCCATAAGAGTGCCATGGCCATAATAGCGATCATCCGTTCCCCAATTTAAGTAATCATAAGAATGCATGTCATCAGTACTTGCCACAGGCTGTAGTAATAGATGTTGTTCATTAAGGCCCGTATCAAGCAAGCAGACAGACGGAGACCCTTCTGGCGGTGGCGTAATTCGCTCAATGAAGTCTTCGTTCCACTCCCTTTGCTCTTGTCTGTCCATACCTGTATAAAATTCAGCCGTATCCTTTGCCTTTCTCACTTCGGCGATGCTTCCCAACAGACGGATTGAGCGAGCCATCTGCTCTGGGGTGCCATAAACAAGAAGAATAGTTCGATCTAGAAAGTGAATGGATTCCGAACTAATCCGCATGCCCAGTTGCTCCGCATGGTCACGAAGGAATGCCTCATATTCAAATTGATCTGAGTGCCGAAGCCAAACCTCCCACCATATTGCGGAGTTGTCCTTTGGAAACAGTTCAAGGTCATCTGTGAACAATTCACGCAAAGCAGCCAGCTTAATTGCTGAAACACTCTCAATCAGGTCTTGCTCTCTGGGCCTGGGCGGTTTGTCGGGTGAGCTTGGCGTCGTATCTTCATCACGATAGCGAATGATTTTGTTTAGAAAGCGTTCCAGCTTCCCTTCTGGAACAAACACGGTTGCAACTGTTTGATCTTCTATTTCCTTGACCGTGCAAAGCTCAATGCCGCCGGACTGAAACTCCAGACTTTCAAACTTAAGTGCAAAGGCCGGTTCGCTCTCGAATGACAGGTAGATGCCATTGCCGGTGTCCAGGCCAAAAGCCTTTTGTTCGCGAATTATATCGGATTCAGTAGAAAGCACTGCTTCAAATTGTCGAATCAGTGAATTGGCATGTTGGATGCGAAGACGTTCTGGTAAAAGTGTTGTGTTTCCGCGCCCACCTGAAGGGCTGGTATAGCGTTGTGTAGAAGCTGTGTCCGTGACCAGTAAATGAGGAAGCCGTTTATTATCTATCTTCAGGAGTAAAACCACCGGCTTTGAGCCGGTCAGCTTCAGCTTGATGTTCATAATCTCTCCTCCTGTTTTGGCTCGCCCATTGGGTGAAAGCCAAAACAGGAGGAGAGA
>JAJRTX010000015.1 GCA_021545665.1 Zetaproteobacteria bacterium
TCCTGTTGTTCTGCCAAGAGCATTGCAGGGTAGCTACGTTTGGAATGGATAACCGCTGAAGGCATCTAAGCGGGAAGCCAGCCTCGAGATTAATTCTCCCGGAGCTTTAAGCTCCCTAAAGGGCCGTGGAAGACTACCACGTTGATAGGCTGGGTGTGGAAGAGTAGCAATACTTGGAGCTGACCAGTACTAATTGCCCGTGTGGCTTGACCATGCAACGTTAAGGCTTTGGAATGTAACTGATATATTATCACAAAATACGAGCTATAGGTGGTTTCTGCGGGATAGTTTGCTTTCTGCTGCGCAAAGAGTGAAACTGTCCCAGAACCCATCTCACCAGTTTCCTGGTGTCCATAGCGAGGAGGCCACGCCTGATCCCATCCCGAACTCAGAAGCTAAGCTCCTTAGCGCCGATGGTACTGTGGGGTTCCCCATGGGAGAGTAGGTCGATGCCAGGAATTTATCATTAAGGCCCATTGTCGAGCGCAAGCTCCAATGGGCCTTTTGATTTTATTCGCAAATGTCAGGGTTCATAATTTTACAGAGCAGTACACAAAAGGCATAAGCGCCAAATTATAGTGTACACGGATATACGTCATGAAAAAGACTATCCTGCTGATTTGTGTTTCACAAACTTTTACCGGAACAGGATGTCTCGCAAAGCGGTGAGAGTTTGTAAGTTCCCAGAAGAATATCAAGAATGGAAGTCGGGCACTGTTACAGCATGGTGATTCTGTGAGGCTCAATTTTTTTATAGAGGAATGCCTGATAAATAGATTTTCTTCACGTCATAAACGACGTTAATTCAGCATGTTCAACGAGTTCTGCAATTGGCTCATCAGATTAAATTAATTTCTTTGGATCTAATTTCCCCACAGCTCGTTGCGGGGCAATTTATTAAAAGGCACCCGTTATGGGTGCCTTTTAATATGATAGACGATCCCTTCATTGTAAGGTGTTAGAGGAACTGATGCTTTTTATGAGCCTTCTCTTCTGACAAACCGAATTCATATCTGAAACTGTACAATTCTCTGCATAAATATCTGGCAGTATTGAATCGGGCAGTATTGCAATTACCGATGAATTATATGTAGTGTTATCAGTCTACCCAACAAAGATACCTTAATAGAGTATTTAAATTGCAGTCGAACCTAGAGGTAATGTCAGAATGATGAAGGAAACAAAAAGGGGTTTTGATACTCAACCTCAGCAGGAGAAGTCTGAGAAGTGTATTACAACGGCTTCTGTGAAATCAGGTAATTCACGACATAGACGTTCCCATACGAGCAATTCCAATTTACTTTTTTTTCCTGATTCCGACCGTCAGTATGAAGGCACGCAACGCAAATATTCAATTCTCATTGTAGATGACCAGTTTACCAACCGAAAGGTTCTGGAAAAACTATTATTATCCATTGATTTTAACCTAATTGTTACCAGTTTCAATGATCCATACAAGGCTCTGGAGTTTTCCAAGTTGAATACACCAGATCTGGTTATTACTGACTATAAAATGCCTCAAATGGATGGTGTGGAGCTTATTCGAAGATTTAAAAGGCTCCCTTTCTGCGCTACTGTTCCTATGATGGTAGTGACTATCGTTGGGGACCGGGCAGTACGTAATGAAGCACTTCAAGCCGGTGCCATGGATTTTCTGACGCGTCCTTTTGATCATCAGGAGTGTCTGATTCGATGCCGGAACCTGCTGACATTGCGGAAGCAGCAACTCATTATTAATAATCGTGCACAATGGCTTGAAGAGCAGGTGGCAAAGGCGACACAGCAAATCAGGGTACGTGAGAAGGAAACACTGCTTCGGTTGGGTAAAGCCGGGGAGTTTCGTGATGAAGACACTGGGAATCATGTATTCCGCATGGCTAAGTATTCCAGGCTTATTGCTGAGAAGCTGGGCATGTCTGAGCAGGAATGCGAATCAGTAGAACTTTCGGCACCAATGCATGATATAGGTAAAATAGGTGTTTCTGATTTAATCCTCCTAAAACCTGATAAACTAACAAATGAAGAATTTGATCAGATGAAACGGCATACAACGATTGGTTATGAAATTCTTAAAGACAGCCCTTCCCTATACCTTCAGTTGGGGGCAGTGGTTGCACTGAATCATCATGAGAGATTTGATGGCTTCGGGTATCCGGCAGGGCTACAGGGAGATCATATCCCGAAGGTCGCGAGGATTGTGGCTGTAGCAGATGTATATGATGCGCTTACTTCCCAAAGACCTTACAAGAATAAATGGACCCATGAGCAAGCTATTTCCTTTATTATTGAACAGTCGGGTAAACATTTTGACCCGGAATGCGTGCTGGCTCTACTGGCTGCTCAGGATTCAATTATCAATATTGGGCTACAGTATTATGATGGCTGATTTCCACTATGCACATGCATAATTTTGAGGCTATTTTCGCAAAAGGGGCTATGATGGAAGAGCGCTCTCACGACCCAGTCAGTTTCTATGTTAAGTAGAATCCGAGAAAGACTAAAAGTGCCCGACAATCTGGAGCGCGAACAGGCATTTGTTCGTATCATAGTAGGGATGCTTACAAGTATTTACCTCACGTATATGCTTGTAAGTGATCCGGACTTATCTACGATCAAGATGGGTGAATTTCTTTATCTGGCCATTGGGTTTCCGCTTCTTTCTTTCGTTATTCTGGCTTTGACCTATATATTCCCTGGAAAATCTGTTCCAAGACGAATCATTGGCATGTTCATCGACCTTGGCGTGACAAGTTTCTGTATATTTCTGACCGGTGAAGCAGGTGCACCACTATTTGCTATATACCTGTGGGTGACTATGGGAAATGGTTTTCGTTTCGGAATACCTTATCTCATTACATCTGCAGTGATTAGCATTATTGGGTTTTCAATCGTTATTCTAGTTACCCCGTTTTGGATTGAGCATTCCATTTTTTCATTGGGTTTACTCATTATTCTTATTGTGTTACCGCCTTACATGAGGGTATTACTGCGAAAGCTTGGTGATGCCATTGACATAGCAAATGAGGCCAATCAGGCCAAGTCGAAATTTTTGGCAAATATGAGCCATGAGCTACGCACACCATTAAATGGTGTGATTGGTATGACGGATTTGTTGACTGATACGCATCTCAATGAGGAACAAAGGGATTTAACGCAATCGATTCAGTCATCAGCACAGATATTATTAGGCTTGATCGAAGATATTCTCGATATATCAAGAATTGAGGCAGGTAAACTTGTTAATGAAGAGGAAAATTTCGATCTTCATTTATTGGTTAATAATATTGTGATGATGTTTGAGCCCCAGGCAAAAAATAAGGGTTTATTACTCACTTGCCACTTTTCGCCAGAAACGCCATTTTTACTGTATGGGGACCAGCTTCATTTGAGGCAAATTCTAATAAATTTGATTGGCAATGCGGTAAAATTTACAGATGAGGGCAGAATTGATATCCGCATTCGATCTGTGCGATTTGATGTCGATATTGAACAAATCCGATTCGAAATAGTTGATACAGGTATTGGAATATCTAATGAGCATCAGGAACATATATTTGAAAGCTTCAAGCAGGCAAATACTGAAGTGGGTTTGACATATGGGGGCAGTGGTCTGGGTACGAGTATTGCCAGAAGTCTGGTTGAATCCCTGGGAGGCAATATCGGGGTCGTCAGTAATGAAGGCGAGGGGGCAACATTCTGGTTTGAAATTCCATTCAGAATACGCGACATTGCGACGCTGAATGAGCAGAAGCAGGAACAGATGTCAGATACCAGAGTTCTTCTTCTTGTTGGTGATGAGATGGAATGTGATGTTTCCAGATTGCTCGATGGCTGGAACATATCATATTCGGTGGTAAAGACGTCTGCCAGAGCATTCTCGATGCTGATAAAAGCCAGTGATCAAAACAATCCATATAGAGTCGTATTGGTGGAGTGGAAACATCTGGATATGCGCCCTGATCAGTTTGCCAGCGTAATCCGGGGCGAGTCGGCACTGAAAAAAATATCTCTGGTGATGTCAGGCACCAGCCTCAAAGATGATGTCGAGGAGACATTTTTACTGTCCGGATATTCTTCATTACTTCATGCGCCCCTTGATGCTGTGCTGTTATTTAATGCACTGCATGCTGCCAATGCGGAATTTAAGCCGTCAGAGAAAGTGGTTTCACTGGCAGAACATTACAGGCATCGGGCTAGTTCATATCCTCTGAATATACTGGTTGCAGAGGATAATGATACCAATAGAAAGGTCATTAAAGGCATCATTGAAAAAGTTGGGCATCACGTTGAGCTTGTCGGAGATGGTGAGCAGGCTCTGGATATTCTGAGTAGTCGAGGGAGCAGTTTTGATCTGCTGATACTGGATATGCGGATGCCGAAAATGAGTGGAATTGAGGTACTCAAAACTTTCAGGTTTATGGATACCAGAGCTAAGGTTCCGGTAATTATGCTGACAGCAGATGCTACTCCTGAAGCAAAGGCGACATGTGAAGAGGCAGGTGCAGATATATACCTGACTAAGCCTGTTGAAGCTCGAAGACTACTGGATGTAATCGCTGATTTTTCTACCAGAATCATCAAGAAACCTGATGAAACAGGGCAAGAAAATGGGTTGAAGGAATGTGCTGTTGGAGAGGTCAAGGCTGTTCAGGAAGATATCATCGATGAAATAGTACTTGATAACCTTTTACAACTTGGTTCGGGCACTGAATTTATCAGAGAGCTGGTTGCCGGGTTTACTGATGACGGCATGCGCATTATGAATGAACTTCAGGAGTCGGTAGATCAGCGGGATTATCCGAAATTACGAGATGCAACACATGCACTCAGGGGCAGTGCCGGAGAGTTGGGGGCAAGCAAGCTTGTCCGCCTCTGTTTCCAGATTGAGCGTATCAAGCCTTATGAAATGGGATCGGAGATGCTTTCAAGTCTTGTCAGTAGTATTAAACAGACTTTCCATGCCACTGAAATAGCATTCGAGGAGTATCTCAACCGCCAGATAGAGGCTGAGAAAACTCCTTGATCACCAGTGACGTGCCGATAAATTTATTCAGACTGCCTTGATATTAGTTTCTGCATCATTCTTCGGTCTTTCTTTTCCAGCCGCAGGCAGGCATTCACCCATGTTTTTGTTGTGTTGAGAAGTTCATCATAGGTGACTGGATTACTATGTCGTTTTGCAGCCCGAAATGCGCAGTAGCCATTGCTCCGTCTGCGTTCCTCAGTAATGAGATTATATACCGCAGTTTCACCCTGAGAGCTTTCAACCAGGCGATCAACAACACCCAGTTTATGCATTTCTTCCGCCGTATAAACTTTTCCACTTAGAATAATTTTTTCTGCCTGGCTGGCACCGACTTTTCGTGATAATAGGCTAAATGCCCCCATGCCGGGAAAAAGGTTGAACAGGATCTCAGGGAAGCCGAATCTGGCATGTTGCTCGGCAATCAGTATATCACAGCATAAGGCTGCTTCAAATCCTCCGCCCAGCGAATCACCCTGAACCAGAGCAATAGATGTTACATTATCATTAAAAGAGCGTGTGATATTGGCATAAATTACATCAATACAGGCTTTGGCATAATCGAATAATCCTTCTCTGTTTCTGGATGTAATCAGGTCTATAAACAGTTTCAGGTCTCCACCAAGATTAAAGACATTCGGAATATCAGAGGCAAGGATAAGATAGTTGGTTTTGTTGCCACGGTCAGGGTTCATGGTCAGAGAAAAATTCTGAGCCTGGCGTAACTCCTTTAATAGTTGTGGTGAAAAACAGGGTCGTGGAGAGGCATGCATCAGACACCATAAGGCGTGATATTTCTCATCAATATATGTGGATAGATGGTTGTCTGACTGGCTCTCCAGTGGTGGCTCTATTATTATATTTCTCTTGGTTGTGATATTTAGCATTGTTGGACCTCCTGGTGATGAATGACCTATATGTAGTCCATTTTCAGTTTTGAGAAATTTTCTCATGTTTGACTGGGCGACAGATAAGCATTTGCTTCTAGCAACTATATATTCAGAAGAAGAAAACCCCTTTCGTCAAGCAGTGATACCATATCATGCAACTTACACATGATTTGAGTGGTTTCAGTTATATGCGAAATATCAATGATAGGAGGCATTTCCCATCTTTTTTGATACAATGGGCATAAAAAGTCGAACAGTTGATCCTTTTTTTTTAATCGATTATTGACAAGCGTATGACTTGGGAAAGAAGAGAAATGAAAAAATATAATTCTGCAGAGGGCTGGTTGGGATTAGAAATTTTTCATCAGAGACTATTCGCGGTTGATAGTATTAAGTAATGTCTGGTAGGCACCGCCGTTTTTAGTAGTCCTGTTTCTCTCAGCAAAATGCAGTGCAGTTTTCCCATCCTTATCCCTGGCTGTTACATCAGCCCCATGTTTGATCAGACGCAATATAATCTCCGGGTTTCTGTTGTAACCAGCAGCAAACATCAAAGCCGTCTTACCCATATGATCCCTGGCTTCCAGCTCCACACCATGTTTGATCAGACATGTGATGATCTCCGGCTCCTGATTGTTTCCTGCAGCAGCTATCAGAATGTTGCCTCCGAGAATATCTCTGGCTTCCAGATATGCTCCCTGTTTGATGAGATAGGTAATGATTGCAGGGCTATGGCTATAACCGGCGGCAAACATCAGGGCAGACACTCCATTTGTGTCAGTGGCGTTCACATCGGCACCATGTTCAATGGCAGAACTTACTTTTTTCAGGTTTGCAGTTTGCCAGAACCTGAAACTCAGGAAATCAGCTTCATCCGCAGCTGCCGGGCTGGCAAAGAAAATGCAGCAGACAATTAGTAAATATCTGGATGACATAGGTTGATAATTTGAGCACGTTGCATGTCATAAATCAACCCCGAAACAGATGATTCATGAATTTTTTGTATTAATGAAGATTTGATATTATAAAAAACTGTCATGTTGTTCACTTGACTTTGTGCAGGTGAAAAACAGTCTGGCTATCCGAAGAGCTGTTTGAATGCGGGTTATGATGGAGGGCTGTTATGCAAACAAAGATACTACTGGATGAATCGGAAATTCCAACACACTGGTACAATGTGGTCGCAGACCTGCCGAATCGACCTGCACCGCCATTGGGGCCAGATGGCAATCCGATTGATCCGCAGGCGCTGCTGGCAATTTTCCCGCCCGCCATTGTTGAGCAGGAGGTTTCCGCCGAGCGCTGGATTAAGATTCCCGATGAGGTGCGTAAGGCATTGCAGCTTTGGCGGCCATCACCGCTGTTTCGGGCTCACCGACTGGAAGAAGCCCTGGGCACGTCGGCAAAAATCTATTACAAAAATGAAGGGGTGAGTCCGGCCGGGTCGCATAAGCCCAATTCGGCTGTGGCACAGGCCTATTATAACAGCAAAGCGGGCATCAAACGCCTGACCACTGAAACCGGGGCGGGGCAATGGGGTTCGTCGCTGGCACTGGCAGGCAGCATGTTCGGGCTGGAAGTGCGTGTGTATATGGTCAGGGTCAGTTATGAACAGAAACCATCGCGCCGTTCGATGATGCAGTCATGGGGAGCCGAGGTGCTCGCCAGTCCGACCAGTTTGACCGAATCGGGACGGACCATTCTGGCTGCCGATGCCAATTCACCGGGTTCTTTGGGCATTGCGATTTCCGAAGCAGTTGAAGAGGCTGCAACGCGGGAAGATACCAATTACGCTCTGGGTTCTGTGCTCAATCATGTACTGTTGCACCAAACAGTGATTGGGCAGGAGGCCAAAAAACAGTTTGAGAAAGTGGGTGATTATCCCGATGTGATTTTTGCTCCATGTGGCGGCGGTTCAAATTTCGCCGGTGTGGCTTTTCCGTTCCTGGCCGATAAAGCGGCGGGCCGGGATATCCGACTGATAGCTGTTGAGCCGACTTCCTGCCCTACTCTGACACGCGGCCATTATGCCTATGATTTTGGTGATACAGCCGGGCTGACGCCAATGATGTTGCAATACACACTGGGGCACGATTTTGTGCCGCCGAGCATTCATGCTGGAGGTTTGCGCTACCATGGTGATTCGGCTCTGGTTTCGCAGCTTTACAAAGAGGGCATTGTTGAAGCTGTTGCCGTTTCACAGGTAGCAACCTTTGATGCAGGCATTCAATTTGCCAAGGCTGAGGGTATTATTCCCGCCCCGGAATCCAATCATGCCATTCGGGCTGCTATTGATGAAGCCCTGCGCTGTAAGGAATCGGGTGAAGAGAAAATTCTATTCTTCAATCTGTCCGGTCACGGTCATTTCGATATGTCAGCCTACGACAGGTATTTCAGCGGCGATCTTGAAGATTATGATTATTCGCAAGAAGCGATTGAAGCGGCACTGACCAGACTTCCAAAGGTGGCCTGACTCACCGGGTTTAAGGTCTGAGCAGTAAATCCAGAGGTTTTAGCCACTGGCTCAGATGAATCAGCGGCAGCCCGATCAGGGCTGTCGGGTCATCACCTTGCATGCGTTCAAACAGGCTGATGCCCAACCCTTCCGACTTGAAACTGCCGGCACAGTCCAGCGGCTGTTCGATCTCCACATAGGTATTTATTTCCTCATTGCTCAAATGACGAAAAAAGACACTGAAGCTAATCATGTCGTATAATTCTCTATTTGCCGATAGCAGCGCCAGCCCGGTCAGGAATTCCACTTTGCGCCCTGAAAGCAGTCGCAACTGTTCACAGGCAGCCGACATACTGCCAGGTTTGCCGAGTGTAAGCTCTCCGCACAGAGCCAGTTGATCAGAAGCGATGACTGTTGAATCGGGATTGCTGGTCAGCACGTTGCGTGCTTTACCCAATGTATTAAGACGCACCAGTTCCTCTACCGGCATAGAGCCAGCCGGCGCTTCAGAAAAGTCGGGAGCGATGTGTTCAAATGGCAGTTGTAAACGGGCCAGCAATTGGCGGCGGTAGCTTGAAGTGGAAGCAAGAATGAGGCGCATGGGATTTAAGTTGGCTTTTAGTATCCGTTTTCAGAGTCATCGGGAATTGGGGCAGTTTCTCCGGCAATGCGATAATCGCCCGCAGCCCATCGACCCAGATCTGTGATGCGGCAGCGCTCACTACAGAAAGGGAAGTCTTCATCCGATTTGTTTACGGCCTTTTTACAAGTCGGACAACGAAATGAGGACGGTTTATTCACGGGAGCTGATGACTTTTATGCACCGACCGGAACCAGCATTCTGGCATAAGGCTGATCCTCATTGATATCCTGAGGTGCTTGTCCGGGGTTCCATAATTGAAAACGCAGGCGGATGGCCAGTTTGTTGCCGGAAATATCCGGGATGATGCCGTTGGATACAGCTTCTTTTGGCATGCCGATCACAAGCAAGCCGCAGGATGATCCTCGCTCAGGGGTAATATGACCTGTGCCGTCTATAGCCGTACACTGTTGCCAGCGTACAAAGTCATTAAACATGCCGTCAAGAGTATTTACAGTAGCGGCCAGCGGTGCAAGGGCTGTGTGCAGAGGCTGTATTCGCGTTTCTGAATTTCCCCATATAGCTTTAACACTCTGCTGCATGCACAGCTTATGTCCCAGCCAGTCATGTTTTTTTTGGGTATTCAGGTAGGCATTAATCAGTGCATCTTTGGCCAGGTAGTTTGTTGCATCCGGTAGCCCCGGCTGCAAAATTTTAATTTGTGATGTTATGCCGTCACAAGCCTGATTAATTCGTTCTCTGTATTGCGGCGCTTCATCGCAAAGGTTTTTTAAATAGCTTTGCATGTCCAGTAACAGGGAGGTTATTTCGGGGATAACATTTTTACGACCCTGATCACCCAGCATTGAATCGTGTAAATCGCAGGCGGCATGAAGCCAGGCAATGGAACGCCCGGTCTGACGAGCTGATTCCAGACAGTTCAACGCATCACGCAACTCGATAAATGAGCGCATACGCGAACTCAATGCAAATGAGAATTGAACCATATCCGTCAAGTCAGGGTCTGTTAACATTAATTCTGGTTGTAGCAACGAGGCCATTCAGAGTTACTCCCCCCCCAGGGGAACCCTCTCTTGTGCGAGCACAATTTACCTTGTCGTTGTTCATTTGGATTTACCAAACTTCACTCCTTGCGCCTTGGCTGGACTCATTTGGGGCAGTAGCGCTTCGGTCATAGTTAGAATTAACAGGCCCTGGCCCCTCTAACCGGGGCATATCATCCGGCGCTTTGCTATGCCAGATCTGTTTTGCCCTGTGTCGCCAATCATGCCAGCGATTGCAGGCGACGACTACGATGGTGTCGGAATTTTCGGCCCAGTTACCTATATCATCACATATGGCTTTGGCATCATCCTGTGGCAGCGCGGCTGTCGGATTGTCCAGCAGCACCAGAGCCGGAGCTGCCAGCTCCATAGTAGCAAGCGAAAGTCTGATTGCCTGTAAACGATTTATAGTTTGCAAATCGGTATCCAGTGCCAGCTCACCAATACCCCATTTTTTTAGAGTATCTGTCAGACTGGCAATGTCTGGGCGGGTTGATAAGCCAAAAGCCAGTTCTTCGCCAACATATTGGCCAAGCCAGACCGGTGGCCAGCGGTCGAACAGCATGCGAATAGCCGATGGCTTTGACGATGTGGGACAGGTAGTGCCATTGATAGAGATTTCTATTTTTTTCGGTGGTTTTACCAGACCAGCTATACGCTGCAGCCAAAGACTCTTGCCGCTGCCGATTGCACCAGTTAGCAAAATAATCTCACCGGAGCAGGCATGTAGCCTTGCATTAAGGCTGCTTATTTCAAGGCTGTGACTATGGGATGTTGGCATGCATCACCTGCTTAGATTGTTTGGTTTCTGGAGCGGGCAACGGGAATCGAACCCGTATCACAAGCTTGGGAAGCTGGGGTAATACCATTATACTATGCCCGCCGGATTTATGGGAAAGCCAGTCTGTACGATGGTCTTTTCCTAATCAATCAAAACCGCACTTTATTATGTGAGGCTCACCTGATTATATTGATATATATCAAGAAAAGCTTGCAACAACATCCAAAACGTATTTCTATACGCATTAATAAAGTAAGCTTGGGGGGATAGAATGCACGGTGGTCTAACTGACCAGATTTTGAGGACGATGCCATTATTTAAAGATATGGGCCAGTCCAGGTACGACCTTATTGCTGATAATTCACACTTCATCCATTTGGAAAAAGATGATTTTGCGATTCACAAAGGTGATGCGTGTACCGGTTTTTATATTACAGTGTATGGAAATATAAAAATATCTTTTATTTCCTCAGAAGGAAAGGAGCATGTGGTAAGAATAATCGGGCCAGGGCAGAGTTTTAGTGAAGCTATGATGTTTCTGGATGAGCTATCACCTACAACGGTACAAGCCATCACTGCTGCTAAAGTATTGTTCATTCCCAAGAACATCATTTTCCAATGTATCAGTGATGATAGTAGCTGTATGAATAGTATGTTTGTAGGCCTGAGTCGCCGTATTCTTCTGCTGGCATCAGAGCTGGAATCAATAACACTCGACTCAAGCCGACAAAGGGTAATAAGCTATCTGCTTCAACATTTGCAGCCGGAAGATGTGCAGCTTGGTAAGAGGTCTGTCGCACTACCTGCAAATAAAGCTACAATTGCCTTGCACCTGAATCTGGCACCGGAAACCTTTTCCAGAATTCTACATGAGTTGAGTGAAAACGGCTTGCTACAGGTAGATGGCAAAGTCATTCGCATACTGGATATTGAGAAGTTTCGAAACCTCAACTAGGAGATGTGAATGATCCCAGGTGGATCTAAAGGCTTAGCCTGGGTACATCCTGATCAAGCGAAAGCCAGAAAGGCCATTCCGGCACCTTTGAATAGGGATGGCTTGGCTGTCATCAATAAACAAACTGGTAGGCACCCTGCGATATTTTTTTGCTATAGGGGCAGGGCTATACCATGATCAGTTACTTTCATTTACTCTATTCTTAACCAAAATTGCAGCAAAAATATCTCTTCAATTGGTAATCCCCCCGAGAAATAACAGGAGTTAAAAGTAGAATTTTCTATTACAGTTAAACAAGGAGATTTTACGATGAAGCATTCACGATATTCAGACAGTCAAATCATGGCAATTCTTAAGCAGGCAGAGGCAGGCGTTCCA
>JAJRTX010000016.1 GCA_021545665.1 Zetaproteobacteria bacterium
AGAGCTGATCGAGCCGGAACCATGAACGAGAATAACGTTCGATGCCATCGGCCATGGAGGCCATTTCCAATGTGGCCTCATCGAGCATATGAACAAACTGTGCGGCATAATCCACCGCCTCGTAGAGGTGCCGGAAGTCCTGATACCAGTGCCCCTGGCGTCGCTGGCGCACCCAGAGCGCCACGTCACCGGTGGAGACCGTCCTATCCACTACATTTCTAACCAACTCGCTGATGATCTTCTGATCAATCAACCGGAAATAATCCAGATCAATCAGCGTACGGAAATCCCTGCTGTTGAGATCCTGCTCGATACCGAGCAGATCCGCACACTCATCAGAGAGGGATTCAAAGGACGCCTCATACTGGCGACTGTCTTTCCATCGTTTCAGAAACACCAATGAATCCGAAGCCAGAAGCACCTCCCCATCCGTGCCCATGGCATAGCATGATTTGAACAGTTCGATGACAAAATCCCGGATACCGGGTGACTCAGACTGATAGCCATAGGTCCGCTTCATCTGCTCCCAGAGAAAGGCATCCAGACCACAGCGGGTTATCAGTTTGAACTTGTCGTCACGCCCTTCAGACAGCTCAGCCAGCAAACTCTCCAGCACCGTGTCCAGTCTGGGTTCCGCTCCTGCACAAACACCCAGCATCTTCAGCCGAACCATCCCGGGGGTATCATCAGGTTTCAGCAGGCGTTTCAGACTATCCTTACGCTTGACTGCTTTAAAGAACTCCTCATGGGCCTGTACCACATCGGCAAACTCGAGACCCAGCTCCAGCTCGCTCAGCCATAACCCGACCTGGTCAGTACGAAACTCACCCTGTGCAAGCTGCACATCCAGGAGCCAGTTATCAAGGTATTCAGGCTGCGGTCCTTCGCGATAGAGCAGAAACTTCTGTTCCGGTTCCTCACGTAGCAGGCGATATTTCACACCGAACTCGTTGTTGGCAAGCTCCAGTTTCTCGATTCCCGGCAGCTCAAGCGCTTCAAAATCGCTACGCAACTCCTTTTTTGCGTCATACCAGAAGATGATACGGTGGCGCTCGAAGAGTTTGGACAGGGCTTTGGCGATGCGATCATTCATCACGCTTTCACCGTTTTGTTATCTTGTAGCCGACATAAACAATATAAAGAGGAGAATCTGCTGTTATTGGCCAGGAAAAATGGATATGGATTTGTGGTGTTTTCACCTTCCCATGCATTGTGCAAAATAATGTTTCACCGTCTTTTTCGGGATGTTTGAATGTCAACTCAGATTTAAAGTCACGCTTTTCCCCATCAGATGAATCGGAAAACCATGCCTTATCTCCAGTAAAGTAGTCCTGATAAAGTTGATTCCCTTCTTGGCTGCGATTTCCATTTTCATCAAAACAGCATTTGTACCGATCCAGAATATCGAGTCGCTCAATTATTCGCTGCGCGGCTCCCGGCACAAATGGGTGCCCGAAAAGTGATGCGAAAGCATCGACTGAGAATATAAGGTTTGTGAAACGGTCATGGCAGCTAACCTCTAACTGTTCCCAAGACTCGCATGGTGGCGTGTCTGACTTTAACGCCGTATCAAGCGTAGCGATATCCAGATGGTTAATAACCTGTATATCAATATCACCACTACCGTTTTCGCGCCACCAGACAATGAGGGGTGTTTCTTCCCAATCAGATGGAACCATGCTAACCAACTGGCAATTACCTGCATGAAAACAACGAAAGGCCGCTTCACCTATGGCACTGTCTGTAACAATCTGTTCATTACACTCCAAATAATCATCAGAGCCGTGTTCCCGATAATCTTCCCAATAGGGGCCTTTTCTAGTTAGCCATTGCATCAAGGCACTTTGCTCCGGTCGAGGTAAATGCTGTATGGCCTGAGGCATAATCAGCGCATTAGTCACTTGTGCGTGAGCCATATTTTTATGGCAATACAATTCAAGGCCAAATCTTCGACAAAGATTGCGCATTCCTATAAGCCGAGTAATCGCTTCACGAAATGACTCAATATCTGGAAATTGCCCTTGAATGGATAAATCGTTTACCAATAACTCCATGTTATTCATCCCAACCCGCGAAATGATTCATGTCCTTATCAAACTGATCAAAAAAACCTTCTGGCCATACATCAATATTGCCGGTTACATCCAGTTGCGGTGTAATGACTTGAGTCTCCCCTTCTTTTCGAGGCCTGAAAAAATGTAATGTGGCCTGCTCGGGCTTCAAATGTTTCGATCTGACAGCACGCCGAATACCATTGAGAATATGATCGCTATGCGTCTCAATAATCACCTGCACTCCTGCACTAGCGACCTCGGCCAAAAACTGGCCCATCAGGGCTTGTCCAGCAGGGTGAAGGTGTACTTCCGGATTTTCTATCAGTAAAATATCATTCAACTTGGCAGATAGTGCCGCCACAACAATCGGAAGTACCTGAGTCAGGCCGAATCCCACATTAATCGGGCGATGAAAATCAGTATCTTCAGAGGTTCGTAAGCCAAGAGTGACTGCATTCATACGAGGTACTTGTTCTACTGCCAAGCCACATCCTGGAAAGAATGTCTGCATTCTCGCTTCAACTTGTCGCAAGCGTGTTGCTGGGACGCCTTCCATTTCTAGCCCTTTAATAACTTTTTCATCACGGCCAGAATGCAATAAGCTAATTGCATATTCACCCGCTGGGCCGACAACACTTGCATTTTGCCTGTCTTCGAGGGGGTAAAACTCACGCGGACCGATCCGCTCAGCCGTTATATAGGTAAGCCCACGTATTCGTTTGGCTAAATCGGAAGCAGCATTATTACCGTCAGAAGGAAACATAAATTGAAGCTTTTGGGGATTATTACTGACAGAGCCACTCACATCGACACAATCAACAGACAGAGACATATCTGCCCGATCCCCTGAGAATTTCCATGAATAGCTTTTCGCATCGTCCTCCAAGCCGATCTCGAACGCATGACGACCATGAATTTTGTCTACCACGTCTGAAACAGTGCCAAGCTTCAGCATATTTCCATTTAGCATTAGTCGAGTAGACCACTCATGCTCTCTCATGGTCTGGTGTAACAATACCAGCGCCTGAAGAATAGATGATTTTCCTGATGCATTTGCACCTGATAGCAACGTAAGATCCGTCAATGGAAGCTTGAGCATCTCAAAACATTTGAAGTGCTTCAGATTAACCCGTGTAATCATCAAACACCTCCTGCAACATCTCATTGGTTTTAGAAAATCGCATATTTACTCGATTAACCTGATTGGTACCCAGTGTAATGGATGACAGGAAGTCCTCGTCACCAAGAAGCTCATAAAAGGCCTCTTTTAACGGCTCAGCTCGTGCTTCAACCACATGTTCTGGATAACGTGATAAGCCAGTAGACATCACATCCCATAGTGAGGCGTTAATAACACTGCGCCTACCTGTATCACTAAAATGTTTTCTAAAGGCGAATTTTCCGAATACTGTCGTGTTATTTTTTAGTGACACTCTAAAATCAGACGATAGCCTTTCCAGCTCATTATCTTCTAGTTTATTCATGTGTTCTAAAGCTTTTGCTAAATAATCGTCCATATCACCTTTGTAGCCATCCAGACCTAGCAGCTGAAATGCACAGAATCGATTAATAAACTCCCTGTCTCTCATCTTGTTAGGATCAAGACTGCCGCCGGTTGCTTTCTTGAATAATTCTGTGCTCGCTTCTTTTTTAAGGAATTTAGTGGCCTGCCCAGAAAATAGGCAGTTACGCATCTGCTGACGTGTTAAAGGTATGCCGCTATTAACCCGTTCAAAAATATCCAGCAGCGCCTGTACAGGAACTTTTGCGTCAATAACATAGAGGATAAGATTGCAATCCTCGATACGGTTCTGAAGCTTGGGCGAGAGATCATCGAATCTTTTATTGTGCAATTCTTTCTGATGAGGAAGTTTTAACGCAAATTCGTTATTCACATAACGCTGAAATGTTGAAAGACGCTGCAATCCATCGACCACCACCATTTCACCTTTTTGGTTTTCTGCCAAATAAAAAACAGGTAATGGAATGCGCATCAAGACCGACTCGATCAATTTTCCCTGCTTATCTTCCTTCCAGATAAAATCTCTCTGAAAATCCGGATCCATGATGAAAGTGCCTTTCTCAATCCGCCTTAATACATCGTGCACGGTACGGTTTTCATTTCGAATCAATAAGGTATCAATAGGATAATCACCGAGAGAAGAATCCTCGTCTCTATCCAGCCCTTCGACCTCTTCTTCGATCAATTGTGTTTGATTAACATTCATATGCGTCGTTTCTCCTACTTCTTCACCGTAAGGCCGGGTATTTTTCGTAAGGCCGAACCAAACTTGTTGTAATTCACTTTCACGCCATCATCGAGGTCGATCTCCACTTGTTCGGTGGCGAGTGGATAGAGCACATCACGTTCGTACTCCTCCAGCTCAGC
>JAJRTX010000295.1 GCA_021545665.1 Zetaproteobacteria bacterium
ATGAAAGCCTATGACGTGGCGTTCTCGCTGGGCGATGGTTTGCGTCCCGGTTCCATTGCTGATGCCAACGATGCGGCTCAGTTTGGGGAGCTGGAAGCACTGGGTGAGTTGACCAAAATTGCCTGGAAGCATGATATACAGACCATGATTGAAGGGCCGGGACATGTGCCCATGCATATGATCAAGGAAAATATGGATAAGCAGCTGGAATGCTGTGACGAGGCGCCGTTCTACACACTGGGGCCGCTGACGACGGATATTGCACCGGGTTATGATCACATCACCTCGGGTATCGGTGCCGCCATGATTGGCTGGTACGGTTGCGCCATGCTTTGCTATGTGACGCCCAAGGAACATCTGGGCCTGCCCAACCGCGATGACGTCAAGGAAGGTATCATCACCTACAAGATTGCCGCCCATGCCGCCGATCTGGCCAAGGGGCACCCTGGTGCGCAAATACGTGACAATGCGATGTCCAAGGCGCGCTTTGAATTTCGCTGGGAAGATCAGTTCAGTCTTGGTCTGGATCCAGATCGAGCGCAGGAATTTCATGATGAAACCATGCCCAAACAGGCACACAAGGTCGCACATTTCTGTTCCATGTGTGGACCCAATTTTTGCTCCATGAAAATCACCCAGGACGTGCGTGATTATGCTGCCGCACAGGGGCTGAATGAAATGGATGCATTGGAAAAAGGCCTGCAGGAAAAAGCACAGGAATTTGTTAAGGCGGGAGCTGAAATATATAGTGATGCTTCAAATAAAACCACGGGCTAATGATGTAGCTGCGGTTGATGCTTTTATTCAATAGTCGCTATGCGCGTCAACGGAGAAACAGCAAAAATTATGCCGATTTTAAACATTTTTTGCGGAATAAAATAATCACATTGATAGAATTATTAGCTATACTGCGTGCAACTACTGTACTGTGTATAGCACTGGGGCAGTAAAACAGGGGGGGAATACAACATGGGGATGAGTATCTTATTTGTTATTCCTTCAATAAATACAGTCCACAAGGACTTAAACAAAAAGTTGTAACATTTGTACCGAGGTTGTTTTTATGAGTAATGGAACTGTAAAGTGGTTTAATAATTCTAAAGGTTTTGGGTTTATTGCACCGGAAGATGGTGGTGAGGATGTATTCGTCCACTTTTCCGCAATTACTGCAGAAGGTTATAAATCTTTGGATGAAGGTCAGGCGGTAACATTTGAGATTGAACGTGGACCTAAAGGCTTGCAAGCCTCAAATGTAATTCCTGTTTAAGGTTTCCCGCAGGGGGGGAACACAACAGTCTCAGTTTGCTCGAGGCTGTAGCAAAATGCTCCGCTAATTTATAAATAAAATTCAGGAGCAGACAGGTTGCTATTCAGACTGATTACGCGTGTCCAGATGAATGTGATTTCATCTGGACACGCGTAGCATGAAGATTCTATTGTCCAGAAAATTCCGGCAGGTATATCTTCAGGCGTGATTTATTGTGGTCTGTTTCAAACCATGGATAACCTGTGCAGCCAGTTCTTCGGGTACAAACTTGGTCAGCACGGCATTGGCGCCACATTCTTTTGCACGCTCTGTGTTGATGGCGCCATTGAGGGATGTGTGTAAAAGGATATACAGGTTGGCCAGAGAGGGGGTCTGTCGGATCTGCTGCGTCAGGCTGTAACCATCCATTTCCGGCATTTCGATATCCGAGAGTACCAGGCTGATAGCATCGGCTGGATCCGCATCGTCTCCATTTAGTTTCATCAGCACATCCATCGCATCTTTACCGTCTCGTGCCATGACATAGGGGACTTGCAGAGAATCCAGGGTGCGCACGGTCTGTGTCCGGGCCATGGCTGAATCATCCACCACCAGAATTCGCTGACGTCTGTTTTGAGTATTTAGCCCCTCTGTCGAGATACGGGCATAATCAGCATCAGTGACGGAATCAAATGTGGCGATAATACTTTCCAGATCCAGTATCTGGACTAGTTCATCATTTTCACTGGTAACACCCGAAGTGTAAGTTGAAGTGCCCAGCGTATTGGGGGGAGGCAGGATATCTTCCCAATTACGATAAACGATACGATCTACGCGGTTGACCAGGAAACCATGCAGGCCTCGGTTAAACTCCGTGATGATGACCGAAGTCTGGACAGATGCTGAGGTCGAAGCAGAACTCTGGCCAATGGCTTTTGCCAGGTCGATAACCGGCAGGGTTGTTCCTCGTAAGCTGGCAACGCCGCAAATAACCGGGTTGGCATTGGGCAACTGGGTCAGCTTTGGCATGGGAATGATTTCCTTGACCTTGAGGACATTAATGCCAAAGGGTAATCTGGAATTAAGATAAAACAGCAGAATTTCAATTTGAGCGGAATGTTCCTCAGAAGTGAAGGATTGTTGTGCTTTGGCCATTGTGTAGATACTCGTAGGATGACTGAAGTAATTATCGGTTGGTCCACCGGAAACTTGATACCAGCACAAATAAAGTAGTGCTATTGGCCTGTTTTTTAGGTGGGCATTGTCTAAATTTAGTCAATAAATTATTAATTGACACCCGGGATACGGGATGGCTGGCAAGTTAAAATGAAAACAACAGCGGAGGTCATATGCAGAAAATAGTTGATATGTCAGGAAAACCGGTCAGGGTTAGTCTGAGCCGTGCTGCTGAACGTGCGCTTGCAGGGCATGAAGTGAAGGTACGCTGCATATGGAACTGCATTTCAGTTGCCGGGTTCGCTTGAAAGTTTATTTTTAAGATCATGCTGTTAGTGATTGTTTTCAGGTTACCGACAAGTTAGCGATTAGTTTCAGGCTGATGATGACATTCTCGCAATATTGAAGTGGCAGGAAAAAATCACCGGTGACAGAATTCCCGGTCGCAAAACCTGAAGCCTTTTCACCCAAATGGTTAACGATTGATTATCGTGGTGGCGAGTGGCTTGGTGACTTTGGCTTTTTGCACAAGCAGGCAGCATCCTGAACTCACTTGATGACAGACATAAAAAAAGGGGAACTATACGGTTCCCCTTTTTTTGTTTCTTTGTTTTGTTGCTTAGAATTGCGGTGACTTCATTAATTCCACCAGGGCTTCTTTTTGTGCGGTAGTGATAGCGGTACTGCCATCAGTAGTACCGCCGATATTGCCAATAAGTGTTTGTATACCATCAGAGAACGCTTTTTCTATTGTATTCATTGTGTCCATATCTCCGCCAGCACTATCCATGTCGGAGAAACGTTTGAATTCTCGAATCATGACATCTTCCTGAATTTCAAACAGTTGCCGATACGGGGTGGGGAGTGAGCTGTAGTCGGTACGGGAACTAAGTGTGCCAGACAAGTTGGATGGGATAGCCAGAGTATCAACGGTATAGCTCAGACTACCGCCTGCTGTTTTAAGTGAGGACAACCAGTCAGTTGGGATAACCATCATAATTGGCCAATTAATAGGACTTAAGGTGTTATCGCCATTGTCTTTCTGAAATTTAAAGTCTGCTGCGGTTACATAGGAACCACCTAGTGCTGTATTTATATTATTAGCCATGGTGGTGATTCGTGCAGTGCTTGCGGATGTGCTAGTGATAAATGTACTAAATGCCGCACTCATCGTATTTCCCAGAGTGGTTTCTGCTGCACTCACTGCGGTGTCGGTTTCTGAACCATTAAACACCTTATCAAATTCAGCAAAAGCCGCAGTCATGGTTGTGGTCAGCGTATTCGCCGCGGTTGTAAACGTAGTTAGATCGCTTCCGCTAGCGCCCAGGGCAGCTAATGCCTGGGTATATTTTTCAACGCCACGATCAGCTTTGAGTTTTGTGATGCCGCCACCGACACTGGAATTAATGGATTGGGCGGTTGCTGCAGATATATTGCCATTGTTCGTTGCGGCTGTAATTAACGGAACCGCAATAGCGCCCATGGCATTAAAAGCTTCCATGATGCGGTCCTGACTGAATCCAGCCGTTGTGGCTGCCTGAACAAGGTAACTTAACAGTTTGGCAGCGGCTTCACCGCGTTTGGCGGCTTCAAGGGTGGAGTCATTGGTACTGGAAACGTCAACTGAATCCTTTAGCAATTTACTGTAGCCGGTATCTGGATCCGCCAGCAGGGAAATAATTTTATTGCGGTATGTTAGCAACTGGGCGGTGGTAACGCCTTTGCCGGTCATGTCATCCACAAAACCGCCCGTCCCCGCAATACCCTCATAACAGATGTTGGCCATAGTCGATAGTTCGGCTGAAGTAATACCTTCAGAACGGACAATAGTGAAGCCAAATATAGCCAGAATGGGGTCATCCGAGCCGGCTGTCGCAAAAGCTTCAATTAGGGCATCCGCCTGTTTCTGGGTAACGCCAGATACGCCTAAAGGTAAGGCCTTACCTGCATCGGGACAGGGGACGAGACTTTTGCGTTCAACCGCATCGCTGCTGTTGGTGAGGGTTACGACCATAAAGTTACAGCTGCTGTTATCCGGGACTCCGCTACTGAAGGCAAAGGACAGTTTTCCATCTGAGTCGGCAGTGGCGGTGGTGCTAATTTCGAGTGAAGTGCTACCCGAAGTCAGGCTGCCATCGCTGTTAATTTTTTCAATGGTAATGGTGTACTCTTCACCGACGGTCAGTGACCAGGCCGGGTTGCCAACGCCTAGTAGTAACAGCAGGGAAAATAGGGAAATAATAGAACGGGAGAGATATCTTTTCATGGCTAAGTCCTTGTTGATCATTATTTTTTACTGAGCACTGCCGGATGCGGATGTGCTTTCGCCGCCACTGCTACAGGCACCGGTTCCAAGAGCAAAGGTGATAAGTAAGACGGAGAATAGAATTCGGACAAAACCTGAGAAGCTGGGACGTGTTTCTTTCTTAAACATGATTAATTTCCTTTATTTCAACAGTGAAAGACAAGAGTTACGCTATAATTTCGGCGAGTATTTAAAATACTTTAATCTCTTTGGGGTCATTTTCCGCAGTTTTCTGTTGTTGCAACTTCAGCCATATCTTTACTTAAAGGGAATCTGTAATGAATGCCCTGTAGTCTGGCCTTGGGGCAGTTTGTTCAGAAATACTATTTTTCAGGCGCTACGTTTGATGCCGGAGAGGACCGCAGTCAAAGCACGATCAAGAATGGGAATGTCATTGATGACTTTTGCTCGACCGCATCGCAGATCGGCGGCGAGGCCGAACAGGGTTTTGTCGGCAACCACATCGAACTTCCAGTTGAGGAAGGTGTATTCGCCAAGCAGCTCACTCTTCCAGGCCAGTTTGGCACGTTGGGCATTGCCATTTTCATCAAAAAATTCAACCCACTTTCCGGCTTCCATATGGCGGGCGATGTCGAGATATTCATCTTCAGGATAATCATCCGCAGTCTCCGATTCTTCCCAGCTGCTGAGTACGATGTCTTCCATGACTTCCCGATCTTCAGTTTCATTATCAGAGTCTTCAAGCACCTCATTAAGCATGTCTTCCAGTTCTGACAGAGAGGCCACCTGTTGTTCCATATCAGCAATAGTCTGATCGATGGTTGAAGTGTCATTATTTTCGGCATGTTCGGTGACACTGGCGATAGATGCGCTGAGGTCGGTGTTTTCAAGTGCATTGAGATCCTGTTCGATCTCTGCAAGTTGTTCGATGAGATCGCTATCAGTTTCTGGTTCACTGGAATTTGTTTCATCGAACAGGAAGAATGAGGCTTCGGGATTTTGTTGCTGGATACTGCTCATGGCGGCATCATTCTCTGCTTCACTTGCATCGTCCTGATGCAACATACCGCGTACACTGGCCAGGTGCCAGGCTTCAAGGGCATTGAACAGTTTGTCTGTTTTGTCCTGCGGGTAATCAATATTCGCCAGCCCTTCACGCAGAGTATGTATCAGTTGTTTGATGATGTTGCCCAGTTTCTTTTTATCCAGAGACATTTTCTTGGGTTCAATTGACCATGCCAGCACGTCGATAAAACGAAGCTGGTTTTTCCACAGTGCGGAACTTTCTCCTTCGTTCAGGTAGGTATGCAACATGACATCACGCCAGGGACCCTGAATAATTTTTTCGATCTGTTCCGGTAACTGTTTGTCAGTCAGTACTTCTTCCAATGTTTCTTTAACCCAGGCCTGCGCCAGTGCGACTTCTTCCTTGTGTTGAAAAACAGCAAGTGCAGATTCTTCAGCAGAATTTTCACGTTCATGTTGTTCATCCATGAAGGTATTAAATTCTTCCAACACATGGCTAAATATGCTGACTTCATCCTCGAATTCAGTGATGACTTTTTCAACGGACTGTTCTATCTGCAGGACAATGGGGTTGTTTTCTTTCTGGGCGCTTTCATCCAGACCAATTCCGGCTTTTGCCAGAGTATTCAGCAGAACCCGAGCCGGGTGTCCCTGAGTGCTAAAAAATTCTTTGTCGATAACCGCGACTTTCAGCATGGGAATCTGCAGGCGTGCAATTTCGGCCTTTGCCGCAGCAGGCAGGTTTTCGTCATCAAGGATAAATTCAAACAGCATGGACACGACGTCAATAATGCCATTGTCAACAGCGTTAATATTAACCGGTTGTCCAGCGGTTTCTGTTACCTGATTGACCAGCATAGTCTTGATTTGTGAGCTGATTTCCTGAGGTGTGCCACCCTGTGGCAGGGCGGTGGTAACGGACTGGATATTATTCAGTGCGCTGAAAATCTGTTCGCTGGAGCTGGTAGGAAGTCCGGCTACAGACGCACCTGCAGTATGTTGACCCATGCCTGGGGTTCCGTTGATGCCGGGTTGCAGGTTGCCGATGGCTGGATTGCTAATACCCGTCTGCGCCAGTAACTGTTGCAGAGGAACCAGCACTTCAGAACCTGCTGTGGCTGTATTGGGATCAAATGCTTCTATCGGAGTTGAAAAACTATTATCCGCTGCCGTTCCCTCATTTTGTGTTGCAGGTTGGCCTGGCAAACCTGCTGAGGCTGGCTGCCGTGGTATGCGAGTCCTGATTTTTGGCATGATGCCCGCTTCTGTAAAGGTGCTGTTGATTGCCTGATACAGGTTACCGATGGTTTCATTAATATGTTGATCGAAGAGTTTGTAAATGATCAACTTGATCTTGATTTCAGTATCCAGCGTCTCGGTGGCTTCCTTAAAGGCAGTACACAGGTTTTCTGGATCAAGCGGGTTGGTTTCCGGACTCATCTCGATGCCGGGGGCAAGTTGTGTCAGTCGTTGTTCGATAGCGTGGATGTCCTGCGCAAAGTTGCTGCGAATTTTGGTGGTCAACGTACTGATGGCCAGTGATTCTTCCAGATCTACTTCCTCCATGAGCGACATGTTTTCGCAGGAAAGATCACTCTCATTCAGACTTGTTTCATGGCTGACTGGTTTTGGATTCCAGAAATCGGAAAACAGGCTTTCTATATTTTTGCGGTAATCAGATTCAATCTCCTTGCGTTTTAGACGGACGATGCGCATGGAATCAAAGTAGACAGACTGATCAGTGTTGTTGTCGGCTTTTTCCGCCATTTCAAACAGGCGATCATCGGCGCTATCAAACATTTGCTGCATCAGGGTCCGGGCATACTGGGTACTCTGGTTTTTGAATGTCTCCAGAAGCTTTTGAGCCTTGACCCGGCCATTGACGCCGCCATGAGCGGGATGTGTGTCGAGAGAAACTACTTTGGGCTGTATGCTCATACCTGACCTGTCTGCATAAATAACGTATAGCGAAGTCAGGGCAGTGACGTACTGGAAATATTCGGAACACAGTAGAAAAGGTTCCGGCAGCTCCGCCGTCATGGGATGCCCGTATCTGGCAGCCTTTAGATCGGTAGCTTTGCGTCCCCGCCTTTCGCCGGGTTTGCCCTGATGTTTTATTACGTTTTAATTATCGGTATGGATGGTGGGATTGTGTAGCTGGAAAATGTCAACTGCATCACAGTTAAGGGAGAGCTGATTTATTCAGATTTTCCATTAGCATCGAGCCAAAACAGGTGTGCATATATCAAATAGTATTTTTGAACCACAGAGGTCACAGGGGTACACAGAGGTTGTTGTGAACTAAATGTAATATCTTCAGTACCTTAGCCGCTCCGGACTCATAATCCTGTGTAACAACAAAAAACTTCTCTGTGAGCCTTCGTGTCCTCTGTGGTTCAAATATTATTTCAGGTTCAACCCGCTAGTGAATATATATACCCGTGATACCTCAAAATGCAGGTTTCAGAGCTTCGCCAGGAAGCTTGAACAAGGCGCAACTTGCAGGGAATGGCTCGCCCTTTCCAAAAGTTGCAACGCAGTGCAAGCTTCCTG
>JAJRTX010000017.1 GCA_021545665.1 Zetaproteobacteria bacterium
TACTATAGTTCATAATCTCTCCTCCTGTTTTGGCTTTCACCCAATGGGCGAGCCAAAACAGGAGGAGAGATTATGAACATCAAGCTGAAGCTGACCGGCTCAAAGCCGGTGGTTTTACTCCTGAAGATAGATAATAAAAAATATAGTAGATTTAACATATTTCCAGTGAGTTATGGCTTTTGATCATTCAGTGCCATAGTGCCATAGAGCCCACGAGTTTTGCAATGAGCTCCCTGGTTGGAGGATAAGTAGAGGCAGAAGATCTGTTTCTGTTTATATCCGACAGGATTTGAAGCTTGTTCCAGTATTACATACTAAAGGGTGGCGGGGAAAATGCTGCCGTGCTTTAACACGCCAGTTGCAGTAAAAAAAATTATGAGTGCGGCAGAGCCTTTAACGCAGCAATGCGTGCTTCAGTGGGAGGATGAGTGGCAAACAAATGTGATACTCCCTTGGTCTGGCCGTGAATTTTCATGGTGGCAAGGGCATCCTCACTCATGCCCTCTTTGCGTTGCTCTGTGGCCAGTGTCTGGTGGGATAAGGCTGAAATTTTCTGTAATGCCGAGATCATTGATGTCGCACCAACAGCTTGAGCGGCATAGGCATCGGCTTTGAATTCGCGGCGGCGCGAAAACCAGCAGATAGGAATCATAGCCAGAATGGACAGCACAAATTGTAGAGCCATATACACCATGAACCCCATCCAGTAATTCCGCTCCATCAGCGGTCGTGAAATCATGCGGGCAAGGAAATAGACAAAGGTATTCATTAATCCCTGCAACAGCGTGGTCGCCATCATGTCGCCATTGGTGACATGGCCCATTTCATGGGCAATGACTGCTTTGAGTTCAGCTTCGGAGAGGTTCATGGCCAGGCCTGAGGAGACGGCTACCATGGCATTATTGCGCGTTGGCCCGGTGGCAAAGGCATTGGGTACATCATCCCAATAGACCCAGACTTCCGGCATTTTAACGCCTTCGCGCTGAGCCAGTTCTTTGACTGTATTGTAAACGACCTTTTCCTTGGGTGTGGACGGGTTTGTGACCTGTTGCATACGCATTCCGCGTTTGGCCAACCATTTGGACATGAACAGTGAAATGAAAGCCCCGCCGAAACCGAATACCATAGCCCAGGCAAACTCATGCATGGCAACGCTACCACGCAAGTCGATACCAAAGTTGGGTAAAATAACGTTAATTAGAATGGAGCCGGTAATGGCCAGCGTGAAAAATATCAGTAAGTTAGTGATAATTAGAAGAAAAATACCTTTGAACCACTGCATTGAAAACCCCTTGAAAGTGCTGTTCCTGGAATATGGAGATTGTATTATGTAAATTCAAGCTTGAAAAGTGATGAAATTTACCTTAAAAAAGAATCATGACATCTGAAAGTTCGAAAGATTCCGAAATCCTGTCTGAAAATAAATCCACTGTTGCTGATAGCGATGAGGCAGTTGAGGCCAGAGAAGCGTCGCTGGTTCCTGCTGATGATTCCTTGCCGGACACGCTGACCTTGCTGCCATTATCCAATCGTCCCCTGTTTCCGGGGCTGGTTGTGCCACTGGTCTACGAAAGTGAAGAGATGGCACAGCTTGTACATGAACTGGCAAAGCATCAGGAACAGTATATTGGTCTTGTACTGGTACGCGATGAAAATGAATTATATGAATCAAAGAATCTGTTTGAAGTAGGTGTTATAGCCCGCGTGGTCAAGGCAGTAGAAATCGAAGGACATGGCCTGCATCTGGTTGTCGAGTGCCTGCGCCGCCTGCGTATTGAACATTTCATAACCAATAAAAATCCGATTCGGGTAAAGGCGCGCTATCGCAGTGAGACCTCCTATGAAGATAATATCACTCTGCGTGCCTATACAGTTGCGATTATTAACACCATTAAGGAATTGCTTAAACATAATCCTCTCTATGAGGAAGAGTTGCGACTGTTTTCATCGCGTTTTGATGTCAATGAGCCGAACAGGCTGGCTGATTTCGCTGCCAGTTTGACTACGGCTAGCCGCGAAGATTTGCAGGACATACTTGAAACATTTCCGATATTCGATCGCTTGAAAAAAGTTATTACTTTGCTGAACAGAGAACTCAATGTCAGCAAGGTGCAGGCACGCATTCGTGAAAATATTGATGAACGTGTTTCAGAACAGCAGCGCAAGTTTTTCCTGCACGAGCAGCTGCATGAGATCCAGCGTGAATTGGGCATGAATGAAGACCCGCGTGAGAAAGAAGTAAATGACTTCAGAAAGAAGGCCGGGAAGCTTGTGTTTAGTGAAGAAGCTTCCAAAGTATTTGATGAGGAATTGAATAAATTATCCATGCTGGAGACAGCATCGCCGGAATACGGCGTGACACGAAATTATCTGGAATGGTTGACCTGTTTGCCCTGGGGGAAAACCTGTCGCGACCGATATAATCTGAAAGCAGCCTCACGGTCTTTGAATAAGCATCATTCCGGCCTGGCAGATGTCAAGGATCGCATTCTTGAATTCATTGCAGTTGGGGCACGTAAACGGAAGGTTGGTGGTTCGATCATTCTCTTTGTCGGACCTCCGGGCGTGGGTAAAACCTCATTAGGCAAGGCAATTGCTGATGCTGTGGGACGACCGTTTTATCGTTTTTCCGTAGGCGGCATGCGCGATGAGGCAGAGATCAAAGGCCATCGTCGCACTTATATAGGTGCGATGCCGGGTAAAATTGTACAGGCGTTGAAACGCGTCAAAGTTTCCAACCCGGTGATTATGATCGATGAAGTGGACAAAATAGGTTCAGATTTCAGAGGAGATCCTGCTTCAGCATTACTTGAGGTGCTTGATCCGGAACAGAACTATGACTTTATGGATCACTATCTGGATGTTCGTTTTGATTTATCGCAGGTGCTGTTTTTACTGACTGCAAATCAACTGGATACGGTGCCGGGACCACTGCTGGATCGGGCTGAAATTATTCGCCTGCCCGGTTATA
The DNA here is from genome assembly GCA_021545665.1 of Zetaproteobacteria bacterium. The sequence goes on from JAJRTX010000017.1 coordinate 2,972, forward strand.
TGGTGCAAGAGAAAGTCGAGATTGCTCGCAAACATCTGTGGCCGGCGCAATTGAAAGAACATGCTTTTTCAGCCAGCGATGTATCACTGACCAGGGCAGCGGTTGAGCATCTGGTTGAAGACTATGCGCGTGAACCGGGCGTACGTCAGGTTGAGCAACTGTTGAGAAAGATTTTGCGCAAGGTAGCCCGTAAACTGGTCGATAAATCCGAGCAGGCTCCGATTCGTATCGGCGTATCGAATCTCGAAGACTTTGTTGGCAAACCACGGTTTCGCGAACCGGCCATCAAACTTGGTATTGGTCTGAGTACTGGTTTGGCATGGACCGCCATGGGTGGAACAACGTTGACTCTGGAAGCAACCATTGCTCATCGTGACCAGCGAGGCATGAAAATTACCGGGCAATTGGGCAAGGTGATGGAGGAGTCGGCAGAAATAGCCTATTCCTATATTATAGGGAACCTGGCCCGGTTCGGTGCACCAGCAGATTTCTTTGATAAGGCATTTATCCACCTGCATGTGCCTGAAGGCGCAGTCAAAAAAGATGGTCCTTCGGCAGGTGCTGCGCTAGCCACAGCTTTACTGTCTCTGGCATTGGCGCGTGCGCCTGAACGCATGGCCATGACTGGTGAATTAACACTGACAGGCGATATCCTCGCTATCGGAGGCGAGCGTGAGAAACTGCTGGCAGCCAAGCGTTTAGGCATTACAGAAGTGATTCTTCCGACTGCTAACAGAGTAGATGTGGATGAATTACCAAAAAATGTTTGTAAAGGCATGACGATTCATTATGCCAGTCATTATGGAGACGTTGTTAATCTGATGTTTGGCATCAGGATGAAACAAGAATAATAAAACAGCAGTGCCATGTTATAATCCGGGGCAAGAGTCTGTTAACAGACTCATATATGGTCCGTCCCGCGTTGCAAGGAAAAAGTTTGATTGGCAAGTAAGGAACTTGCATACATATATCCGGCCTGTTTATGAAGCTTGGTAGCTTCTGGCCCTGATGGAATTCGCTGCACATTTCTGACCTTATCAGTATAACGGCCTTTGCTGGCCTAAGTCCCCGTCAGGTTCGCAGAAATGTAGCTTTACGCCTTTGTCGCCATCATCTTACTCAATCCACGCAATCTCTTGAAA
>JAJRTX010000296.1 GCA_021545665.1 Zetaproteobacteria bacterium
GGTATGCTGGTTGCACTGACACGCTGGCCGGCTGTACACCTTCTGCCATCCGAGCTGTTTTATATTGCCCTGACCGGTCATGGTGCGGCCGTACTACTGTTCTGGTGTCATTTCTTTGAAGTAGGCGTTGCCTATTACTTCTGTACGTCACCGATCAATGCCCGGCTGGCGACGCCGAAAATCGCATGGCTGAGCTTCTGGCTGATGCTGATAGGTTCGGCAATGGCTACGGTCATGGTGCTTCTGGGTCAGGCTACGGTCATGTTCTCAGCTTATCCGCCATTGAAGGCCCATCCGCTGTTCTATGTTGGTGTGATCCTGTTCGCCGTTGGCGCACTGATTCCGATGTTCATCATTATCGCCACGTTGGTTAAGGCCAAGAATGAGCGGACCTATGAGGGCTCCATGCCGCTGGCGACTTTCGGAAGTCTGATCTACGCTATTATTGCCATCTTTACATGGGTGATGGGCGCGGTCATTATGATTCCTACTTTGCTATGGTCGATGGGACTCGTCGCGAATATTGATGCGCAGATGTACCGCGTTGTATTCTGGGCCTTGGCTCATTCCACGCAACAGATGAATATTGTTATACATATTACCATCTGGTATACGCTCGCAGCAGTGCTATTCGGCGCTCGCCCACTCAATGAGAAGGTGAGTCGCATGGCATTCGTGCTGTATCTGTTCGCCCTGCAGCTCGGTTCTGTGCATCATCTGCTGTCTGATCCGGGGTCCAGCTTCGCATGGCGTACATTCAACACCTCCTATGCTGCTTATCTGGCAGTGCTGGGCAGTCTGATTCACGGTCTGACCGTACCTGGCGGTATTGAACTGGCGCAGCGGCGTCGGGGTCTGTCGAATGGTCTGTTTGAGTGGTTGCGCAAGGCGCCGTGGGATAATCCTGTTTTCTCCGGCTTCTTCCTGTCGCTTGTGCTGTTCGGCTTCCTTGGCGGTATTACCGGAGTGACCATGAGTAATCAGCAGATCAACATGATCATTCATAACACAATATATGTTCCCGGCCATTTCCATGGCACGGTGGCAACTGGTACGACTCTGGCATTCTTCGCCTTTTCGTTCTGGTTCGTGCCATTGCTGACCCGGAAGAAACTGGCCTTCCCGCAGCTGGCCAAGCTATCCACATGGCTGTTTGGCCTGGGCATGGGCACCTTTGCAGTATTCCTGATGGCTGCTGGCCATCTGGGCGTACCAAGGCGTCACTGGGACATCACCTATGCTGATGCGGCGCTGAAGTTCGATTTCTCAGCTACAGTGCACATGCTGATGACTGTCGGTGAAATCGGCGGAGCCATCGGTGGTGTTGGCGCATTGTTCTATATCATTTCCATGATGGGTACGTTTATGGGTAAAACCGTAGCGTCAGGCGTTGTGCCTCCACTGGCCGAGCCGGCAGGCGTGGTCGCGGCCCGATTGCATGGTGGAACAGAACCGCACATCAAGGGTCTGGAAGTACCGGGTTCTCTGGTGCTGTGTCTGGTGCTGCTGACATTCCTTATTGTCTATTACTTTGCTCAGTTCAAGTATATGGCAACAATCTGGGGAATTCACTAAGTAACCCCGCAAGCCCTGAGGCGTATCAAGCCCGTTATATTGAAGCTTTGATACGTTTCACATTGAAAAAAGGAGGAGCCCCGTTATGGGGCTCCTTTTAGTTTAATGAAAGCATTATACAGGAGCGTTATTTGTTTCATGTTAATAATTCTTTCATGTTAATAACGCATAGTCGTTGCTATGAGGCGTGCTTTGGCAACCGGGGCGCCTTTAACTAGTCCGGACTATTTATCTGATTTGACAATGGAGAACCAAAGTAATGGCTTGGATGAAAATCTTCACATTCGGACTGGCATGGTTTTTAATGACCACTGCAAGCGCCTCGGCTCTGGTTCCAGAGCAACAATCCGGCGCTGAATCGGCAGCGAAAGTTGGTCAGTCAACTATGCACAAGATGCAAACTGGCGCTGCCATGAAATCATTTACTGAGGGTTATGACAGTGATTCGGCTCTGAAAATTAGTCAGGATGCTATCGGGCGCAGTCTTGAGGGTTATCAATTTCAGGATCGCCGGGGCCGTACTGTTTCGCTGGCTGATTACCGTGGTAAACCATTGCTGATCAGCATGATTTATACCAGTTGCTTTCATATCTGCCCGACAACAACAAAGAATCTTGCCAAGGCTATCGATACGGTTAACAGCGCAGTGGGCGAGGATGCCTTTCATGTAATTACGATAGGTTTTGACGTGAGTTACGATACGCCGGAGAGAATGCGTAGTTTTGCGCGTCAGCAGGGCGTAAGCGGAGCAAAGAACTGGTCATTCCTGAGTGCGGACAAAGCCGCCATGGATCGCCTGACTACAGATCTGGGTTTTCTCTACACGCCTTCATCTAAAGGCTTTGATCATTTAATTCAGGTTACGGTGGTGGACGGAGAAGGCAAAATATTCCGACAGATCTACGGCATGGAAGTGGATTCTGTTTTACTTACCGGAGCTATGAGAGAACTGGTATTCGGCACTAGCGCGGTAGCGTTCGACCTGTCGACATTTGTCAGCAGGGTGCGCCTGTTTTGCACTACCTATGATCCTACAACGGATACCTATAAAGTTAACTATGCCATGATATTTGGCATGTCTGTCGGTGCGTTTCTATTAACAATCACGGGCATTTTTCTTGTCTATTTCCTTCGCAAATGGTGAACGCATCCGTTTTCAAGTTTTATAAAGTTATGTCTCTGGTGTTATGTTGTCGCGATTAGGCCGGGCCATATTGTTGCGCATTGAGGCATGGTTCAAGATTGCTTTCGGTGATAACAGTCCTTTCTATCATCTCGGCGATCTCGGCTTCTATTTTTTTTACATCATGCTGGCAAGCGGCACATATCTGTTTTTCTATTATGAATCGACAGTCGCCGGGAGCTTTGATACGCTTGAATATCTGACGCGTGAGCAATGGTATCTGGGGGGCGTCCTGCGCAGCCTGCACCGTTATGCTGCTGACGGCATGGTTCTGGTCATGGTCCTGCACCTCCTGCGAGAAATGGTAATGGGACGCTTTCATGGTGCGCGCTGGTTTTCCTGGGTGACTGGCGTGCCGCTGCTGATTCTGGTGTATTTAAGTGGCATTATTGGCTACTGGCTGGTTTGGGATCAGATGGGACAATTTATTGCTGTGCGTACATCCGAATTGCTGGACATACTGCCTATTTTTTCATCCCCTATGGCACGCAATTTTCTGCTTAATTCGGATGTGACGGATCTGTTCTTTCGCTTGTTGATTGTCGCTCATATCGGCATACCGCTGTTTATGCTTGCTGCGATGCTGGTGCACATCAAAAGGGTCAGTCATGCAAAAATTATGCCGCCAGTCGGTCTTGCAGCAGGGACGCTGGCTGCATTGCTGTTGCTGTCACTGATACAACCTGCGGTCAGCCATGAGCGCGCCAGTCTGGATATTGCGATCAATACACTGAATCTGGACTGGTTTTACATGTTCGCCTATCCGCTGATGAATATCTGGTCCATAACGGCGGTATGGGTTCTGTTGGGCAGCGTGACACTGCTGCTACTGTTTTTGCCCCTGCTGTTGCCAGGTCCGGAGTCTGAGCCGGTGGCGGTTGTGAATCTGGATTACTGTAGCGGCTGTGGCCTGTGTGCCGATGATTGTCCGTATGAAGCTATCGCCATGCGGCAGCGCAGTGATGCCCATCCTCTATTTCGACAGGAGGCTCAGGTGATTGCCAGCAACTGTGTTCAATGCGGTATATGTACCGGTTCCTGCCCATCATCCAATCCGTTCCGCCATTCAACCACGATGTCTCTGATCGGAGCATCATTGTTGAAAAGTGGCATTGAGATGCCGCAATGGAGCGTTAACAACCTGCGTACAGAGGTGATGGAGTCACTGGATGGCATCGCCGCGCAGCATAAAATTTTACTGTTCGGATGTAGGCATGGCGTAGATATTCGTTTACATGCGGCAGAGGATGTGGCCCATATTGTCTTGCCCTGTATCAGTATGTTGCCACCGGCTTTTATAGAGCATGCGTTACTGCATAGCGCAGCTGCTGTGTTGCTGTCAGGTTGTCGCTCGGGGGATTGCTATAATCGGCTGGGCGGAGTATGGTTACAGGAGCGTATGGACAATCAGCGCAGGCCTTATCTGCGCCATTCGGTGGATCGTGATCGTATAGCTTATTGTCAGGCAGCTTCGCCGGACAGGCAGGAGTTGCAAGGTGCCATTGATGCTATGCGGCAGCGTTTGCAGGATACTTGAGCCACATTATGCACATGGTTCTTCAACCATAATTATCATGGGGTTCTTTGTCCCGGTTTTTTTGATACTCTTTGCAGAATATGTCTTTAGCCCGCATTCATTCATGAATAATACGGCTTAAGTATTATTTTTTCAATCAAGGGGGCATGGCTTGGATAAGTCTCATCAGGGCAACTTCATATACCGTTTGTTGAAAATGATTCAACTTGGTGGCAGGCGTACATTCCAGCTGGTGGAGGGTATGACCAGCCGTGTCTTTGGCGAAGAAAATAACCCTCTGTATTATCTCGGAGCCCTGACCTTCTTCTTCCTTTATGTTCTCATTGGTAGCGGCATCTATGTGTATATTTTTTATGATACGGCAGTGAGCGGCGCCTATGCCTCGGTTGAGTATATGACGCATGAACAGTGGTATCTGGGTGGCGTGATGCGCAGCCTGCATCGATATGCTTCTGATGGCATGGTCGTAACCATGATTCTGCATTTGCTGCGCCGATTTTTTAATGACCGCTATAATGGCGGGCGCAATTTTTCATGGATTACCGGCATACCCATGCTCTGGATTGTACTCATTACCGGTCTGCTGGGCTACTGGCTGGTCTGGGATCAGATGGCTCAGTTCATTGCTGTGCGAACATTTGAGTGGATTGACTGGTTGCCCATTATTGCCGAGCCGACGGCGCGTAATTTTCTGACCAATGAGGGCATGACCGACACACTTTTCCGACTACTGGTGGTCACGCATTTGGGACTGCCATTATTTCTTCTTGCCGCCATGCTGGTGCATATCAACCGCTTGCACCATCCCAAGGTGACGCCTCCCAGGCCGTTGATGATCGGGATGACTCTGGCGTTGCTGGCCTTATCGTTTTATAAACCGGCTCTCAGCCATGCTCCGGCAGATCTGACTTTCGCCCCCAGCGTGCTCAATATTGACTGGTTCTATATGGCCATTTATCCATTGATGGGGTCGTGGTCCATGGGAACGGTGTGGGCGATCATTATGGGCGCGACTATGTTTGCGCTGTTCTTACCATGGTTACCTCCCAAGCGACGTGAGCCGGCAGCTATTGTCGATCTGAGCATTTGCAGCGGTTGCAATCTGTGCGTGCTGGATTGTCCCTATGAAGCCATACGTCTGGAACCGCGTTCGGACGGCAACACCCGGTTTACCCAGGAAGCCCGTGTTGTTGCAGACAAGTGTGTCAGTTGTGGTATATGCACTGGCTCCTGCCCGTTTTCCGCACCCTTCCGAAATACGGACAAGCTGGTGTCGGCGATTGAAATGCCACATTTCGGCATTCAAAAGATGCGCGATGATGTTGATGAGGCGATACAACAGGCAGATGAGAAGAAAATCTTTATCTTTGGCTGCTCTCATGGGGTCGGCAAGCATGTCACCAAGCTGGGCAGGCCGGGCGTGGTTGGCGTGAATGTAGAGTGTTCCGGCATGTTGCCACCCACCTTTGTTGATTATGCCCTGCGTCAGGGTGCTGCCGGCGTTTTGGTTACGGGCTGTCGTTGCGGGGATTGCTACCATCGTCTGGGCAATGAATTTACAGGCGAGCGCCTGAACAGGGAACGCAAGCCGGAGTTACACCGCAAGGTGGCGCCTGAACGTATCCGGTTTTTTATGGGGGCGGAGTCTGACGAGGCGAAGCTGCACGATGAGCTTGATGCATTTGAATCTTCACTTGCAGCATTGGAACCCGGCGATGAGAGTCGGGGCAAGAAGGATGAGGGAGGCAGCGTATCATGAGCACATGGGGGCGCTATCTTGGTCAAGCCGTGACCTATCTGCTGTTTGTTGCCTTTATCGGCTATTTTTCAACTTCGCCAAGTTATACGCATGTGCCAGCGGACAAGGCGTTGATCAAGTTTACCTTTACACGCGCTGGCCAGCGCATCAAACCGGCGCACGATATGCGCACCAAGGAAGAAATGGCCAAATTGCCGCCGCAGTTGCGTGCCAAAAAGCATTCGCGGGAGCGGGCGTCGCTGGAAATCGAATTTGAGATGGATGGTCAGATGATTTATCAGGCCAGGGTGGCGCCACGCGGGCTGTCACATGATTTGCCATCACCGGTCTATGAACGCTTTCTCGTGTCTGCCGGCGAACACCACTTTCGTGTGCGTATGAAAGATGATATTCATGTCGAAGGATTTAATTATTCCGGTGAACAAACTGTGACGCTTAAACCTTTGCAAACGCTGATTATTGATTTTGATAATATCCGTAAAGAGTTTATCTTCAAATAATTATGTCTGAATATAGCTTCCATGCCTCTGACATACAGTGCCGGAGATTAGCTTCCGGGTGGTTAAGGCTGGGTGTGGCAACCCTTCTTATTGCCGGCGTTTATGCCCTTTTACTGGCTGTGGCGCGTACGCCCCTGCTTAAAGATATTGTTCCCAGTGATGATTTCTTTTATACATCAGA